>CAWVZW010000015.1:0-56568 GCA_963934735.1 uncultured Planctomycetaceae bacterium
CTAGCATATAATCACGCATAATGATCATCGTTGTGCATATATGCTGTTACTCAGTGCAATAATCAGGAAAGAACTATGGCTAGTAGAGTACGACAAGACCGTTTATTAGAGTTAGTCCGGATTAATGGGTTCGCATCGTTACATAATTTAGCGAATTTATTAAAAGTTTCCCAATCAACAGTAAGACGTGATCTAGGGTTTCTAGAGAAGGAGGGAAGTGTGAAACGCACCCATGGCGGTGTTTTCTACACGGGACCTGCTCCTAACCTAGGTCATTTCAATCAACGACAACAACGTGAGCACGATCGTAAGGTCGCAATCGCCGAGTTAACAGCCTCGTTGATTAACGATGGCGACACACTATTGCTTGACGGCGGTAGTACTACTTATGAGTTAGCACAGCGATTGGTAGGACGTCCGATGCAAATCGTGACAAATTCGTTACCTGTCGCAACGGTATTCACGAGGAGTGAGGAAACGGATGTGGTTTTAATTGGTGGTTACGTGCACGCACGTAGCGGAGTAGCAATTGGACCGTATTCTGTTTCCATGATTCAACAATTAAATGTGCAACGAGCGGTGATCAGCGTAGCTGGCATCACAGACCGAGGCGTATTTA
The DNA here is from genome assembly GCA_963934735.1 of uncultured Planctomycetaceae bacterium. Lineage (GTDB taxonomy): Bacteria > Planctomycetota > Planctomycetia > Pirellulales > Pirellulaceae > UBA721. Next base: position 620 of record CAWVZW010000015.1, read on the forward strand.
ATTCGAATCTCCTGTTAGTTGAAACTGAAAAGGCAATGATGCAGGCGGCCGACGAGGTAACGGTTGTAGCTGACAGCACAAAATTTAACAAATCAAGTTTAGCGTTGTTATGTGAACTTTCAATGATCGATTCAATTATTGTGGATGACCAACTGGAAGCGGAGTGGGTTAAGACTTTGCAACTGGCAGGCGTCGAGGTTCATATTGCGGCGGTCGGTGCTCAAACGGAACCGACAGCCTAGCAAAACATTTTTCAGCAACGATAAAACACCCTTAAACAAAGACCCATAAACCAGAAGAGGAATTACGTGAGCGTAGAAATGCTACAACCGGCAATTACAAATTCGTCAAATTCACCTAGTCGTGAAGTTGTAGAGCGTATCGTTCGTGAAATCGTAATGGGAATGTCAACGGACAATTCCGCCGTCGTAGAGGTCAATGAGGAACCAGCGGCTGATTTGCTAGTAAATGTGTCGGCGAGGCACATTCACCTCAGTGACACTCACGTGGAAACTCTGTTTGGACCCGGTCATACTCTTACCCCGATGAAATGGCTTTATCAGGATGGATATTTTGCCGCCGAAGAAACATTGATGGTGGTAGGCCCACGAAAACGCATGTTGCCCAACGTGCGAGTACTAGGACCGACACGCCCTGATAGCCAAGTAGAACTCGCCTATACAGACGCGGTTCAATTAGGTTTGGATATTCCGGTAAGACATAGCGGAGACATCGCAGGCACGCCAGGTTGTGTTCTGGTGGGACCACAGGGCGCGGTTAATCTCAATGAGGGAGTGATCCGAGCGGCGCGTCATGTGCACATGAACATTAGCGATCTTGATCGGTTTGGTGTTACAAACGGCGAGATGATGGAATTACGAATTACAACGGATGACTGCTCGATGGTATTTGAAGACGTGAAAGTTCGAGCGTCCGAGGGAATCAAACTGGAAGTGCATATTGATACCGATGAAGGTAACGCCTGCAATATATCCAATGCGAGCAAATTGGAGTTGCTCAAAGCCGAAAGATGTAAATGCGGGGATCATTGAGATCTCGGCAAAACGAAACAAGTGTTGTCAACATTGGCGACATGAGTAGAAGTAGGAGAGACGTAGATATTGTTATACGACGTATTTGGTAAGCGAGAGAAATCTCGTCGTCCGCATACGGAGTTTTATTATTTTTTGTTTAGTTGTTTTTCTAGGAGAATAAAGATGGCAACTGCTATGGAAGCGTTAGGGATGATCGAAACAAAGGGCTTTGTTGCTCTTGTCGAAGCCACTGACGCCATGATGAAAGCGGCAAACGTTGAGTTCCTTGGTTGGGACAAAGTTGGCGCTGGTTTAGTTTGCGCATTTGTAACTGGTGACGTCGCTGCTGTTAAAGCGGCAACTGATGCAGGTGCAAACGCAGCAGGCCGTATAGGCGAAGTCGTAAGTGTACAGGTAATCCCTCGTCCACATTCCGACGTCGCTAAAGTTATCAAATTACCAGTTAAAAAATCTGTCAAAGCGTAACGACTGTTTTAAATCTTAAATATAAGGAATAGACAAATGGAAAGTGCAATTGGATTAATTGAAACGCGAGGCCTAGTCGGCCTAGTGGAAGCAACTGACGCGATGGCAAAAGCTGCCAACGTGCAAGTCGTGAAACGAGTTGATATTGGTGGTGGTTTAGTTACCAGTATCGTTAGTGGAGACGTTGGTAGCGTACGAGCAGCTGTTGAAGCTGGTGGAAACGCAGCGAGTCAAGTTGGCGAGTTGGTTTCGACAAACGTTATTCCGCGTCCTGCTGAAGGCCTATCAGAAGTCTATTTTTCGTAAATAGAAATCGCGAAATGACTTCCTGTTTTTGGCGGGGAATCACTTCGTTGGTCGTTGGGTGAGAGTAATCTTGCCAACCAAATGGAAGGAACCGAACCATGAAACTACTGATCGCGAATTTAGGATCTACCAGCTTCAAATACCGTTTGTTTGATATGTCTACCGAAACCCAATTGGCGCAAGGTGGCATTGATCGAATCGGAGGTGAAATAAGTGATTGTTTCATCGTGATTGGTGGTGTTCGCAATGAAACCCAGGCTGTCGTTGAGGATCACAGCGTTGCTGTCCAGAAGTGTTTGGACCAGCTAACGGATCCCAGCAACGGTTGTCTAAAATCGGCAACGGAAGTTTCCGGTATTGGTTTTAAGGCAGTACACGGTGGTTCTTATAGTGGTGTGCAGTTGGTAACGCCTGATGTCCTAAACGAAATGGAATTGATGGGGCAGGCAGCACCAGCTCATAATCCACCTTATGTGTCAGCGATGAGGTTAATGGGAACACAGTTTCCTGACTTACCATTGGTTGCCGCATTTGAGACAGGATTTCATCAGACCATTGCTGATGCACAGCGTTATTACGCTACGCCTCGTAAATGGGCTGACCAATTCCAAGTGAAGAAATGGGGTTTTCACGGCGCAAGTCACCGATTTATTGGTGAGCGGATGCAACAGTTGCTTTCCGCGGAAACGCCGCGAGTAATTTCATGCCACCTCGGTGGCTCCAATAGTTTGTGTGCGATGCGTGACGGTGTTAGCGTCGCTAATACGTTGGGCATGAGTCCGCAAACAGGTATTCCGCACAATAACCGCGTGGGGGATTTTGATCCCTTCGCTTTGCCCATTGTGATGCGGGAAACCGGGAAAAGCTTGGAAGAGGTGTTGGATGACCTTGCGAATCGAAGTGGTTTGTTGGGCTTGAGTGGAATCAGCGGGGATTGTCGTGATTTGGAAAAAGCGGCGGCCGTGGGCAACGCAGATGCAAAGTTGGCCTTAGACGTGTTTGTTGCAGAAATTAGACGCCATTTAGGCGGACTCTTATTGCAACTTGGAGGTGCTGAGGCAATCGTGTTTACCGGTGGAATCGGTGAAAACGGAGCTGCTATCCGAGCGGCTGTTTGTGAGGGACTTAGCGAACTTGGAATTAGTTTGGACGATGAACGAAATCAGTCCAGCGATGATGAGACGCTTATTAGCTCCGACAGCAGCAAGGTGCAAATATGGGTCGTGCCAACCAACGAAGAGATTGTGGTTGCACGACAGACAAAACTTTTATTAGAGGGGTGAGAAATGTTCGTCGCCAAGGTTACCGGGTCAGTAGTATCAACTCAAAAAGTTGATTCATTGGTTGGATATAAACTGTTAGTCGTAGAACCATATCGGTTAGAACCAAAAACTCGCAAGAGTTTGGCGACGACCGGTCGGACGTTTGTCGCGGTAGATACATTGGGCGCCGGTGCTGGTGACTATGTGCTACTTACACAGGGGTCAAGTGCACGCCTAACAGAGGAAACCCGCGAACTTCCAATCGACGCCGTTGTTGTCGGTATTGTGGATCAAGTACGCGTTGACGCGGGCTGTGTATATCACCGAGAAGAGGAATAACACGTTGATGCCACAGGACTTAACGCACAGAGAAATTAAAAACTTATAGAGAAACGTACCATGCAAATTAGTGAAACAATGATTCGAAACGTAGTCAGCCAAGTGCTTGCCGAAGTGGTGGTTCCGGGGTCTGTTAATAAACCTCGTCCCACAAGCGGCGCGCACAAACATGGGGTTTTCCATGATGCCAACGAAGCCGTTGTCGCTGCTCATGAGGCATTTGAAGAATTGCGTGAGCGATCCATGGAAGATCGCAAAAAGATCATTGACCATATTCGGCGGATATCAATCGACCAGTCTGTTGAACTAGGAACGATGGAGATGGAGGAGACGAAAATTGGTCGACTGGAGCATAAAATTGACAAGCTCAAGACCTTGGGGCAGCGATCACCTGGCGTCGAGTTTCTAAAGAGTGAAGTCTTTACGGGCGACCAAGGAATTGCTGTTATCGAACATGCCCCATTTGGAGTCGTTGGGGCAATAACTCCTGTAACACATTCGCTTCCAACGATCACCGGAAATGCTGTTAGCATGATCGCGGCAGGGAACACACTTGTTGTGAATCCGCATCCCAGTGGCAAAAAGGTCGCCGCCGAGGGTGTACGAAGGTTTAATAAGGCGATTTACGAAGACCTGGGAATCGATAACCTAATATGCGTAATTGCGGAACCCACGCTGGAGACCGCCGACGCTATATTCTCCCATCGTGATGTGGCAATTATTTGTGTAACAGGTGGTCCCGCGGTTGCGCGAGCCGCCCTAAATAGTGGCAAGCGAGCGGTAGTCGCCGGTCCAGGTAATCCACCTGTGGTCGTTGATGAAACAGCCGATTTGAAGAATGCCGCTGAATCGATCATTACTGGAGGAGCGTACGATAACAATTTGTTATGCATTGCCGAAAAAGAAGTCTTTGTGGTGAGTTCGGTGTTCGATGAACTTATGCGACAAATGGAAATTGCTGGCGCCCATCAATTGAACTCGCAACAAATCGCAGATCTGACTTCCAAGGCAGTTATACAGGTTGGAGATGACAACCATGATGCACCGGCAAAGGAATATCTGGGTCAGGATGCGTCCGTGTTGGCTGCGGCCGCTGGTGTATCTGTTTCGGCAGACACTACCTTATTATTCGGCGAAACTGAACATACGCATCCATTCGTGACAATTGAACAAATGATGCCATTCATTCCTTTTGTCCGTGTTCGTGACGTTGAAGAAGGTATTCAGTTAGCAAAAAAATACGAACATGGTTTTCGGCACACAGCAATTATGCACTCCACGAATGTCAAGAATATGACACGAATGGGGCGAGTATTAGACACAACGTTGTTTGTTAAGAATGGACCTTGTATGGGTGGTTTGGGACTAGGAGGCGAGGGTTATCCGTCGTTTTCAATTGCGGGTCCCACCGGTGAAGGAGTCACGACACCGCTTACGTTTACGCGTGAGCGTCGTACGACCTTGATCGGCGACCTCTGTATGTTGGGTAAATAGAAGTACTTAGTAGAAAGATTAACAATGCAAGTAGCACGTGTAGTTGGGACAGCAATTTCTGAAGTAAAACATGCTTCGCTTAACGGTTTGAAATTGTTGCTTATCCAAATGTACCTTACAGACGGGAAAACCACCGACGGTTTTCCACTGATCGCGATGGATTTGTTTGGAGCACGAGTTGGAGATGATGTCATTGTGTCAAGCGATAGTGAGCTAACAAGAGATTTACGTCCCGAGGGCACAACGCCTTTGCGATGGTGCGTTATGGGAATTCAGGATTGAGTATGAAACCGTTGGAAATACAGAATGTGATTGAGGAAGTGACAAGGCGTGTGATCGCGCTTAGTGATTCTACATCCAGTATTACAGTTGACGATGAAACAGAGTCAGAGCGCACTGAGATCACGGTGCTTGGTGACAAGGTGATCAGTACCCAACAACTAAATGAATTACCAGACGGCCTTACTGTAATTCAAGTCGACAGCAAGTCGTTGATTACCCCGGCAGCCGCGGACTGGTTAAGCGAACAGAATATAGACGTACGACGTGTGGACATGACAGCGATAGGACAATCCCCAAACGCAATTAACGGGCAGAGTAAATGGATTTGTATTTCTATGGGCTCTGCTACGGCTGGGCTGGAATCGTTCGATTGCATCGTAAAGGCCGCGAGTAGATGTGGCGAAGCGATTGAAAACGGCGCCCGAGTTGTCCTGGTAACAGATTCAACGTCCGTGGCTCTGATTGCACTCAATCGAAACCAAAATTCGAGAGCGATCGAGGTTCGGGACATGAACGAGTTACGAAAAGATGCAAACACTACATGCGCGAACATATTCGTGGTGTGTAAAAACTCCCAATCCGCCAGATTAATAAAGCAAATCAAATTAGTGCCACTACATACTGGTTCCCCGCCTGAGTGGCTGTAATTAACAGTTAGAAAGACATTCGTTATGCGTATAGCAAAAATAGTTGGAGACGTGACGTTAAGTCGCTGTCTGCCGGAATATGTGGGAGCGTCACTGCGGGTAGCAGTTGCGTTAACTCTGGATGAATTGCCGCGTAATGGAGCACAGGCCGAAACTGATAACGGTGAGATATTGGTGTTGTGGGACGAATTCGCGTCGGGCCACGGATCCTTGATCGCACTGAGTGAAGGCGCCGAAGCGGCTCGTCCGTTCCGCCCTGTAAATAGACCTGTCGACGCCTACAACGCGGCGATATTAGAAAACATTATCGTTAAATAGTATTTTATTAGGACCTAGGAAAGAAACGTAATATGAATAACGTATTTAAGATTAAACAAGATATTTGTGAAATTGGACGACGCATCTATCAAAAAGAATTCGCGGCGGCTAATGATGGGAACATCTCCGTCCGTATTGGTGATAATGAAGTACTCTGCACGCCGACGATGCAATCGAAGGGATTTTTGACGCCCGATGATATTTGCACGATCGATATGACTGGTAAACAAACGGCGGGTCGTAAAAAGCGATCCAGTGAAGCGTTGTTGCACCTTGAAATCTATAAGGCACGGGCAGACATTAAGAGTGTTGTGCACTGTCATCCGCCACATGCAACCGCGTTTGCAATTGCCCATGAGCCGATTCCACAATGCGTTCTGCCAGAAGTAGAGATATTCCTAGGTGACGTACCCATCACTCGTTACGAAACACCCGGCGGGAAAGAATTTGCCGAAACGATCTTACCATTTGTCGATAAGTCAAATGTAATCATTCTTGCGAATCATGGAACTGTTTCATTCGGTGAAGATGTTGAAAAAGCCTACTGGTGGACTGAAATTCTAGATGCGTATTGTCGAATGCTGATGCTCGCTCGGGGTCTAGGAAATATTAGTTATTTCAGCGAAGAGAAGCAGCGAGAATTGTTAGCGTTAAAGGACGAATGGGGCTATTCTGACCCGCGGAATACCAAGGAATTCGAAGATTGCGATATTTGTGCAAACGACGTCTTTCGCGACAGTTGGAGTGAGTCGGGCGTACAGCGACGGTCATTCTCTCCGCCTCCAGCAATGGGCGGTGGTGCAAATGCAGACGCAAACGCAATGGACCAGGATGATTTGGTTCGAGAAATTACGGAACGTGTGATGGCAGCTTTATCGCAAAGCGGAAATGTAGCCTAAACAATAACTTAAATTAGAAACAGCAATCATATAGATGGAGTAGTGAGATGAAAGTTAGTATTATTGGTGCAGGTGGGCTTGTTGGCTCGAGTGCTGCGTTTGCATTGCAGTGTGGTGGAGTTGTCCGAGAAATGGCGTTGTTGGACGTCAATCTAGAGGCAGCAGAGGGTCAAGCGTTGGATATCATGCACGGTGGACCGAGCACCGCAGATCAGATTATCGTAGCTGGTGGTTACGAACATGTTGTTGACAGCGATGTGATTTGTATCACGGCGGGTTTGCGGCGACAGCCGGATGAAAGTCGCCTCGATTTAATAAATCGAAACACCGACCTATTCGTTGGTATCTTGGATGAAATCAACACGGTCGGCACAAAGCCCGGAGCGATAGTGTTCGTGGTTTCAAATCCCGTCGATATTTTGACCTATGTCGCAGCACAACGATTAGGCTTGCCCTTGAGTCAGGTCATTGGACTCGGCACACAACTCGATACTATCCGGTTCCGCAGTCTTATCGCTGCCGAACTTGGAATCGCGCCTACTCAAACGTCCGCATTGATCCTCGGAGAACATGGCGAAAGCATGGTTCCGATTTGGTCTAGTGCAACCTTTGCTGGAGTCGCACTCGATCGACACCCCAATTGGACTCCTGCCCTTGCAAGCGAATTGTTCACCCGCACCCGCGGTAGTGGATCGGAAGTGATCCGCAAAAAGGGAGGTGCTGGTTTTGCCGTAGGCATTGCTATCCGTGATGTGATTGAATCGATCGCATTAGATTCGCAAAAAGTACTACCCGTTTCCAGTGTCCAAGAAGGTTGCTACGGCATTCAGGATGTTGCCCTATCGGTGCCGACCGTGATTGGTCGCGCTGGAGTGGTCGATCGTCATGAAATTGAACTCTGGCCCAAGGAAATTCAGGGATTGCGTGCCAGTGGGAATGCCTTGCGGCAAACGATCGCGACCGTGATGCAACGCATCGGAAGTTAGCTTTCGCTTTTTACCCTGTAACTCTATTTGGCCGGCGGTTTTTCGCTAAGTGATTCTTTGCGAAACGTGGGCGGCGATTTGGTGGTGGCCAAAAAGGTGATGAAATTACGCGCCAGCTGACCGACTTGTTCAAGTCCCTCGACATCGATCGTTTCGGAATCGTCACCTGGTTTGTGATATTCAGGGTGCAGTCCGGTGTGGAACATGAAACCGGGTATCCCTTTATTTATAAAGGGCCAATGATCGCTGTTGGCTGGCATATTAAAGACGTAATCAATATCGATACCAAGTTTAGCGTTAGCGGCATTTAATGGTTCCTTAATTCCGTTACCACTGCGGTGACCCTGAACTTCGAGTGTCTCACCTTCGAGTCGTCCGATCATATCAATATTTACTTTGAAGACGATTTTGGACAGTTCGACGGTCGGCTGTTCAACCCAATATTTTGACCCGATAAGTCCTTGCTCCTCGCTGTCCCAAAAACAGAACATCAGAGAACGCTCCGGTCGATTTCGTGGTTTGCTGAAGTATCTCGCTAATTCCAGAACGGTAGCTGTGCCACTTGCATTGTCATCGGCGCCATTATGTACAGGCCCTCGATTCTTACCTTGCCCATAGCCGACGTGGTCATAGTGAGCACCGATCGCTACAATTTCCTCATTGAGTTTTGGATGCTTGCCCGGCAATATTGCGAGGATATTACGGCAGTTTTCATATTTTTTGTTGAACGGTTGAAAGTAGCTCTCTTCACCGGCAGGCGTCAAGCCAAATTCTGCGAGGTGTTTTACGATATATCCAGCAGCGGCGTGCCCACCCGTTGAGCCAGCGCGTCGACCTTCAAAGGAATCGTCGGCGAGAACTTCGATATGCTTGAACGCATCTAAACGGTGATTGCGTTGTGCGGTTGCTGTTAGGGGCAACAGGATTACAAAAAGTAAAAGCGACGTTAGGACGGCACGATTCATGGGATCAGACTCTAGATTTGCATTTGATGGTTTAAAATAGTGAGTGTAGCAGGAACAGATGTATTGTAAATCCATAGTTGAAAATTGATTGCGAGTGGATTGGATATAGAATTCAGACCATCACTCGTTTGGTCGACTTGCCGAGAAGCCGTTATTAAATTATTATTGAAGCTCACGGAGAGATGGCTGAGTGGTCGAAAGCGCCAGATTGCTAATTTGGTGAACGGTTAACGCTGTTCCGCGGGTTCAAATCCCGCTCTCTCCGCTTTTCGGAGGCGAGTTCGCACAGAAATGCGAGGATTCGGACTCAAAAAAATAGGAGTGTAGGTGTATTGGCAAGCAGGTACCGTTTCCTAGAAATCTTTCTACGATTTCAATGATCGCGATTCTGGCCTTTATTTTCTGCCTGCGCAAGCGTGATCGGCCAGCCAAGAAACTGATTGTTCGGATTTCCGTCGGTGGGATCCACGTTAAACTGATAGGCGTCTAGCGTATAGGTTTTCTTCAGCGTGTCGATCGTCACGAACCCGAATCCACTGCCCTTCTGATGCGCTCGTTCATACCGACCGCGTTTCGTCGCGACTTCTGGATTACCCGTGCAATAAACATATACCTTGTTTCCAAAACCATCAAGATATTCACCGGTATGGGGGAGACCGTGTTGTGGACGATTTTGATGTGGCATTCCCACTTCGTCTGGCCGCCACCAGCGTGGGTAACCGGCACCAATTGCGGGCGTACAGAAAGACCAGTTGCTATCGCGTTGTTCATTTACGCCGTATTGGCAGAGCGATGCCAGATGTTGATCACCATTGATGTGCAATGCCATGGATTCTCGAATAATATCAATAGCTCGATTGCGTGCCGTTTGCGGCCAAGCCCCGGAATCCAAATCGGCCTTCAAGTAGCCGTTAAAATTACCGTGGTGCGTCGCGACACCTGCAAACACAGTTTGACTCAACAGCACTTTCATGGTGTGGCCCCGCCAATCCTTGCCCCAGGCCTTGAGAAACGCTTCTTGCCGGTCCCCCAGCAAAACCAAATCGGGTTTATCAAGGACGGCAGTATCAAAATCCTTATCCCGTACGTGATCGGCGCGACCGGAACCGGTCTCGACTCGCTCCGGTCCGCTTTTCCATTGCCGATCCCCTAAAATGGCAAAGCTCACTCCCCCGTAAACCATGTCGCCGAAATATACACTAATATCCTGTTCCACTGGCTGCGGATCATAAAAGTCTGGATGGTGACTACAATTGGTCATATGCACGACATTTACCATGCGGGCCGGTTCCCGATAACCGCCTTTGGACGAAGCGCCTTTGTCGAGATCCTTCATGGCCGCGCCGGCTTCGCCCCAGATATTTCCCTGAAAGACGTCGTGGTCGTCCGGTATGCAGATTGTCGGGGCGTCCTTCATGGACTCACGAAAGGACCAGCCAAATTGGTAGAATTTTCGGAGGTAATTAAGAATTGCGGGATCCGCAGGGTCTCGGATAATCCCAAACCCACCGTGACCTTCGTACAACTGATCACCGGAAAAATAAATCATGTCCGGGTTCATCTTAACTACGTTATCGGCCACTGGTGCATACGGGAAGGCGTAGTCGTTTTGACACGTGAGCGCGGCCAATCGCAGCGGTCGGCCCACGGGATTTGCGCGTATGGTTCCGTGCCAGCGGTCCGTAATTGAGTCACCTTCTTTGAATGACTGTTCGTAAATCACACGGTAGGGCGTTGCCTGCGTCTCGTTCCAGTTCGCGATCCGAAATGTCGCGGTCCAGGCCTCGCGATCTAACTTAGCCTTGCCCAACGTCATCCACTTGCCCCGTCGCTTAATTTGCAATTCAACTTTTTGGCTGTCATCTTTGCCGAGCGGGCCTGTAATGGCGGTCAACTTGAGTACGAAGCCCTCTTTGCCCCGGGAATCACTAAGCGAATACATGGTCCATAGCACTGGACCAAACGTTTGTTTTGGCTCATGCGTGATTGCCGCACCGCCGATGCTCCAATTGCGAAAACGATAACCCGGTGACGGCACCCTTCGCTGAACACCCAGATACTGGCTGACCAAAGCGATGTTACCTCGAATCGACTCTTGAGGAAACGATTGTTGTATACGACCGACTTCCTTGCCGCTGCCTGAATCACGTGCCGTCAACGTGAGGACGCAGTTGTCTCCTTGCGGTCGTCCTTGTAGTGTCAGTAGCACGTGTGAATTATCAAGGTCGGCGGTCAATGGTGCGTGGGACAGGCCCAATATCAGGTTCTTCCCCTGAAGGCCGGCATTCACACCATTTTTGGCAAAACAATTGGAGCGGTACTCGTTTAGGTCACTACGAATTCCGATTCGAAATCCGGCACCGCCGTCCTTCTGGATTGCGACCGATTGCGACAATTCAACAGACATCGCGAAAGGCGAGCTAGGGTCCGTTAGTTGTCGAGTGACCGAATGAATACTGCGATTGGCCGCAGTGGTTTGGCATTGTGCCCATCCCTCCTGAATTCGCCAATCCTCCATGGGATTGCTCCAGAACTCACCACCAAGCCAGACGCGGTCGTGGGTGCGATCCCACTGCTCGACGCGTTCAAACGCGTCATCAATGCTGGCTGCTGTGGAACGCTTGCGCCCGAGCCCTAGAAATGTCGCCAACGCCATTACTATGACTACGAACCGACGGGTTACTTTTTCAATCACGATATTCTCGCTTAAATAAATACATGGCCATTTCAACCGTGATCTAGTCGCTCTTGACGTACGGAAATCGTGCTCCGTCTACATATAACTTTTCAATCCATATCAGGACTAGACGTCGAAACGATCAAGGTTCATGACCTTATTCCAAGCAGTTACAAAATCGTCAACGAACGCTTGCTGTGAGTCGTCACAGGCATACGCTTCAGCAACGGCACGCAGCTGGGAATTAGACCCAAATACGAGATCCACAGGTGTTCCCATCCACTTGATTTCCCCGCTATCCCGATCACATCCCTCGTAGAAATGTTCGCATTTTGAAGACTTTTGCCACTTTGTACTGTTATCTAACAAGTTAACAAAGAAGTCATTGGTCAACGTTTCTGGATTCTTTGTAAACACGCCAAGGCCCGAGTCACCGGCCGTTACGTTGAGCACTCGCAGTCCCCCAACAAGAACCGTCATTTCCGGAGCGGTCAAAGTTAAGAGGTGAGCCCGGTCAATCAATAACTCCTCGGCAGGGAATCCGAGATCAGCGCCAGCATAGTTTCGGAATCCATCCGCCGCCGGTTCAAGGGCTGCAAATGATTCGACATCGGTCTGTTCCTGAGAGGCGTCGGCGCGGCCCGCAGTAAACGGTACAGTTACGTCAGTGCCTGCCTGTTTCGCCGCTTCTTCGATTGCGGCAGTACCTCCTAGCACTATTAAGTCCGCTAGGGAAACTTGTTTACCATCAGCTTGGGCGCTGTTAAATGTTGATTGAATTCCTTCCAAAACCTGCAGCACACCCGCAAGCTGTGCGGGGACGTTTGCGTCCCAGTCCTTTTGTGGAGCTAGTCGTAGTCGTGCTCCGTTTGCACCACCTCGATTGTCCGTTGACCGGAAAGTAGTCGCGGAGGCCCAGGCTGTAGAAACGAGTTGTGAAACGGAAATGCCCGAGGCAAGGATCTGAGTCTTCAGCTCGGTGACATCCTCATCGGAAATTGTTTCATGCGTCGTTTCCGGAATGGGATCCTGCCACAATTGCGGTTCCGGCACTAGGGACCCCAGGCAGCGTGAAACTGGGCCCATATCGCGATGAGTCAGTTTATACCACGCTTTGGCAAAAGCATCTGCGAACTCCTCAGGGTTCTCGTGAAAGCGTTTTGAAATGGGTCCGTAAACGGGATCCAATTTCAGTGCCAAGTCAGTGGTAAACATCATGGGAGCATGTTTTTTGTCGGGATCATGCGCGTCGGCTACGGTAGCCTGTGCCGAAGCATCTGTGGGAGTCCATTGCGTGGCCCCTGCAGGGCTTTTAACCTGTTCCCACTCGTACCCAAATAGATTGTCAAAATAATTATTATCCCATTTTGCCGGTTCAGTGGTCCAAGCGCCCTCGAGGCCACTACTAATCGTATCACCGGCATTGCCGGTACCGAACGAGTTTTTCCAACCCAGTCCTTGATCGTCCAGATTAGCACCTTCTGGTTCCGGACCCACGTATTGTTCGGGATCGGCGGCACCATGCGCTTTGCCAAAAGTGTGCCCGCCAGCAATTAGCGCTACGGTTTCCTCGTCATTCATCGCCATTCGGCGGAAGGTCTCTCGAATATCCACTGCTGATGCGAGTGGATCCGGAGTACCGTTAGGACCTTCGGGATTAACATAGATGAGACCCATTTGGACCGCACCTAGAGGATTAGCTAGATCTCTATCACCGCTATAGCGTTCATCCCCAAGCCATTCACTTTCAGCACCCCATGAAATGTCGATTTCTGGTTCCCAGACGTCTTCACGGCCGCCAGCGAAGCCAAAGGTTTTCAGTCCCATCGATTCCAGAGCACAATTTCCCGTGAAGACCATGAGATCTGCCCACGAAAGTGTCTTTCCGTATTTTTGTTTAATCGGCCAGAGTAACCGTCGGGCTTTGTCTAGATTAACATTATCGGGCCAGCTATTTAATGGTGCAAAACGTAGTGTTCCACTGGCTGCACCGCCACGACCGTCAGCGATACGGTAAGTACCTGCACTATGCCATGCCATGCGGATGAAGAACGGACCGTAATGGCCATAATCGGCAGGCCACCAGTCCTGAGATGTGGTCATCAATTCAAATATATCGGCTTGCAACGCAGCAAGATCGACGGTTTTGAACTCATCAGCGTAACTGAAGTCATCGCCCATAGGGTTAGACAAGCTCGAGTTTTGATGGAGCATTTGCAGATTTAACTGGTTTGGCCACCAGTCTCGGTTGGACAAGCTACCCGCGGCTGTATGTCGGTGTGACGGGTTTAATATCGGGCACTTACTTTCGCTATTCATTTTTTCTCCAGTTGTATTCCGCTTTGCATAGTGTGTACTGTCATTTATGTATACAACGTCTGTCTGTCCTTGAAAAGAGGAGGGCCTGATGGACGTGAGCGGTAGTGCGGCATCCGCGGATAGGCTGGAAATGAGCGAACCAGTTCAGTCGCCCCATCACGATCGCGATCGTCTTTGTACTGCGGTTTGAAAAGACGCCCGCTACATGGCTTAGCCCGCTCGGATCAACTCCTGCTCACTCTTTAAACACTTTATGTTTCGAATCACCGGCACTAATGACATAGGCCACAAGGTCCAGTATTTCTTCGCGGGTCATTTTCGCTAGCAGACCTTTTGGCATTGGTGATACCTTTGAAATATTGATCTCATCAATTTCGTTACGATTCAACCGAACTTGCTGATTAGGGTTGGTAAGGTCGGTGTTGAGCATCAGGCTATCACCATTAAGGTTCACGACAACTCCGGTGTGAATGACCCCGGCATCCGTAATGACGACAACCGCTGAGAATTGATCGTTGATGACTTTACTAGGATTAATGATTTGGTCAAGTAAGTCATGGGGAGAATACCGTCGTCCGGCGGACGTCAGATCTGGTCCGGTGATCCCGCCTTGATTATTAAATCGGTGACAGGCATAACAGGCCGCGGCAGCGAACATTCGTTTTCCGTTGTCGTAATTCCGGTCTTTTAGATCCGCATTTGCGGCCGCAGACAGTGTGTCAAGACTCCAATCTTGCGTTTCACGACCCTCAAAAATGGCTCCTAAGTTCTCAATGACGGATTTCCGTACTGGCTTTGTCGCCAACAATTGAGCAAGCGATGTTTTGGATTTTGCGTCGAGAGAAGCGACGGCATCATCTCGAATGAATTTCAGGAATATATCAAAACTAGCCCCGCCACGATAACTGTCTGCTTTAAGAAACCAGTTAAAATATTGTGTTCTCAATTCCGTGTTCCACCCAGCCTGTAGCATGCGTAGGGAACGGGCATACTGCAGTTGTTCTTCCTGCGTGGCCGCGTTTTGAATCAGTGCGAGGGTCTTGGCAGCAACGGTTGGGGATTCCAGCCACGCCAACGTTTCACACAGAAGCCAGTTTTCCTCGAATGTATCTGCGGGGAACAAAGGATCAAACTTCTGGTTCAACTCTGTAACAATTGCATGCTCAGGACGACCAAAACGAATGAGCGTAATTTGCAGGGTGCGGACAAGAGTTAATTGCTGGGCCGGTTTCAATTTTGCCGTATTAACGGCCAACAACGCCTGGATCAATTTTTGTCCCATGGCTTCATCCACGGGAGGCGATTGAGCGGTTCGATGTTGGGGACAAATTCCCGTCATGCGACATAGTGCAAGCAAGGCCTCGACTTGGGTGTTCGGATTGGCGTCTTGCAAGGCACGTTCCGCCCATTGTTCTGTGGGTTGGTGTTCAACAGCCATACGAGCGGCCCAGCGAATTAAACGATCATGATGGTCGAGCAGGGGCCACGCCGCGTTTAAAGCCTTAGGGTTAGGTTCGCCGTGGAATTCCTCCAGCATATGCCTCGTCTGGCGTTCAGCAGTGACTGTGGGCTTCGTCGATACCGCGCGCGTCGACTCGCTCCCGACATACGTGACTCGATAAAGGCCAGATTGTACGCGGCGTCCTCCGATGGTGAAATACATTGCACCATCGCCGGGATGAATCATGGCATCGGTGATTGGCAGTGGCGCTCCGGTTACAAATTCTTCCTTGGTAGCTGTGTAACCTGCTCCATCGGGTTTCAGATGAACTGCATAGAGCTTGCCCCAACTCCAGTCCAACGAATACAGTGCATTTTGATATTTAGCGGGGAACTTCGCGCCGTAACCAAAGGTCATTCCGGTCGGAGAACCCGGTCCGATATCCAAAACGCCTGGTAGGTTGTCTGGATAGAATACTGGGCGTTTCCCCGCACCGTTTCTCCACCCGAATTCTGCTCCACTAGTTACCAGACAGATACGCGTGGGTCGATACCAAGGTGTATTGAAGTCGTATTCCATATCCGCATCGTAGGTAAAGAGTTCACCGTCCCGATTAATTGCGCCGCCAAAGATATTTCGAAACCCGGAAGCATACGCCTCAAATTGTTTACCGTCGGGAGAGACTTTGTAGATGATCCCGCCAGGTGCCAGGACGCCGCGATTGTGTCCTCGACCGTCCGGCATGCTAGGCAGCAGATGGTCTTCACCCCAGACTTGAGTGACCGGGGACGTGGGTTCAATGATCGGTGGTTTGGAATTATTTCCAGTAATCAGAAAAAGCGATTTTCCATCCGGAGTAGGGACAACGGCGTGCACGCCATGGTCGCCGCGAGATTTTACTTCCCGTAACAGCTCAACTTTGTCGAGTTGATCATCGCCGGTACTGTCCGTGAGGCGATAGAGTCCACTCGATATCTTTTGCTCATAGTCGTTCACACCGACATAGAGCGCATCGAATGCCCATACCATTCCATTGACTGCACGGATCGGTGCTGGCACAGTTTCAATACTTGCGGGATCCAGTGGAGAACCCGCTGCTGGTGGTTGCATGCGGTATAAACCACCAAATTGATCGCTGACGATTATTCGTCCCTTATTGTCGACGCACAAGTTAACCCACGATCCCTGATCCTTAGAAGGAACCGAATACAATAGCTCCACTTCAAACCCTGGGGCCACTTTAATGTGGCTGACTGGCGTTGCTTTGTTTTGCCCAGTTTTGTCCTGTGCCACCAAAGACGTGAAACAAAGTAAATATACAAACATACATAATAGTTTGGGACTGCAGAGTCTCGAGTTTGTCGTAGGTCGCAGGAATTTAGTCATGATGTAATTGCCGTTAATATTACTTGCGGATAGTTAAGTTGATTTGATGCTTAGCTTTTAATAAATATGTGGCCAAGCAATTTTATACCATATTCAAAACGATTAAACGACACACCCCAATTCGTCTCGTCCGCAGCACCAGGTTATATGAAGAGAGTTCCCTTAAGCATAATGCTGGCCGTTGCGTCTGCGTTCAACTCGCAAATTGATTCAAGGAAGTCTATTTGGACTGGCTGTTGGTCAAAGAACGCTGCAGTAATTGGGCAACAAACCGGTTCCCTTGAGGATTCCAGTGCGGGTCAGTGCGAAAAACCAAGGGATATTCTTCTGTTGCCTGAAATGTCGGCAACATGTTTACGATCTTAAATGGCGCTGAATCAATCTTGGATTCGAAATAGTTGAATATTTCGAATTGATATGGTTCCTCTAAGCCATAGGCAAAGGTTTCCCAATTATCCGGAGACTCTTTCGCATTCCAATGATGGTATCGTGGGGCAATATATAGAATAAATTCCGCATCCTGTTGGCGACATGTTACGGCAATCCGGTTGATTGTATCCCAGGTAGCGTCAAAATATTGACGGGTGACATCCAGGGGATGACGGTAGATGAAAAATCGTTCCGTTTCCACCTTCCCTGCCACGAGTAGCCTGAATTTATAGTAATCAAACGGGTCCAGTGGTTGATATCCGCCTCCCAGACGGTCAAGAAGTTTAAACGGCGCTAGAAGAGTCGGATGGAGCGGTTGGGCAAACCGCCATAATGCGCCAAAATGGGGTTTTGGTTTGGTCACGTCGGGACCGCTAAATGGTCCTCCCAATTGTTGGGGATCATATTCCAGTGAATAGTGATAATCATCTCCTATATCCGTGCAATCCAGCATCAGAGTAACCACATGGGGTCGGTAGTGTTTTACTACGTGTTCTAGCATTTGCTCTTCTAGGAGCGGCGAATAGCTGAGAATTCCGGCATTGAGGACTCCGACGGAACCGTCTGCCTCCGTGTCGTTGAGCAGGGATTCTAGTATCTGTGGGTATGCTTCTTCATCCTGAACCCAAGCTCCGAAGGTGAAGGAGTCCCCCAGACAGACGATGCGTCTATCAAAGTTCAAAAAACTGTCACGACTATGAAGACTACGTAGGCCGTCTTCGTTGGTCTGGACAACAATGTCTTCGCCTTCAAATTGGCCTAGATGATACGCTGTATCAGGCATCAATTCATGATGGTGTTGGGATGACCTCAAAAAGTGAAATTCACGCATAGCTAAGGCCGGTGAAATAATCCTCAGTGCGAGTTCAACGCAAGCGATGCAAATTACAATCGAGCAAGTCCCCAGCAGATACTGTTTCCAATAACGCTTGCGCATCGCTGCCATCAAGACCAATGCAACACCCAACACCCAATACAGCGCAATCGATTGTAAGGCGACCGTGGAATTTGCTGTACCATCATTTGAAAGACCGTCCAAATTGCCGGATAGAACAAATAGGGAGGCTGCCACGGAAAGAACCGTGCCAAGTAGTATCAAGATGTAAGACGGACGCTTCAAATGCATGTTTCCTATAGAATCATTAATTGTACGATTTCATTAGAGAGAATTGTTAGGACAAACCCAAATAATTTCGCAGGACATGTGAGGCGATTTGGTATTGCGGTCCACACAGTTGGTTAACGATTAGAGATCGATCGGTTATTTCTATAGCATGACTGTGTGTTTTTGTTTTATAATGCCCGTAGCGCTAACGCCGAATCAAGCGACGTTTATTTTTCGAAAAGATGAGAATCTGAATTTCTGCCCTTCAAAGTTCAATATATGTACCGAATTATTCTTTTGACTGTTGTTTGTATTTCAGCAAACTCTTTTGTAACGGCTGAAGAACCGACCCGCGAAGAACTTCGGTTTTTCGAAGCAAAGATTCGTCCTGTATTAGTCAAGCACTGTTATGAGTGCCATTCTAGTGAGGCCCTCCTCAACGATAAATTAGAGAATGAATTGCTGCTGGATACAAAAGCTGGAATTCGCAAAGGGGGCGAAAGCGGACCGGCAGTTGTTCCTGGCGAACTCGAAACCAGTTTACTGATTAAAGCGATTCGTCACGATTCGTTCAATATGCCGCCCGACACGAAACTGCCAGACGACGTTATTGCCGATTTTGAAAAATGGGTAGAAATGGGAGCAGCCGATCCCCGCGATGGTCCCGCGACCCGACTTGCAAAAACTGAAATCGATATTGAGGCCGGTCGCGGTTTCTGGTCGTTTCAGCCACTTCTTGAATCCCAGCCGCCGACGAAATTGAAGTCACCATGGATCCGAAACAATATTGATCGGTATGTATATACAGCGTTAAATGAGAATGGGCTAGAACCTAATCAAGAAGCAAGTCGGCATACATTGATACGCAGGGCGTATTTTGACTTGTGGGGTTTACCTCCGAATCCTGAGGACGTGGAGTCGTTTGTCAACGACCCGGCCGCTGACGCGTACGAAGCATTAGTGGATCGTTTGTTGGCTGGGCAACATTATGGCGAACGTTGGGCTAGGCATTGGCTTGATTTGGCACGCTTTGCTGAAAGCAATGGCTATGCGTTTGACAAAGATAGGGCGGGGGCCTTTCATTATCGCGATTTTGTGATCAAGGCGCTAAATCAAGATATGCCTTATGACCAATTTATTCGACTGCAAATTGCTGGCGATCAAATTGCACCTAACGATTATCATTCGCAAGCCGCGACAGGCTTTTTGGCAGCAGGCACATTTACTTCACAGCAAACCCAGAAAGAGCGTGAACGCAGTCGATACGAACAATTGGATGATATTGTCGGCACCATCGGCACCGCCATGCTGGGCCTCACCATCGGTTGTGCCCGTTGTCATGATCATAAATACGATCCGCTGCCCAACAATGACTACTATCGTTTCACAGCCTGTTTTGCTGAGACTGGATTTCAGGATTTTGACTACGACCCGGATCCCGCTGGAACGCAAACGGCAAAGAGTGAATTTGACGCAGCGCACAAACCATTAGTTGATGCCCGTGTAAAATTTGAAAAATCTGAATTGACTCGTCGACTCAATGAATGGTTAAAATCTAAAACGGAACAACCCGCGAGCCAAAAACTTGGTGTTTGGCAAACGATCGGCCCATTTGCCGCTGTTGACTTTAAGAAAGCCTATTCTGAAGTGTTTCCGCCGGAGAGTAAAGTCGACCTGAATGCCACCTTCGACAAACTTAAATGGATTCCTCAACCGAGTTGGACTGATGGCGTAATACATAACAAGTTCAGTGGCGATAATAGTGCCAACTATCTGTACCGGACGATTGAGGTAACTCAAGAAGGACCTTTGGAAATATCACTTGGTCGCGACGACGCAATCAAGGTTTTTCTCAACGGTAAACAAGTTTTGGCCAAAGAAACAATGGGCGGCGTTGCGGCCGATCAGGACAAAGTTACCTTGCAATTGAATGCCGGCACCAATGAACTGCTGATCAAGATCATAAACGCGTCCGGCCCCTCAGGTTTCTATTTCAGTACCCAGTTAGTTATTCCGAAAAACATCCAAGACATTATTGATGTTGCGGAAGAAAAGCGTAATGCCAAACAAAAACAAGACTTGTTGAAGTGGTATTCGCCGCGGGATGCAGAATGGGCCAAGCTGGATGAACTCGAACGGGAACACCTGAAACTACAACCCAAACCGGTGCTCACGAAAATCTATGCCGCCAGAAAGAACGGCGTGACTTATAATTTCGGCGCTGATACTCGCAAGGTTTACTTTCTCGCACGAGGAAACTCGAATACCAAAAAAGGAATAGCGTCACCAGGTTTCCTGCGTGTACTAACGGCTAGTGATAAGACGGAACAGAATTGGGTGACTCCAAGTGAGCCGCAAGTCGGCACGGAATCTCAAGTACCGCCGCGGGTCGCATTGGCCAACTGGTTAACCGATGAACAACAGGGTTCCGGTTATTTACTGGCGCGGGTGATCGTCAATCGGCTATGGCAACACCATTTAGGGCGGGGAATTGTCGGCACACCCAGTGATTTTGGTAGTCAGGGAGCCGCGCCTACTCATCCTGAATTGTTGGATTACTTAGCGGCAGAGTTGATTCGTAATGATTGGCAGCTAAAGTCTATACACCAATTAATAATGAAGAGCGCTGTTTACCGCCAATCGGGCGCAGATAATGCACTCGCCGCGAAAACCGATCCGCACAATGCACTCTGGTGGCGGCGGGGTTCAACACGCCTAGAGGCCGAAGTCATCCGCGACACCTTACTTTCGGTGAGTGGATCGCTCGAAAAAACA
This sequence comes from uncultured Planctomycetaceae bacterium, assembly GCA_963934735.1. Classification (GTDB taxonomy): domain Bacteria; phylum Planctomycetota; class Planctomycetia; order Pirellulales; family Pirellulaceae; genus UBA721. The sequence continues at coordinate 21,770 of CAWVZW010000015.1, forward strand.
ATGTACGGTAAAGGTACGCTAGATCAAAATAGCTCGCGTCGGAGTATATACCTGACGGTCAAGCGCAGTAATTTAATTCCAATATTGCAACTATTTGATGCGCCCGACTCGATTCAGAGCATCGGGCATCGTGATGTGACTACCGTTCCACCGCAGGCGCTGGCGTTGATGAACTCGCCCTTGACGCGGCAGTTAGCCGAAAAGTTTGCTAAACGCATCTATGTTTCATCAGAAACAACGACCGAACAAGTTGTGGGAAAAGCTTACGGTATAGCGCTTTCCCGCGGGCCGACTGCTACTGAAATGAAACAGATGTCCGATTTTATCAGAGAACAGGCAGCGTCATACGGCGACTCGGATAACTCCATGAATCTGGCTGTTATCGATTATTGCCAGATAATGCTTTGTCTCAATGAATTCCTTTTTATCGATTAGCTCTGATTAATAATCAGGATCTTAGATTATGAATAATAACGCTTTTAATTTTGATTCACGAAGGTCATTTCTGAGAAATGCTGGCCTCGGTTGCGGTTCTCTCGCGCTTACAAGTCTGCTATCCGATGAAGGCTTGCTCTCGTCCGTAAACGCCTCCGATGAACCGCGTGCTCGACATTTTGCGCCCACCGCAAAATCAGTGATCTGGTTGTTCATGCCCGGTAGTCCTTCTCAGGTAGACACCTTTGATTACAAGCCGGAATTACAGAAACGGGATGGGCAGAAACTAGCAGGAGCCGACCCAAAAACTGGGTTCTTTACCACTAGCGGAAACTTGCTAAAGTCTCCCTTTAAATTTAAGCAGCACGGTGCCTCAGGTGCATGGGTTTCGGAGGTATTCCCAAATATGGCCCAACACGTCGATGACATGGCAATTATGAATTCTTGTTTTTCTCAATCCAATAATCATACTCCGGCCATGTTAGAGATGAATTCTGGCATGTTTCTTCAAGGACGCCCCTGCATGGGTTCTTGGGTGACGTACGGACTTGGTTCTGAAAATCAAAACCTACCTGGATTTGTAGTGATGCGGGGTGCTATGCCGCGCGGCGGAAAACCAATCTGGTCGCCTGGGTTTTTACCAAAAGTGTTTCAACCCACATCGATTGATGGACGAAGTGCGACGCCGATTGATAATCTTGCAAGAGTATCGGGCATGTCGCAATCACAACAACGTTCGCAACTCAACTTACTTAAATCGATGAACCAAAAGCATCAAGAACTCCGCCCGCATGAAGCGGATTTGGCTGCTCGCCTTGAGTCGTTTGAATTGGCATATCGAATGCAAGCAGCGGCACCCGAGGCCTTGGATATTAGTAGGGAAACCGAAGCAACTCATGAGGCTTACGGTGTTAATCAAAAAGAAACTGAATTGGTAGCCAAACAATGTATTTCAGCCCGCAGATTGATTGAACGCGGGGTTCGATTTGTTCAGCTATACGCCGGTACCAATGGGGGCGGTGGGGGAGTGGCTGATGTGCCGTGGGACGGGCATAACAATATTGGAGCGAACCATCGAATTGCGGCTAAGAGTGTTGATCAACCTATTGGCGCGCTGTTGTCGGATCTCAAGGCACGGGGGATGCTTGACGAGACTCTTGTCGTATGGGGAGGGGAGTTTGGTCGAACCTCGGATTCCCAGGGATCAATGGGGCGCGATCATAATCCACACGCCTTCACAATGTGGATGGCGGGCGGCGGAATTAAGGGCGGTATTCGATATGGCGCTAGTGATGAATTTGGTTATAAAGCGGTAGAAAAGCGTCTCGGTGTTAATGACCTTCATGCGACAATTTTGCATTTACTAGGGATCGACCATATGAAACTAACCTATCGGTTTAATGGGCGCGATTTTCGACTGACTGATGTTGCTGGTGAAGTCATTCAAGAGCTATTGGCCTAACGGCAGGGCGGAGTATCTGCAGTGACGTTAGTAAAAATTCAGCTGTCTTTATTATTTGGGCTGCTCTCTTTTGGTCTTGGAACCGAAACGCCTTCGCTTCCCAAGCCTGACCAGGTCGATAAACCGGAAATGATTCGCTTTATTGTGCCGGATATCAAGAAGCTCCCTGGTGTCGTTGTAGATAATGTAAACGCAACACTTGTCGGCAAGTGGCAACATTCTGTGCATACACCCCCCTTTGTCGGTGCGAGTTACATTCATGATATGAAGGAATCAAAAGGAGAGAAATCGGCTACTTTCACTCCGAATCTTCCCGACGCGGGGCGCTACGAAGTTCGCATGTCCCACAATTCCAATATCCGCAGAGCCAACGGAGTACCGGTTACGATTCGCCACGCCGACGGTGAAACTGTGGTGAAGGTGAACGAGGGAGAACCGGCGCCTATCAAAAAGCTCTTTCGGCCACTTGGGACATTTCGCTTTCATAAGGGGACTTCGGGTTCCGTAACGATTAATACTAAAGGAACCGATGGCAAATATGTCATTGTGGACGCGATTCAGTTCTTACCTGTCGAGTAGGTAAAATATGGGAATACCTGTCAAACGCCGTCGTGCGGCACCGTCGCGAACAATTCCACCGCGAGTTCTTTCTGATAACTGAAAATATGATACATCGGACTCTTTAAAAATGATATGGTCGGGTATAATCAAACTTTCTTGACTGGCAGCGGCCTTTCGCTGCGCTAAATATTGTTAGTTAACCATGTGAAAGCAGAGTATGAGTCGACTTTACACCACCATTTCTTTGGGAGCTTGTCTCTTGGCTGTAGTGATCGGTGTTCAATGGATTTCGGCTGAAAATGAACCAAGGGATGTGCAGCCTTTCACGATTCCTGCTGCTGTTGAGTCCATTCTGAATAACCATTGCGTCTCCTGTCATAATTCCGAAGTCAAGGAAGGTGAAATTCGCTTTGATAATCTCACGGATCTATCTAACGATGATCGATTGGAGACGTTGAATAAAGCTCAGTCGCAACTCTTTTTTGATTCGATGCCGCCTCAGGACGCGGAACAACCTTCGTCGGTAGAGCGCGCGGAATTGGTGGCGTGGGTGTCAACGGAACTTAATAAACATGACGCGTCCAAGCTTGACGACAAGTTGCGATTGCCGGGCTACGGGAATTATGTCGATCATGAGAAGTTATTCTCCGGTGAATATGTTGGGGAGAAGGGTTTCACTGTAGACCGCCGCTGGTTGATCAGCGAATTTATTTTTAATGCGAAGATTAATCGGTTACTGGATTACGAACCTACTAGAACTATCGATGGTCAGCGGATGTTGGTTATTGGTGACAACGGTGTCAATCTTGGCACTCGATTTGGCGGCGGAAGTCTTCGGCAAAGTATCACGAATCCCTTTTTGTTGCCCACAAATATTGGAGTTCGGTATTACGACAATACGATGCTGGCAGGCGGGCATCTACTGACGATGATTTCAAATGCTAGGAAAATCGCCGCCTATATGGCCTCCGAGCGAACGATGAAGGCACACTACCCAGCTATGTACCGAATTATGAAGTTGGAATTGGAACATCTAGAAACACTGCGTTTACGGGATGAGTTTTTAAACCTGTATGTCGCTAGGGTCACTCGTGATATTTACCAAGAAAGAGACGAAAAACTGTTACCACAGTTTGTTAGAACATCCGTAGAACCAATACCCGTTTACGGAACCGACGGTGATGGTAATCCGATCAGGCGAACCAATTTGGAGTTATTACGAACACGTTATGGAGATGATTTACAGGCGGTTTATCGTGGTATCGCGTTGTACTCGAAAGATGGCGTCACGTTTGAACAGATCATAGAAAAATGTGAACGAGAATGGTTTACCTTTGGAGTGCATGAGAAACGTTTGCGGGCTCGAGTAACACTCATGATGGTCCTCCACAAGCAATGGGATATGTCGCTGGTAATGGAAGACGTGGATAAAAGGAATATTCAGTTTCCAGAGTATAGCCCGCTGTCAGATACGGAAATGGTCGTCATCAATTCAGCGATCGAAAACCACAGGAAAAAAGGCGACTCATACAGACGGATTATAGATAAATGCATGGCCCAATGGACGCGAACGTTTGAGGCGGAACGGATTGCGTCAGGGGATGTCGGTGATGGTCGTGTGGCCGAGTTAGTGGACGAAATGTTCATCAAAATTATAGAACGCAAGCCAACGGAACAGGAGGCCAAGGATGTCATCGCGTTAACCAGTGTTTATATGAAAACCTTGGGTAATCAACAAGCCATGGCCAAACTGATCGAAACGTTGGTGTTAAGTTCGGAATTCGTTTACCGTTTTGAGTTCGGTCAAGGGCAGATGGATGATCACGGAAGACGGATGATGTCTCCCCGTGACGCCAGTTATGCTTTAGCCTATGCACTCACCGATAGCAGTCCCGATGATGCCCTGGTCGCCGCGGTGAACCGAGGCGAACTCCGTACGCGAGAAGACTATCGCCGCGAGGTCGTCCGCATGGTCCAGAGAAGAGATCAATATTACGTTATTGATGAAACGGTCCAGAAGGCCGGTTTTAACTCGAGCATCACGAATACGCCAATCAGGAAGCTACGATTCTTTAGGGAATTCTTCGGCTATGTGAAGGCCATGACGATTTTTAAGGACGATGCGAGATTCAGCAATGGCGCTAGCTATGACGGTGTTAAAGGTCGTCTCGTAGATGAAGCGGATATGCTAGTGGATCATATTATCCAGCAAGACAATCGTGTATTTGAAAATCTTTTAACAACGGAGTCGTTCTACGTCTACCACTCTGGTAACAACGAATCCATGAAGGCGGCGTCCGATCGAATCAGGAAGATTTACGATTACTTTCGTCGTTTTGATTGGGAAGAATTCACGGAGGAAGAGCTTTATAAGCATTGGGAGTTTATTGACGAAATGAAGATGATGGGTACGGTGTTCGCTGACTTTCAAACGAATACCAAACGCCGCACAAATTGGGTTAGAACATTTAAGAGTCAGATGACCAGTTACTCGTTTCGGTACGCAAACGGGCAACAGACCGCCGCGCCATATGACGCGACGGGAATGGCCTACTGGAATAAGAGCGACGCCTCGACCCGTACGGGTCAGCAGATGCGGGGACCAGATGTTGGGAGATTTTTCAATATCGACTTTTCAAACTGGGACTATCCCACAACACAGCCGGCAAAGGTTGACCATCGAAAGGGTATGCTAACGCATCCCGCTTGGCTAATCGCACATTCATTGAACCTAGAGACGGATCCTGTTCGCCGAGGGAAATGGGTTCGCGAAAAACTTCTTGCAGGCACAATTCGCGATGTGCCCATTACAGTGGATGCGGTGGTCCCGGAAGACCATCACAGGACGCTGCGTCAACGACTTGATGAAAAGACTCAAGAGTCCTACTGCTGGACTTGCCATAAAAAAATGAACCCGCTGGGCCTAGCGTTTGAGATCTATGATGATTTTGGTCGATACCGTACTCAAGAACGCCTTGAACACCCAGATAACCTAATAGAGGACGTGCCACGTGAACGAGGGCTGCACATTGACGGCAGGCCGATTTACAAAACGATGCCGATTAATTCCAAGGGCGTTCTGCATGGTACGGGTGACGAGTCCCTCGACGGTGAAGTTACCGATGTACTCGACATGACTGAACGTCTTTCTAAATCAACACGGGTACGACAGTCTATCATTCGCCACGCGTTTCGTTATTTTATAGGTCGCAATGAAGTTCTTTCTGATTCCAAAACTCTGATGGATGCAGATCAGGCTTACGTTGAAAGTGACGGCAGTTTTGATGCAGTGATTGTGTCACTGTTGACGTCCGACTCCTTTATTTATCGCAAAGCAACTAGGAACTAAAAATGCCCATCGATAGAAGAACATTTCTTGAAACCCCAATGTGGGCCGCTGGTTTAGCATTGTCGCCTTCATTTAACCACCTGTTAGGGGCAACGAATCAGAACGAAAATCCGCACCGCTTCATCTTTGTGAGGAAATCTAACGGCAACGAACCCGCGCTCTTTTCATTGCCTACCTTTTCACCACAAGAACAAGAAAAGGATAAGAATAAAGAAGCATTTGAAGCGGACCTGAATAATCACGAACTTCCCGATTGGCTAGAGGAACTGGAAGACCATAAGGACAGCCTGACGATCTTACATGGTGTATCAATGACCGTAAGCGGTGGAGGTCACTATTCGTTTTCTGGTTGCATGGGAGCTTACAAAGCTGGTCGGAATGTCATTAGCGGCATAAAAAGAACGACAGTCGATTTTGAACTCGCTAAACTTGTCCCGTCTCCCTTTAATCACGTTGAACTATCGTTAACGGGTGATTACAGCAATTTTAGAACGGGCATTGTGGCGGGATATTCAGCGCCTGCCAAACATCAGAGGAATTATTGTTACGCCGATCCGCAAACGGCGTATGACGAACTTTTTAAGTCAGTGACCAATCCAGAAGCGGTTGGATCGGACAGCAAATTGTTAGATTATCTCTATGAGCAGGAAGCCAAAAGGCTTAAGGGCCTTGATGGTAAGGAAAGGATGAAAATCAGTAACCACGTTGATTCCATCCAATCGATTAGAGAGAGAAATGAGAAGGTAGCAACCCTCTCGGAAACAATTTCAAAAAACCTGCCGTTGATGGATAAAATTCATGCCAATGGCGGTCAAAATGCCAGCCTCGTGGATAAACAACATGCATTCTCTGATGTCTTGGTTGCGGCTCTGATAGCGGGCTTAACAAACGTCGTGACGTTCACAATTGACGAACTTTCCACGCCCATTACCACGTTACCTGGAAATACGAGTCGGGTGGACCTGCACCGGTTGGGGCACAGTCGGGATACAGCACTTCGAGACATTGTTAAAGCAAGTCATATGACTCAAATTTCTAAGATAGTCAAGCAATTGAAATCGGTTCCAGAAGGTAACGGTACGATGTTCGATAATACTACGATTATCTACATGCCCGAAACCGGTGCGGGTCACCATGGCCCAGACACCGAAGCGCCGATGGTGATTATGAGTGGCGAAAATTCAAAATTAGATATCGCCGGACGGTATATCCGACTTCCGTTTCATGCGACAGAGGGGCACAAGACGCTTAGCAACTGGTACACCACGCTGTTAAACGCCTATGGCAACCCGATTCCGCATTACGGCGATAAAGACCTTGAGATGTCCCGCAAAAAGATGCAGCAGACAGGCGCAATTGAACAATTCCTAGCTTAAAGGGGCACACAGCGCCTAGCTAGATTAATTTGGCAATCACATACCACCAAGGCTTTCAAGAACAGTTGACGCTGTTTTTGATTGTCGAATAAGCAAGTTACTGGGAGCGTTTGCTAAACCAAGTTGAAAACGCGGTCCATGTTGTCCGAAATTTGCTTAAGGCGGTCTGGTCCGCCTCCGCCCACTTCTGCTGCACACCAGCCATGAAAATTGATTTCCGCTAATGCGTCGTTCACGTCTGCGAAATCTAAATCTCCCGCTCCGATTTGTTTGAAATTGTTTTCGGCACGAGAGAATCCTTTGACGTCAAGCTTAATAATTCGTTTGTTCAACTGGCGAATCCAATCACCCATGCTACCGTATTTCCAGTGATTACCGATGTCAAATTGCATGCCCACGAGTGGCGAGTTGAAATCGTCAATATATTTCACAAACTTGTCGGCGGTTTGTGTATGGTCACCACCGTGGTCATAGCAAAATTGATTCCAAACGTTTTCAACTACGATCGACACTCCCAGTTCTCCAGCAAGTGGTAAGGCAAGGGAAATGTTATCGACACTGCGTTTCCAGATTTCTTCCTCTGGGCCGTCATTACCGTGACCGACCACTAATAGGCATGTCTTGCCACCGACGGCCTCTGTCTCAATCAAGGACTGTTTGAGGTGGTCCAGTGCTTTGGCGCGAACTGCTGCCTCTTCGTGAGTGTGGCGGACTTGCCAATGTGTGTTACCAACACTTCCGTCGACAGGTAAACCGCTATCCGCAGTGGCTTTCTTAACGTCGGCTATATTCGCACCGGGACATCCTATTTCAATGGCGCCGAATCCGGCGGCCTTTGCTAACTTAAATTTATCGGTAAGCGTTCCACCTTTTAGGCTGACCATGCCGAGCTTCAGCGTTTTATAGAGTCGACCTTTTAAGCTTGTGGCCGGGGTATCTTCGGCATGCAGCGGTAAAGCCGCAGTTGCAGATATTGCTGCCGTAGCTTGTAAAACTTGTCGACGATTGACATGTGTATTTTTCATTGTTCGTCCGATCATTGTGCGGAATAAGATTGGGGAAAGCAGTATAAGGACTTAGTTGCGATAGCGTTTAAATTTCTGGTATTGGTGCGTCGGGAGGAATATCTTTACCTTCCCAGTTTACCTTGCCGTCGTTATATAACAAAATGCGATGCGAACTATCTTTTACAGGTTTTTTGTTTGTTTTGGGAATCCACTTTCGTAAATCAGCGATAACTCCTTGATACATGGCTTTACCAGATAGGTTGTGCCATTCGTGTGGATCAGCCAGCGTATCGTAGAGTTCTGAGGTTCCGTCGGCATACGTTATATATCGCCAGCGTGTGGTTCTGATTGCATGGTTGTCATGATTGTGGGTGGTGATCGCCGGATGTTTCCGTTTTGAGGTCACATCTTTTAGTTGCGGAAGTAGGCTGTGCCCTTCAAGTCGTTTGCCAACCTCGGTATCAATGAGTTCCGACAGCGTTGGATATATGTCCAATAACTCGGCAGGTTGAGCGGAAACTTGCCCGGCGGTAATTCCCGGCCCTGCAAATATCAACGGCACGCGTGTCCCGTCGGCCCACAGGGTATTCTTTCCGGTAATCGCCTTTTCGCCAATATGCCATCCATGATCTGACCATAAAACGATGATCGTATTTTCTCGGTATCCGCTATCCTCAAGTTGTTCAATCACACGCCCCACTTGGCTGTCGATAAATGCTGTGCAAGCGAGGTAACTACGAGCTAGGTTATGCCATTGATTTTCATCCTGTAAAAACCGCAAACGGCATTCTGGCAACTTCCAATGTAAATACCATGAGAAACGGGGCGTGTCATCTCGGTCATTGGGAAATACCTTTGGTAAAACGCTGTCATCATCAGGGAAAAGGTCATACCATTTTTGAGTTGTGTAGCAGGGGACATGGGGTAGAAAAAAACCAACAGACAGGAAAAAAGGCTCCTGCGGTTTGGCCTTTAAGGTATCGATTGCATATTGCGCTACTTTATAATCTTGTTTCTGTTCGTCTTTGTGTGGGAACACGCCCCAGTCGACGAGCGGGTGGCCACTCGGTGTATTCACTAGTGGTTTTTCCGGCCTAATTCCCACTCCCCCTGGCGGGCCTAGATGATGGAACTCTTTAGAATCAGACTGTCGACCGTAGCGTCCATGGTAGATTTTACCGGTAGAGTAGGTCGTGTAGCCATGTTTTGCTAAGTGATCAGGGAGAGTAACGGAATCTGCTAACGCTGGGACATTGCGAAACCAGGGCGCAAGGCCGTAGATGCCGGTGCTGCTGGGCCTCATGCCGATCATCAAGCTGGTCCGCGAAGGATTACACAGTGGGCTCTGGCAATGAGCGTTTGTAAACAATGTGCCACTCGCCGCCAAGTTATCAATGTTTGGCGTGTGGGCCAATGGATGGCCGTCGAGGCAACCGATCCAGTCATTTTGATCGTCAATCGCGATAAATAAAATGTTAGGTTTTTCTGCAGCACGTGTTTGGATGCTCGGCGAAAGCAAATAAAATGCGGTGATAAAAACCAGGGTGAACGTTCGCATTAGTTGTTGCACTTGATCAATAGAGACTATAAAGGGGTATATCGTAGCAATAGTATAACGCATTGCGATACTCAACGCCCCCCTTTGGAGATGATTACTATGCCTAAGTTCGTATGTGCGGCCATCCTTGTCGCCTTTACTAGTTTCCACACCGTCGCCCACGCGGAACCACTCATCGGACCAGGCGACCGCGTGTTGTGCATTGGCGATTCAATAACGGCGGCGGGGCACTACGTCAGTTTCTTAGATATTCAGCTGCGGGTTCAATACCCCAATGACGCACCGACGGTAGTCAACTTAGGACTTCCCAGTGAAGGCGTGACTGGCTTATCGGAGCCTGACCATCCATTTCCCCGACCAAACGTGCACGAGCGTTTGAAGCGAGCGTTGGACCAATTCAAACCCGATGTGGTTATCGCCTGTTACGGCGTCAATGATGGAATCTACCATCCATTTAGTGACAAACGGTTTGCAGCGTATAAGACCGGGATCGCAAAGTTAATAACGGAAGTAAAACGACGAGACATTTCGTTAGTGCTGTGTACGCCTATCCCCTTTGATCCCGCACCACTTCGTGTAACTGGTAAGTTGTTACCGCTGGACACGGCGAAGAATTTTGCCTGGTTTGCTATCTATGAAGATTACGACAAGGTTATTAGTCAGTATGCTGATTACATTCGCACAGAACTCAAAGGTGTCGATAGTACTGCGGATGTGTTCCAAGATATTACCGACACACTCGCTGATAGACGTAAATCAGATCCAAGCTACACGATGTCCGCTGACGGCGTCCATATTAATGTTGCCGGACATCTTGTAATGGCCGAGTGTGTGACCAAGGCCTGCGGGATCACTTGGTCAACCATTGATAATATATTGTTTGAATTAACGGAGAAGAATACGCGAATTTTACACGATGCGTGGTTGTCAAAGGTCGGCCATTTGCGACCCGGTGTGAAGCAAGGAAAACCTGTCGCCGAGGCCGAACACCTGGCTAAGGAAAATGACGTAGCGATCGCCGCGCGGATTCGATTATTGACACCAAAAGCAAGTGCTCCCGCGCCCGGCCCCTTATCGCCGATCGAAGACGTCCCCGGATTACCGCGTGTTTTACTTATTGGAGATTCGATCTCTATAGGCTATACGCTTGACGTGCGTCGTGCTCTAGAAGATGTCGCTAACGTCCATCGTCCACGTACCAATTGTGGGCCGACGACCAAGGGCGTTAAGGAACTATCCGGATGGCTCGGAAAAGACAAGTGGGATGTCATTCACTTCAACTTTGGTTTGCATGACCTAAAATGGATGGGCCCGAATGGCGAAAATTTGGCGGAACCCAATAAAGCCGGAAATCACCCTCAGGTTTCGATAGAGGACTATACAAAGAATCTGGAAATAATCGTTCGCGGATTGAAGAAAACTGGGGCGGTCCTGATTTGGCGTAATACAACACCTGTTCCCAAGGGCGCACGAGGACGAGTGGTCGGAGATTCATTGAAGTACAATGCGGCAGCGTTGGAAGTGATGAACCGTCACGACATCCAAGTTGATGATATGTATTGCTATAGTTTGGCAAAACAAGCACAGATCCAAAAACCTAAGGATGTGCATTATACGCGTGAAGGCTCAGCCTTCTTGGGTGAAAAGGTCGCTCAGATAATTAGGCGACAGCTAAAAAAACAGTGAATCGCCGGTTGCGTTGCGGTTACTCGTATTCCCATTTCATGATCCAAGGATCGTTCATCAACTTTTGATGCGCCTTGAGTTTAGCTTTGTACCTATCGAGGACATCAGAGTACTTCGGATCGGACGCTAGATTGTGTTGCTCGTGAGGATCGTTGGAGATATTAAACAGTTCAAATTTCGGGCGGTTAATGTATTCCCCGACCGTCCGTTGTCCGTAGGGTGCATCCAATCCCTTTTTAAATTGCGCTTGCCAACTTGATGCGGCCCAGAGGTCAGAGGCAAACGGGTAGGGTAGTCCCGCTGCTATATTCCAAATCAATTTAAATTCATTATCGCGAACCACACGCATGGGATAATACATCTGTATTTCATGGAAGGTGTGTGAGGCAAAAATGGTATCCCAATGTGTTTTACTAGGGTCGGCGACCACTGGCATCCAACTCTTGCCATGATAGCGATCGAACGCATGCCCACCATTGAGGTTGTCTAACCGACCAATCCCCTTTTCTTTGTAATAAGTGCGCCAGTCCATAGTTTTCTTAGGCCCGTTTGTCTCCGTATCTAGGCCGCCGGCGAAATCTAGAATGGAGGGTGTGATGTCGATATGACTAATCATTGCAGCAGTCGTCATGCCTCGTTGCTTTGTATATGGATTTCGCACTACGAAGGGAACTTGCAGGCCGCCTTCATAGGTTGTCGTCTTTCCGCCTGAAAAAGCCATCCCATGATCCGAAGTGAATATGATCATGGTCTTATCGTACAGGTTAGCCTCCTTGAGGATATGTACGAGACGTCCCAAGCCCTGGTCGATTCGTGATACGCTTTGATAATATTGCGCCAACTCCTCGCGGGACTCAGTTGTGTCGCTGAGGAAATGCGGGATTGGAACCTTTGCGGGATTATAGAAAATTTCATTGATGCCCTCCCACGCTTTGCGATCGGGTTTATTTCCGAATAGGTTCGGTTTTAGTTCCATTTTTGAATTTTGGTCAACTCCGCCTCCGCGATGAGGGTCAGTCGTTGCAAAATATAGGAAAAAGGGCCGCTCATCACCAGTGTCGGTGATGAATTTCTTTGCATTATTAGCCATCAATACAGCGTTGCGCCCGTTACCGGGGAGATAATCGTCGAAGTGGTAAACATCCTCTGGCGCGACGTGGTATTTACCGATCTGCGCTGTACGATAGCCCGCGCGGGACATGGCGCGTGGAAGTGCTAATCCGATCACTGCAGGGAAAGATGTAAACTTGTGGAAATGGTGTTGGTGGCCGTATTGACCGTTGTAATGATTGTGTAATCCGCTGAGCACAACGCTACGGCTGGCGCTGCAACTCGCTGTAGTCGCGAATGCGTGTGTGAATCGTAGACCGTCTGCGGCCAAGGCATCGACGTTCGGAGTTTGTGCGACTTCATCACCGTAGCAGCCTAAGGTCGGACTCTCGTCATCGGTGATAAAAAAGATCACGTTCTTTTCTGCGGCGCGAGTCAGCGGAGTCGTGACGGTAAAACATATAGCCACCATTGCTAACAGAAAATAAGGAAGGCGTGATTTCATCGGTGCACTTTCAGAATTGGAGTCAAGGGAGTGTAGTCACGATAACATCAGTATAGCGTCAAGGAAGTGAGAGAATGAAGACCTCGGTACCTGATAAAAACAATTCAATCGCAATCGCAACAAGAACCATCCCCATTAACCGCTCTAAGGCGATGAGCCCACGCGCACCAAGCCTATTTGTAAGTTTGCTCCCTAATAAAATAATTACGGATGTTACCGCCCAGCCGGTAGTAGTCGCGCCAAAATATGCCCAGGCAGCGAATTTGGAAATGAGATGATTGGGCTAGGGCCTTCAGCGTGGTACATTTAAAGGCTCTCGATGAGTTGCCTACAAATACCAAGTTTGAACACAGAAGGAAATAGACTTTGACTACCAATTGCAAAGTGCGGCACACGCCTAAAATATTACTAGTCGCGTTATTTATGGCCACTATATGTTCCGCACATGGTGCTGACCGTCCTAACGTGATTGTAATTCTTGCCGATGATATGGGATATTCAGACATCGGATGTTACGGCAGTGAAATCGATACACCCAATTTGGATGGCTTGGCAAAGAAAGGGTTACGGTTTACCCAATTTTATAACACCGCGAGATGCTGTCCAACGAGAGCGTCATTACTCACCGGACTGTACCCCCATCAGGCTGGCGTCGGGCACATGACCAATGATCATGGTTTTGAAGGCTATCGAGGTAATTTAAATCGGAAATGTATGACCTTTGGCGAGGTGTTACGACCTGCAGGCTATCGTACGTACATGGCGGGTAAATGGCACGTAACGCTTGACGATACGGCAACGAGCTCCAAGCATAACTGGCCGATGCAACGCGGATTCGATAAATTCTATGGCACGATTTCTGGCGCTGGTAGTTTCTGGGATCCTTGGTCACTGGTGCGTCAGAACACCCCTATTTCAGCTTTTGCGGATGATCAGTATCGACCCGAGGAATACTACTATACGAATGCCATCAGCGACCACGCTGTTAGGTTCATCGATTCCCACTACAAGGATACTGCGGACCAGCCGTTCTTTATGTATGTTGCCTACACCGCAGCCCATTGGCCCATGCACGCACCGGAAGCGGATATTGCTAAGTACAGCGGAAATTACTCAGAGGGGTATCAAGCCTTACGCGAACATCGGTTTGCAAAAATGAAATCACTCGGGGTAATTAGTTCCAAATCGAAACTTGGCCCACCGGCAGTCGAGTGGAGCAAACAAGGTAATAAAAAATGGGATGAGCGTAATATGGAAGTCTACGCTGCCATGGTAGACAGCATGGACCAAGGCATTGGTCGTATTGTTGATTCATTGAACAAACATCATCAGCTTGACAACACGCTCATTCTTTATATGCAAGACAACGGGGGATGTGCTGAAGGACTTGGGCGGACTCCTAGAAAAGGTATTACGCAGCGCCCAGCGACAGCGACACTCCCCTCTATGCAGGCCACTGACCTACAACTCAAGATGATTCCCGATCAAACGCGTGATGGGTTTCCAACAGTCATGGGACCAGGCGTTATGCCCGGACCAGACGGCACCTATATTGCATATGGGAAAGGTTGGGCCAATGCATCGAATACTCCTTTTCGAGAATATAAACACTGGGTCCACGAGGGCGGTATTTCGACACCGCTCATTGCCCATTGGCCGCAGGGAATTAAAGGGAAAGGTCGGTTAGAAAAGGAACCTGGTCATTTAGTCGATATTATGGCAACCGTTGTTGAAATCTCCGGTGCGTCGTATCCAAAACTTTATAACGGAATACCTATTAGACCCTTGGAAGGTCAAAGTTTGTCCACCGCGTTTAAGGGTGGAAAACACGACAGAGGGCCTATATTCTGGGAGCACGAAGGCAATCGGGCCATCCGTGTTGATGATTGGAAACTTGTTGCCATGGGAGCAAAGGGACAATGGGAGTTATACGATATTGCCACAGATAGGGAAGAAACCAAAGACTTGTCAACGACTCATCCAGACGTGGCTAAGGATCTGCAGAAACAATGGACGGCATATGCCAATCGCGCAAATGTGTTCCCTCTAAATCCACGTCAAGCACGAGCCAAAATTGAAAATGAAAAAGCCGCAAAATAGTATGCAGACTTTGTTGAATAGATTGTGCTGGTCATTTAGTGGCCCAACCTTATTGCTTGGCAGTGTCCTTGGATTTTGTGTTGATGCGCAAGCAGAGAAGAATGCGCGACCCAATATTGTGGTCTTTGTTGCCGATGATTTAGGTTGGAGCGACTTGGGATATACGGGATCTTCATTTTATGAATCCCCCAATATCGACGCACTTTCCAGACGGGGCATGATTTTTACCAACGCGTATTCTAACGGGCCAAACTGTGCGCCGTCACGCGCTAGTTTGATGTCGGGAATGTATACGCCTCGTCACGGAATATATACCGTGCTGTCGTCTGCTCGAGGGCAATCTAAAAATAGACGCCTGATCCCTATAAAAAATACAACCGTCCTGCGTGATAACATTGTTACACTTCCAGAACAGTTGCAAACGCTCGGCTATCGAACCGCACACTTCGGTAAGTGGCATTTAGGCGCTGATCCAACAACACAAGGAATGGATGTTAACATTGCGGGTCGCGAATGGGGTAGCCCCAGTGGTGGTGGCTATCGCAGTCCGTTTTCATTCCCGAATCTTAAGTCGAATAAACCAGGAGAGTATCTGACGGATCGAATTAGTGAAGCTGCCTGTGATTTTATTCGAAACTCCAAGGATAAGCCGTTTTTCGTATATTTGTCTCATTACAGCGTGCATACGCCGATTCAACCAAAAACCGAATACGTAGACCACTTTCAGAATAAACCAGCAGACCGTGGGCAGAACAATGCCGGCTACGCAGCAATGATTCAAAGCTTGGACGAATCAATGGGGCGGATTATCAAGACCTTGGCCGCCGAGTCCATGAGCGAGAATACGATTGTTATTTTTGTTTCAGACAATGGTGGTCACGGGGCAGTTACCTCAAACCGCCCGTTGCGGGGCGCGAAGGGAATGTTGTACGAAGGGGGCATCCGCGTTCCGATGATTGTGCATTGGCCCGGAAAAACTACCGCGGGAACCGAATTCGATCAACCGGTAATCGGTGTTGACTTGATGCCGACGATACTAGAAATGGCGAATGCTAAATTATCCAAAATTTCAAATGATCAACCACGTGATGGAATATCACTGGTTAACGTTCTTGACGGTTCGTCGGAAACTATTGTTGAGCGACCAGTGTTTTGGCATTTTCCGGCATACCTTCAGGGGACCGTTGGCGGTGCCAAGCGTGATCCCTTTCGGACCCGACCAGCGGGCGCGGTTCGTTTAGGAGATTGGAAACTTATTGAGTTCTTTGAAACTGGAAAGATCGAGTTGTACAACCTTGTGGACGACATTGGCGAGTCTAATGATGTCGCCGCATCCAATCCAGATCGAGCGGCGTTATTGCTCGAAAAGTTGAAAAGTTGGCGGGAGACGATCAACGCGGCGGTGCCAACGGAGCTGAATCCCGATTATGAAGGTTGAAAAATATTGTTCGCTGTGGTTGTTGATAATGACCGCCGTGACGGGGATCTTTTTTACGGGTTCCATCCGCGCTAATGACCCAAATATTGTGCTCATCATGGCGGATGATTTAGGTTATGGAGACCTAAGCTGTTACAACGGATGGATTAAAACACCCCACATCGACTCGATTGCGAAGCGGGGCGTTCGCTTTACCGATTTCCATTCCAATGGAACGATTTGTAGCCCGACACGTGCCGCGCTAATGACCGGTCGCTATCAGCAACGGGCGGGGATCCCGTCAGTTATTGCGGCCGACTTAAAACACCCGGCGCATTATCGCGGATTGCAACTGCAAGAAACTACGATTGCCGAGCACTTTAAGCAACAAGGGTATGCCTGTGCAATTTTTGGGAAATGGCACTTGGGCTACTTCCCGAAATATAACCCAACGCATCAGGGCTTTGACAAATTTGTTGGATATGTAAGCGGTAATATCGATTTCCAGTCCCATGTGGATCAAGCCGGTGTGTTTGATTGGTGGCACGACTTACAACCTACCAAAGAAGTGGGCTATTCAACCCATCTAATCACGGCGCACGCAGTGGAATTCATTAAGGCCAATAAGAGACGGCCATTCTTTTTGTATGTTCCACACGAAGCGCCGCATTATCCTTACCAGGGGCCGACGGATCCACCTGATCGTACCGTGGACGGCGATTTCAATAACAGAGGCACTCGCACGGATACAAAAGAAGCGTACCGAGAGATGGTCAGCGAAATGGACAAGGGAGTTGGCGAGATCATGACTACTCTCAGCGAAGCATCCATTCTTGAAAACACTATAGTAATCTTCTGCTCGGATAATGGTGCAACAACGCTGGGTAGTAACGGGGCGTTGCGGGGATTCAAGGGCACGAATTTTGAAGGAGGTCATCGCGTCCCGTGCGTGGTTCAGTGGCCTAGACATATCGATGCGGGTAACGAATCAACCCAGTTGATGGTCTCAATGGATGTTTTCCCAACACTATCTGGGATGGCAGGATTGAAATTGCCAAAGCGTTTAAAGCTTGATGGAATCGATCTGTCTGATTTCATCCTTGGTGAACGAGAACCAATCGAACGGACGATGGTTTGGAACGGAACGACAATTCGCCGCGGTCGCTGGAAATACATGGCGTCGCAAAAAGGACTTGCTGTGGATTCGCTCTTCGATCTATCAGCAGAAGTCGACGAGTCTACGAACCTGATTGAACAATTCCCGGGTATTGCACAGTCCTTTCGTAGTGAGCTGGAACTGTGGAAAAATGACATGGAGAAAACGAAAACGCCACAACCGAAGCCTCCCAAATAGGATGTGCTTTTTACCGCTCCTTGGCTAAGTTAGTAATTGGAGTTATCGTACAATAAAGTGGCACAGTAATTTAAAGGTTAGGTGATACAGCTATCATGAAAATAGGACTTTTTGTGCCCTGCTATATTGATCAATTCTATCCCGAGGTCGCTATCGCAACCCTTGAGATACTCGAGTCGCTGGACTGTGTTGAACAGGTATTCTATCCAACGCAACAGACATGTTGCGGACAGCCCATGGCAAACTCCGGTTGTAACGCGGATCTACCCAACTTGGCAAATCGCTTTGTAGAACAGTTCAGTGGCGCTGACTACGTCGTGTGCCCATCTGGAAGTTGCGTTGCAATGGTTCGAATGCAATACGGGAAATTTGTGGAATCCGCCGACTTGACTATCGTCAATGCGACCTTGGAGCTTTCAGAATTCCTTGTCGACGTTGCCAATTATGATTGTCGTCACATCGAATTTCCCTACCGCGTCGGTTTGCATCAAAGTTGCCATGGCTTGAGGGAATTGCGATTGGGGCCTTCTAGCGAGAGAAACATTTCAGCGGTCAGTAAGCCGCGTTCACTATTAGAACAATTGCGTGGAATCGAACTGGTGGAGTTGCAACGCGCTGATGAATGTTGCGGTTTTGGAGGTACCTTCGCCGTTGATGAGGAAGCGGTGTCCTGCATGATGGGTGAGGATCGCATTGCCGACCATCGGCAATCAAAGGCACAGGTGATAACCGCGGTTGATATGTCCTGTTTGATGCACCTCGACGGACTCATACAGAGGCAAGCGGAGGAATTACCAGTTATGCATTTAGCGGAAATTCTTGCGAGTCGTGCGCCTAGTCTGGAGGCACTCGGTGGGAACTAGTCACGAACCTCATCCGATTTTAGCGGACCGATTTGTCGCCGAGCGTGAACGCGCGCATTGGCATGATGAATCCCTATGGATGATAAGGAAAAAACGCGACTTACAGGTGCACGGGTTACCGGAATGGGAAAAGCTGCGAGAACGAGCCTCGCAAATCAAGAAACATTCTGTTTTAAATCTGAGCGAATATCTATTGCAATTTGAAGAAAAAGCGAAAGCCTTAGGCGTCGAGGTTCACTGGGCAAGCGACGCTGAAGAACACAACCAAATTGTATTGCGCATATTGCAGTCACATGGGGTCCAACGCATCGTCAAAAGTAAATCGATGTTAACCGAGGAGTGCCACCTTAATCCTTTTTTGGAACAACATGGGATGGAAGTTGTTGACACGGACTTGGGTGAGCGAATTGTCCAACTGCGCGACGAGCCTCCTAGTCATATCGTGATGCCAGCAATCCATATCCGTAAGGAAGAGGTTGGCGAATTGTTTGCTGAGAAGTTAGGAACCGAACCGGGTGCGACAGATCCCACATATCTGGCAGCGGCGGCCCGCCAGCATTTGCGGGAGAAGTTCCTGCAAGCTGACGCGGGGATTACTGGTGTAAATTTCGCGATTGCTGAGACTGGTGGTTTCGTTGTGTGTACAAATGAAGGCAATGCAGACCTAGGAGTTTCACTACCGAAGTTACATATTGCGTGCATGGGCATTGAAAAAATAATTCCTCGCGTTGCTGATTTGGGAGTATTTTTACGCGTTTTGGCCCGCAGCGCTACTGGACAGCCCATTACAACTTATAGCTCACATTTTCACGGTCCCATTGAAGGTGGGGAATTACACATTGTGTTGCTCGACAATGGCCGCGCTAAAATATCGCAGGATGAGGATTTCCGTGAGGCGTTGAACTGCATTCGATGCGGCGCGTGTTTAAATACCTGCCCGGTTTATCGACGGACGGGCGGCCATAGCTATTCGGCAACGGTGCCAGGACCAATCGGTTCGATATTGAGCCCGCTTAAAGAACCCAGCACGCATGCTAGCTTGCCCTTTGCCTGCTCATTGTGCGGTTCCTGCAGCGACGTCTGCCCGGTCCAAATTCCGTTACATCATCAACTCTACCAACTTCGAAGTGAGTTGAAAGTTCAAGGTAATATTAAGAAGCTAAAATCATTGCAAATGAAGTTGGCCGGATTGCTCTTTCGCTGGCCGGTTCTGTATCGGGTAGCTGGCTGGATGGCCCGTTGGTCGGTAAGGTTGTTCGGGAAGTTTACATCGTTCAGGTGGCTAACGATATGGGGTCGCCAACGTGATTTGCCAGTGCCCCCGCGGCAGACCTTTAGACGATGGCATAATAAAAATCGTCCTACCGATCGAGGTGGCAATGGCTAAAGCAAAAGAGGAAATTCTAGCCAGGTTAGAACGACAAATCGACTCCACCGCGGACTTACCCACATTGACTGGCGATTGGATTGAGTACAAAGACCCTGTTGCCCAGTTTAGTGATACCGCCGTACAAATCAGCGCTCAAGTGCATGTCGCTGAGGGGCGATCATCCGTTGGGCAATTGATTGAGCAATTGGAATGCATGCAAGACGCCGAAGTCGTTAGCAGTTGCGTCGTGGGCGTTGAAGTTGGTTCGCTAGAGCTTAGTTCAGTTGATGACCCTCACAAGTTGGAGTCGCTCGATGTGTTCGTCGCAGAGGGAAAAATCGGCGTCGCCGAAAATGCGGCAATATGGGTTGACGATGAAAATATTGATCAACGGGTGGCGCTCTTTCTTACTCAGCACCTCATATTGGTCATAGAAAGTGGTAAAATATTGAACAACCTAGCTGAGGCGTACTCTTCCGGTGTTATGGATTTCTCGCGTTTCGGTTGTTGGATCTCTGGTCCGTCTAAAACGGCAGATATCGAGCAGGCGTTAGTAATCGGGGCCCATGGTGCTCGCACATTAGATATTATTGTAATTCATGAAGAATAGAAAGTGAAATAAATACGTTATGAGTAGAGTTATACTGGGTTGGTCGTCTAAGCAATTGGTTTTCAGTACACTGTGTATTCTTGTCGTTATCAGCACAGCCGATGTGTTCTCGACGCAGGTTGACGCGCAGGAATTCCGAAGTATTTTTAACGGTAAAGACCTCTCGGGGTGGAAAGGTGATATGACCCGGTGGTCGGTAAAGGATGGCGCCATTACGGGAACGACTTCTAAAAAACGTCCGCTACCGCATAACCAGTTCCTGATTTGGGATGGAACCGTTGCGGATTTCGAATTCAAAGCAGAATTTCGCCTAATCGGTGAAAACAATTCAGGTGTTCAATACCGCAGCCAGGTTATCGAAGGTTCAGGTGACTTCCGGATAAAGGGATATCAGGCTGATATTCATTCTAAAGCTTCTTATACAGGCATGTTGTATGACGAAGGGGGCCGTGGCATCGTGGCACAACGCGGACAGCGGGTTGTTGTAACTGACAAGGGCGAAAAGAACGTCGTAGGTAAGACGGATCCTGTTGCTCAAGAAGACCTCACGAAATGGACTTCGATTGAAATTCGCGCCGTCGGTAACCGGTTGATCCACTTGATTAACGGAAAAGTAACCGTTGATATTACGGATCAAGAAACCAAAAACCAAGAATTTAAAGGGCTGTTGGCCTTACAGATACACGCGGGCAAACCGATGGTGATTCAATTTCGCAAATTGCAGTTGCGTGAATTAGTCCCGACGAAGTAGACGACCTGTAGCTGGGTATACTGAAAATCTGCGAATTATTCGTCGTGTATGAGGCGGTCTGCTAATAGCATCTTCGCTTGTACTGCAGTAATACCAAATTCCGCGTTGCTAGGTTGGACGGACAGTAGAAGTTGAAAACGTTCAAGTGTTGACGCTGCGGTATGTCGATCGGGTGCAATTGCTTTTTGAGCTGGAAACTTCCACGTGCGAAGTGAAGCGTCTGAGTGAAGTGTGTAAAGACATTGATCGGCACTGTTGAACTCCATCGCTATGACGAGATGGCCCGATTGCATCGGCAGGGCACGTGGCTGCATGGTCGCGCACTCCCAAACCGTGCTAATTCGACGATCTGTCGTCGTCAATATTGACAAGCCGTCGGATGTGAACTTCATTGACCGCACTGAGATGGTGAGCGGCGACTGGACGGTCGTCGGATGTAATTTGTTGCTAAGCAACGTTAAGTGGTTGCTCGATTGATCTAGTAGAATTGAACCATTAGGGTGCACGCTGACGTTGCGCAATGTGCTGCCACTGGTTAGTGGTCGGAATCGCGTTAACCTTTTTGGTTTTGGTAATTCGGGGTATTCAATAACGTATCCGCGGGACGTAACAACAACTAGGGACTTAGTCGAATTAAAATGCATCGCGGACACTGAATCTGGCAATTGAAAGGACGTTATAGTCGTGGCAGCGTCCAGTGGATCGGCCACGACATGAACCGTCGATGCCGTGGCAAACGCAGCAATCGATGAGGCGGCGTGCAACGATAATTCCGTGATTGGCGTTCCCACGTCGGCTAATATGGTTTTGCTTGTCCCTGTTTGTAAATTGAACGAGTAACCTCCCCCTGCTTGTGTCCCGAGGATAATTTGATCGCGGTTATGTGATGAAATTGCTGTAGTAACCTGTAATCCGATCGTAAAGGAGATTGGTGGTTTGGAGGAATCCGCTGGGTACAACAAAATAGAGGTCGAGTTTATCGCAGGTAATAGGACGACACGAGAGTCATCATTGTCGATTGGAAGAACGGCGATTGGCATACTTGGAAGTTCGCGTACAACGGGTGTAAAGGGTTGTTCCGCATCGTGAGTTGGCAAACACAATAATTGGTAAGTGTCGGCAACGGGATTAAGACTGATGCATAGCAAGGCGGGCAAGTTATTGATTTGCGACCTTGCCAATAAATTGGATGAAAAGCGTTCCGTTAGTTCGATATGTGACAAAGCAACTGTTCTATCCATAAGTGCATTGGCCAAATGGAGCATGTTAACGCTGTCATCGGTTTCCCTGTCGGGCATAGTAATCGCGGTCACTAGGGGGAGGATCGCCTCGCGAGGTCTGCCATTATCGATTAGGTGTTGCGCCTGAGTAGTCAGTTGGTCGACGTGTTCCTCGCGGATCACCTGTGCTAATTGTTGGGACTTCTTTTTGAGTATATCCGTTTTTTGAAGAGCGTCGTACGCCTCTCGCTTCGCCTTGGTCGCGCGGGTAGATGCTTGTTCAGCCTCCATCGCCGATGTTGTTGCCAGTTTCAACTGCTCGGAGGCATCAGAGCGGGCAGAATTTGCTAATTCCGCTTGCTCAGACGCTGTTTGATGTTGATGCAATGCGATTGTTTGACTGGACAAGGCGGATTCCTTCGCATCGGCCTCTTGGCTGTGCTCAGTTGCGAGTTCATTTCGGAGGAGGATTGCCTCACGCGTTAGAATCCGTGAGTTATCTAACAGGATACGAGCTTCT
This sequence comes from uncultured Planctomycetaceae bacterium, assembly GCA_963934735.1. Lineage (GTDB taxonomy): Bacteria > Planctomycetota > Planctomycetia > Pirellulales > Pirellulaceae > UBA721. The sequence continues at coordinate 44,963 of CAWVZW010000015.1, forward strand.
TCATTGGATTTGTCGATAACCAAGTTTGAGATGCTCAGGGATATTAAACCAAGTGCTAAAACCGTGGATGCAATTGATACCAATATTGGATGTTTTCTTATCCACCGAGAAGTGGCTCGGGCTACGTTATCAGGACAAACGGCGACTGGCTCGTCAGCCATAACCGCTTGCAGATCATTTAGAAGTGAAGTCACGTCTTGGTATCGGTCTTCTTGATCGCATTGCATTGCCTTATTGACCATTGCCACCAGTTGGATGGGTATTGATGGTTTTACACTATCCACCGTCGGTATATCCCCCGCGACGATTGCCGCCAACAACTCAGGCAATGGTGCTGATTGGGACGCGTCTGTACGGGGTGGGCGTCCCGTTAATAGGGAATAGAGTATGCCTCCTAAGGAATAGACGTCGGTGAGACTGGTAATAGTATCACCATTCGCTTGCTCGGGAGACATGTAATTTGGTGTTCCTTGATAATCACCGTGTAATGTTTGGCCAGGTGTTTGTGGTTTGACCGCGGACGTGCTTGCTTTCGCGGATTGAGCCTCGGAGAGCGTCGACGGCGTTGCGCCGAGACCCCAGTCAATCACCATCACTTCTCCGTAACTACCGATTGCGATGTTCGCGGGCTTTATGTCCCGATGGATTACCCCTCTGTCGTGTGCATACGAAATTGCTCGACAAACGTTTGCAAAAATATCGAGGAGAGGCCGTAGTGAACGTATTGTATGCTTAGTGTGATCGCGATGGTATAAATCGATCCGCTCAGTTAGCGTATCTCCGTCGAGGTGTTTCATCGTGTAATAGGGACGCCCATCTTTATTCCATGAGACCGCATACACCGGAATAATATTGGGATGTTCAAGTTGACCGGTTATTTGAGCTTCTCGAAGAAATTGAATCTGGCTATCCGTCTGCTCTTTGGGGTCGCTGCTGGCGTCTTCGTATTCCTTTAGTGCGATTTGACGATCCAGGATTGGATCGTTAGCGACCCACACACTAGCGATGTGTGAGTTGTTGATTATGTGGGTCAGGCTCGGAGTGCCTGTGGTTGAACGTCGTTGATCTATTGGCTTTGTCGTCCGCGAAAGTATCGGAACGTCCACTGTTGAGTCCGTATCGGGTTCCGATTGCCAAGCGTTGGTGGAAGCTGGATCAAAGTAGAGTGCGAAACCATATTGTTCTAATAAATCGTTGGTCAATTGGGCTTCAACGTCAGGTTCGTGTGCGGCGAGGTTGAGGACAACCTGCAGCGATTCATCAATATCTATAGTCGATTGCATATCGACGTTGTGGTTAGGCAATTCACCCAGCAGAGACTGAAGTAAGGTCGATTTGGTTGGATGATGGGCACGAGCGTGTAGCAAAGCCCGAATTAGTGGGGAATCTACGCTATTCATCGGATCCCCCGTTTAGCGGCGCCTGGTGGGATGATTGGAGTCGCCGTAACAACATATCTAGCAGGCACCGCTCATCCCAACTTTTGCCCGGGTTTCCGGATTCCAAGGCGGGAAGTACTTCAAGTTGATATTTTAGTTGACGCAATTCTACGTCGGTTATCGATTGCGGATTTATCCAAGCCCCCGCCATTTTGGCATAGATGCGGATTGGTAACGAAAGTCCTGGCTTAGCCAATCTCGCTAAAACGTTGGATGCCATAAGTTTGTCGTCGCGAAAAATGGCAATCGCAAGTTGTCCCCGTTGAACTAAAGAATTACTAGCCAGACGATCTGGAAGACGATCCAAAGATTTAATTAATGATTCAGTCGGCAAATTGTGGGGAGCCAAGGATAATCCATTAAGTAAATAAACAAAATGTTGTGATACGCGGGGGTCGGCCCTTTTTAGAAGGGAACGCAGCGATTGGTTGTAAAGCGGTAAGTCATCAATCCAGGCTGACAAGACAACGGCCTGATACGTAGACTTAACTGAGCCATCCTCGCGGGAGAGAAGTTCGTTGATGACTTGTTCGTAACTACCCGCTGCGAGCAACGCGTAGTGCAACTCGTTTATCAGAGTAAGTTTGGCTGGGCTGTTCCGAATGTCGGATAGCTTGGATAATTCTTGACGCAGATGGTCTATCCACGGCTTCCACTGAGTTGCCGAAATTGCTGTGGAATACCGACGCAACCAAGTCAGCGTTTGGTTCGGCGCGGGTGACGTCAGATTGGCGGATGCCAATAAATCCGCGACGTCATTATGGGTTAATACGACTAGTTGTTTTTCCGTGTTCACTTGGGAACCACTAAGTAGGGTGAGGTTCACGTTTAGAGAATTATTGAGATCGTACGTGTTTTCGATCGTGTATTGATAAACACCATCACCAGTTGCGATGAGAACTCTAGGGCGTTCCTTGTCCGCTATTAATATCGCGTTGCGAATTCTAGTTGGAACAGTTATCGCAGGACATATTTGATGTCCGGTATCCGCGGACTGTATCGAAAATTGAGTGTCGTTAGCCCGCAGCAACCAATTGAAATCGGAGTTGTAGGAGGCATGCTTTGTTTGAAATTTGGACGGGTATACCTTTGCGGGACCATTCGAGGGTAATACTACAATCGTGTCATCTCGGGCTAACAATAAGTCGGCTTTGCTATGACTCACCATCTCACGCGCACCATGTGAAAGATCGTTAAAGGGTTTGTAAGCCAGTGAGTCTCTGTCGATCCTCCAGACTTCACCACTGACGGTCGTTACTAGGAGTTCGTTTGAGTCTGCGAGCGGCGTACTTGATACGGAATTAATGGAGAAAGGAACTACAATACGCTTTACAATTGAATTCCCAGCAATGGACACGGATTGAATTACACGGTTACCGGATTCCTCCCGCGGAGACCCGAATGTAACGAGAGCTGATGAGTTTTTGTTGAATCGGATGAAGCGGGCAGGGAGTTTATGGGCCGTAACACGGGCCACGGGCTTTTGGTCCTGGAAATTGCCTACCTTGATTGTGCGGTCCGCACTGCTTAGGGCATAGTGGTGTGTCGGCGACATCGTGACGTCGATGAGTTCACCGGCGAATTTGATGGACGGACCCGCCGACGCCAATTTTGATGTAATTATAGGGTGCGCTTCAAGTTGTGTAATAACAAAGCCATCTGCTGTGTGCGGGGACAAAACTACTTGGTCGATAGGAGATTCAAAGGACAATTCAGAGTCAACTTGACCGAAGCGACTGTCCGACGTAACTTCGTTTACCGTAGAGTTGTTGGTCACAAAGAGAAAAGACGTCTGCGACGCGTTCAGGCGAAGAAACGATGCCTCGTTTCCAGCGGACAGTTGAGTGGGTGCTAGATTTGCCTGAGCAAGATCCCATAATTGGATTTGCCCGGTAGACGAGGTTACGGTGAGAAATTGGTTGTTTGCGGATAGATTTGCAGATGTAATAGATCCAAGGTGCGATACTCTGTTATAAATCATTTGTCGTTGCGAGAAATCATAGACGGATAAATGTCCCGCTGCTGTTCCCATTATCAAAAGACGCCCATCGTCCGAAAACGCTAGAGTGTTTATTTTCGAGCCAAATGTTAATGGCGCGATAAAGTCGCTGCCCGGAGCATTGAAAATCCGCACGTCGCCGGCGACGGTGCCGATTGCCAATAGTAGTTCAGCGGGGTGATGTGCCGTAACACTAACAATTTGTTCAGAAGACGGAGCAGGGCCGCGAGTCAATCGTGGTTTGGTTAGAAACAGGGAAGAATTCCAGGACAGGGAGAACCCGTTTGTTTCGGTCGTGATTACGGTATTACCGATGTTGGAAAAGCGTACGTCTACCAATGGCGATTTGTGTTGCAGTGCGATAGATAAAGGGGCAAGCGTTTCTAGTTCCCAGATTCGCGCCGTTGTGTCCATACTTCCCGTCGCTGCCATTGTTAGGTCGGGAGAAATCGATAAGGTGGTGATCGCATCTGTATGGGCTTCGACGCTCTGTTGGAGTTTAAGAGTTTCAATCGCGTAGGTGTTAAGAATACCCGTATTGGTACCAACTACAATTTGATCATCTGTTGCCGCCAAAGTAGTAATTTCATCTGCTACCGCGATTTTAAACCGGTCTAATGATAAATCCGACAGTGAAATCCGCACCAGTTCGTGGGCAATTGGCGTGCGGTTATATGGTCCGGCGATTATCAGAAATTGGCCGTCAGGCGAGAATGTGATCGCTGACGCTGAGAGGCCTAGCTTTAACGCGGGATGTAATTTCTCCAGAGTGCCGCCGCGAAAAAGTCGCAGAGTCGCATTTTGCGGCGAGTCACCCCGTGACACCGTAGCTAAAGCACTTGCAGTTTCAGAGTAGGATGTGAGCATCGGTGATTGGGAAAAATGGAGATATCCAATCAACGAGGGTAATTTACTGCGGATAGCCATAATACGCACTTGATGCTCGGCTAGAACAACTGGGCTGCGGTCGATTGATAACGCGTGATCGCGTGAAACACGGGCCCAAGCGAGCGCGGTCTGGAAATCGCCCGCGTCGGCGAGTTGCATAGCCGTGTTCGTATATCCCGATTCAATGTCTAGTTGCCGTTGATAGGAAAGCTTTTCCGTACGTACTCGAATGATATCGAGTGCCACCCGGCTCATATTTGAGCGTTTTGATTGGCGATCAGCCTCTTGCGTGGCGATCGCGGCCTTCCGTTGTTGGGTAGTGGCTCGTTGTGTGGCGTCAATTGCAAGGGTACGCGCCATTTGATGCTCGAGGGTCGCCTTGGTGGACGCCGCGGTTTGAAATTGTGCATTGCGTTCACCTTTTTCAGCCTCGTGTCGTGCGATGACAACATCAGTAATTGCAGTCGTGAGCACGATTTGTTGTTGGTCAATGTAAGTTTGTTGTGTTCGTTCGCTGTCTCTGGCTTGCTCTAAAATGTGTTGCGACGAAGTTACCGCAGTGTAGAACCCCGCCGTAACAATCGTAGCAACTATCAAAAGAAATAACGCTGCGCCCGTCGTTCGCTGATGTCGTCGCACGATACGGGCGAGTTGCTTCGTGATGGGATTGGGTGCTGCATGTACTCGTTCATCGTCTCGCCACCGGTAAAGATCGTCAATCAAATCTTGTACGGACGCGTATCGGTCCGCCGGTAGTGTCGCGAGACACTTGTCACAGATGTTGGCAATGACACGTGCGTTTCGGGGTGCGACGTCAACCGCACGAGGAATGTCACCCTTGATAACGGCGTTGAGTAAGGACTGCAATGAAGTCGGTTGATCATCGACTTGCCTAGGGGGTCGATTAAAAAGTATCTCGAAAAGAATAGCGCCGAGGCTATAGATGTCAGTAGCAGGAGTTAGCCATTCACGAACACCTTGAGCCTGTTCTGGGGATAAGTAATTAGGTGTGCCAGAAATGGACTCTTCAAGTAACCCGGATGGAGTGTCCGACAAACTAAAGCGGTGGGCCAAGCCCCAGTCCAAAACAGTGATTTCGCCAAATTGGCCGACCGCAACATTTTCCGGTTTGAGGTCGCAATGCACAATTCCTTGACTGTGCGCATAGGACACGGCATTGCAGATACAAATAAATTCTTCGAGCAATTGATAGAATTCTTGAGTTCGAACGTTGCCGTTATATTTGGAATGTAGATTTTCGATGCGATAATTGAACGAATCTCCGCGAATGTAACGCATGGTATAGAAAGGGGCGTCATCCGCATCCTGATCCATCGAATACACAGGGACAATATTGGGGTGTTGGAGTTGGCCAGTGATTTGTGCTTCGTGCACAAAGCGGGCGCGGGTCTCAGAATTGTTTGCAGATATGGGTAGCAGTTGTTTCAAAACAACTTCGCGGCCCAAGTGTTCATCGTCGGCAACCCAGACCCGCCCAATGCCGCCATCCGCTAGAAACCGAGTAATATTGTGGGGGTCGTCCGACGACGGTGTCAGTTCGGTTACTTTGACTAGTCGCTGTTCCGCTAGGTCGGCGGTAATATCTGCTAGCCGAAGTATTCGTTCTTTTAAATTACTGGGCAAACGCGGCGTGAGCTGTGCCAAGAAGGCCGTTACGGATTCCCTATTGATCGCAACGGTTGGGTCAAAAGGATGTGTTACAAAACTGTCGACGATTTGCAGTACATTTAACAGTCCTTCATCCCCCGCTAAACTAGCGGTGATTAGGGTTATCGGACTGTTTGCTGGCGATGCTTTTGGCATTGGACGAAGAAAAGAGTCTAGTTGTTGTAAAACCTATGTGGATGATATTAAAATGAGTAAAACAGGGAAATATTAGTTCGACAATTATTACAAGGTGGTATGGTTCTCATGAATGTTAAAAAACTCACGACGTTGTGTATTTTATTCCTGATGTTTGTTTGTTGTGGAGTTTACGGGCAAAAGCCGTTTAATTATGACGAGAAGCAAGTTCCGTCCTATAGCTTGCCGGAACTACTTATCACTAACGCCGGTATGCCTGTTGCAAATAGTCAACAATGGGAAAGAATACGTCGTCCAGAGGTCCTTGATCTGTTTACTACGCATATGTTTGGGGTCGTACCTGAGCATGTCGACAATGCGTTACGGTTTGAGGTGTTAGAGCGTGGATTAGTGTTGGAGGGTCGGGCAAGACGCTTGCAAGTGCGTATATTTTTCGACCCAGAAAAAAACACGCCGGCGGTTGATGTGCTAATTTACATACCGATTGTGGCGAATAGTCGCAAGCGTAGTCCTATGTTCTTGGGGCTGAATTTTATGGGAAACCACACAATCACGAATGATCCTCAGGTTTCCGTTACTAAGTCATGGGTTAGAAATAAAGCAGACATTGGATATTTAAACAATAAAGCTTCTGCGGCCGCCAGAGGCATTTCGTCCCATCGTTGGCCGATACGACTATTGATTGAATCTGGATTTGGTGTTGCAACAGCATATTACGGTGACATTGATCCAGACTTTGACGATGGATTTAAAAACGGCATTCATGCACTTTACCCAACGGTAGAAGATCCCAACGGTACACAATGGGGTTCCATAGCGACTTGGTCCTGGGGTTTAAGTCGAATTTTGGATTATTTGCAGACACTTGAGGGTGTAAATTCCAAACAGATCGGAGTGATTGGCCATTCTCGACTCGGAAAGACGTCACTGTGGGCGGGGGCAACGGACCCACGGTTCGCGGTGGTTGTCTCAAACGACTCCGGATGTGGTGGGGCGGCCCTAAGTCGCCGTCAGTTTGGTGAAACGGTGCAACGCATTAACACGTCGTTCCCCCATTGGTTTTGCGATAAGTTTCAAGACTATAACGCAAACGAGTCATCGTTGCCATTCGACCAACATATGTTGATCGCTTTGATCGCGCCGCGTCCGGTATACATTGCGAGCGCGTCCGAGGATTTATGGGCTGATCCGGTCGGTGAGTTTTTGTCGGGACGACTGGCGCAACCGGTTTACGATTTATACGGATTGGTGGGATTAGGCGTTACGGTACCACCTCCATCCAATCGACCTGTGGGTAAGCATGTGGCGTACCATTTGCGCGAAGGAAAGCACAATTTACTAGAATACGACTGGCGTCAATATATCGAATTCGCGAAACGCCATTATGCGCGGGGAAAATAACCGGCGGGTGAGTTTTGGAAAAGATATTGAGCTACATCGTGATGATAGACGCTGGATATAGTTTGGAACCCGAACATTATTCTACGTCCGGACCGATGAGGGGTTGTTTGAATATCCTCAGATATTCCGCTGAAATTAGTCGCGTGTGACTGTCAACGATTCAATTGGTACAACTTGCACCGAGCGTTGAATATTCGTCGTGTGACAAATAGCTCCAGTTACCAGTTGACGCATTGTATATTGGCAATGGTCTTGGTGCAGAGCGTTTACGATACTCGATTTCAGTCCAGCCCATTCGGATGTTTTCACACATCTTTTCAATTTCTTGTGGACTAGGGGTTTTCGTTAGTTTTACCATTGGTTTCTCCGTATGATCGTGGTTGAGATTAAGGTCATTGACGAAACTATTAGGAGTAAAGGCAAAAGGCATGCCAAAACCTGTTATTTTAATAGATGGTCTTTTTTCGGCTACATTCAGTACTATCAGTGTCTATCCGTTGCAGAAATCCCCCGCTAATGACGCAAAGTCTGATTAAAAATGGTACAGTGTTCGGTATTGCTACACCGATTTTTGGGACACTAAATGGACCATTCGCTTCATAATCCGCTCGTTACACTGCACGATTCACGTGGACGTATAGTGTTTGCGCAGCCTCTTATTAAGCATTCAGCGTCTGAAGTCATTTATAGTCAACCTTGGGATTGGGTACGTACCGATACAGAGAGAAATGAAATTCGGATGGCGTTTCAAAGTGTCCTATTTGACCGCGAATCGATTACCCTACGTGCGACGTTTTATTTTGGCGGCGAACCGATGCTCTACGAATGCAACGCGGTCCCCGTCGACACCGACGATATTACAGTAATGGCAACATCCGTTCCCATCGAGGCGGCCCACAATTCGCTCTCGGTTCGTGAAATTGAATGCTTACGAGAGTTGATTAGTGGTAAGCACACCACAGCGATAGCGCTGTCGATGGGCGTCAAGAGTACAACAATCAATACCTATAAACAGCGCATCAAGGAAAAGCTGGGGATTGATACGCTCTCTGGGCTAATAGCTTGGGGTTGTAAATATCTAAGATCATAAATCTCGTCAGTCCGATAACAATAACGGCCTAACAATCGACTCTATCGTGTATTTCAACGCCTGCCTATTTGTGCGCGGGGCCTTGGTTGAACAGTATATAGGTTCCGGATTTCCCAGCAACGGCGATATCCAGCTTTCCATCGCCATTGATGTCGCCCGTGCGAATTTGTAGCCCGATACCAATGCGGCCTTTACTGATGGTGTGCTTCTGAAAACTTGCTCGTTCCGCATCTATTACGAAATAGCATATTTCTATAGGGTCCTTAGCGCCGGGGTCACCTCCATTATGGGCAAAATACCTTTTACCCGTGATCAACTCCGGCTTACCGTCTCCGGTGAGATCTGCAAGATGAAGCGCATGTTGCTGCGAGATAGATTTGTCAATCTCATGATGCTCAAATTCCACAGTCCCGTCTTTGTTCCCTTTGTTTTCCCACCATGACAACCCGTATTTATGACCTGATGCGTATATGACATCGTTTTTTCCATCCTTGTTCACGTCGAAGACTAACATCGGCACGGCACCATCTACGGCCCAATCTTTATGATAGCGCCAAGGCTTACCGAAATATGGTGGTCCAGGGTTTTCATACCATCCATTTCCCGTCAGGAGGTCCGCGTGACCATCCCCTGTGATGTCGCCCACGCCCATCCCATGACCGTTTCCGCGTTCCCCGATTACATGCTTTGTTAAACTGGGTCCGCCGTCAGGGCCCTTTGAGTTGAGACTCCAAACATAGAAAGGTGTATCCTTCCCCCAACTGTTAACTAGCCATTCCGGAATACCATCACCATTGATATCAGCCATCAACTGACCTTCGTTTTGGGAGGCCTTAGTATCAACGAGCAGGTGTTCTTTCCAAAGCTGACCCAATCGGAGTTTTTCTTTGCCGGGGTTCTCGAACCAGTGCACAGTACTGGGGATAAATGAACCTGCAATTATGTCCATCTTCCCATCCTTGTTCACGTCGTATGCAAAATCGCCGTTGCTTTCTACATAACCATTGAAATCGTCGATGGAGCGTACAGGTTGCGCTCGAAACTCCGGATTACGGTACCAGAATCTGCCTGCGCAAATGTCCAACTTCCCATCACCATCGAAATCTGCGATATCTATTCCTTCGTTTGCGTCCACCGCCAATGGTATGACTTTCCATGACAAACTAGAGTCTTCGGCGGACAAGACTGAAGATCCGAAGATTACAATCGCGAGAGTAATAGGTAGGGAGCATAATAAGATGCGCATCATATTAAGTTGTTTCCGTGATTTAATTGGGTTTATATAAGGTGCCGGCTTTGATTATACCGTTCTGAATTACGGCCAGTAAGTTTTTCTTGTCCTCGATTAGACTAATATCATTCATAACGTCACCAGCGACTACCAGAACGTCGGCTAATTTGCCCGTTTCAAGAGTCCCGAGCGTGTCCTGAACGCCGATTATCTCCGCTCCTGTTCGCGTGGCACATATTAAAGTCTGCTCAACGGTTAGCCCGACGTGGTCCACAAAAAATGTAAGCTCCTTGGCATAGTCCCCGTGGGGATTCCATGCGAATCCGTAATCTCCGCCTAGTCCTAGTCGACCGCCTTCTCGTATTATCCGTTGCGCGCTGATAGTACCAGCATCAAGAGTTTCTTGGTGACCGTCGATAACTTCTTGCGGCATATCGAAGCTTGGCCCGTGCAGGATTGATGCCTTTTCAAAGTACAGGGCAGGAACGACGGGAACGTCACGTTCAAGCAACAACTGCATTGTTTCATCGTCCATAAAAGTGCCGTGTTCGATGGAATCAAAGCCTGCGAGCAAGGCGTTCTTTATTCCCTCTGTGGCCCGGCAGTGTCCGGTGACCTTCAACCCATGGTTGTGTGCGGTGGTGACTACCGCGTGCATTTCCTCGAAGGTCATGCATAGCGAATGGTGGTCATTTACGTCGGGCGAAGCGGCATCTCCAGTTGGATAGGTCTTAATCCATTCGACACCGTCCTTCACAAGTTTACGCACAGCGCCGGTGGCCTCTGAGGGCCCATTTACCAACAGAACTAATCCATCCATTCCGATTTTTCGATAGTCTGGATTCCAATCCATAAGACCACCTACACCGCAAATTTCCCGCCCGCTCGCTGTTAATCTCGGGCCGCGAACGACCTCCTCGGAGATAGCTTTTTTAAGCCAAACATCAATGTTAAAAAGTGAACCACCACTGCGGGCGGACGTGTAACCGTGATCCAACGCGCAGGCTGCATTTTGCGATGCTAGTAAAGTGACATATTCGACCGGATATTTAATATCCAAGTCTTCAAGAGTTTCCACATTGAAGTATGTCGCGTGAAAATGCGCCTCGATTAAGCCGGGGAGAATCGTGCCCCCTTGCGCATCGATCACTAAATAATTGTTGGACTGTTCGGTGGGGGCGTTGTTGCTTGGACCAACGTAGGTGATTTTGCCCTCGACGATATGCAATTCGCCCTCAGGGTAAGGGGCACTGCCGTCAGATGCGAAGATTGTACCGTTACGAATTATCGTAGGTGTTGAATTATGAATCATTTGAAATTACGAGCTAATTGAAAGGCAGAAAGACCCTAGGAGAATGTTCAGTAGGAGTGCGCCAAACGTAGACGCGAAGTGTTAGTAGACGATATTATAGACAATTGCAGGGTGAATAGTATACGAGTGAGAACTCAATGGCGTACAAGAACGGAAAAACTCGCAGTTACGATGCGGTGGTTGTCTTGTCGTTTGGCGGACCCGAGGGGCCTGAAGATGTGCTGCCGTTCTTGCATAATGTTATTCGAGGTCGCAAAGTACCGCAAAGTCGCTTGATAGAGGTAGCGGAACATTATCAAGCGTTTGACGGAATTAGTCCGATTGATGGCCAAAATAGGGGCTTTGCACGACATTTGTCAGCAGAGCTGGAACGTCGCGGCTTCGATCTCCCTGTTATGTTTGGTAACAGAAATTAGCACCCC
>CAWVZW010000016.1:0-54444 GCA_963934735.1 uncultured Planctomycetaceae bacterium
CAGGCTTCAGCGGTTACAAAGCTAAGCTGAATGACGGCGATGAGCCGAAAGCTCCCAGCCCCTCAATACCTAAGTCACCTGGTTTCTATCGAGAATGGATCAACGCTTGCAAGGGTGGTCAGCGCAGCACTTGTGACTTCGTGAATTATTCGGGTGCACTTTCCGAAACGGTTCTCCTTGCAAATGCCGCATACCGCTCTGGAGGCGGTTTTGACTGGGATGCTACTGCCTTCAAATCGAGTGGAAATGCCAATGTAGATCAATATATCAATGCCAAATTCGCAAAAGGTTGGGAAGTCGACGAAGTTTAAATTACTGTCAAATTCGGGGTGCGCCCAACAATTCACGCCAACGATATCGACTAATAACCGTAGCAGAATGATAGAGGGAAATAAAATCATGCAAAAACTAATCAATGGATTGCAAGCGTTTAAAAACGAGGGCTTCAAAAAATATGACAAGTTGTTTGAAACGCTCGCGGATGGTCAGAATCCACTCGCGCTCTTCGTCACCTGTTCGGACTCACGGGTAAATCCAAACCTTCTGACTGGGACCGATCCGGGAGACTTATTTGTTCTTCGAACCGCCGGTAATATCATTCCACCTTATAACAACACTCTTGGGGGCGAGGCGGCGACGATCGAATACGCCGTGCAAGTTTTGGGCATAAGTGACATTATCATTTGTGGTCATTCGCAATGTGGAGCGATGGGTGGATTACTTAATCCTGCATCACTTGAAGAACTTCACGCTGTCAAAGCTTATTTGCAACACGCTCAATCGTGTCTGGCGAACCTTGACGAGAAGCACAGCCACCTAGAAGACCCAGGCGAACGTCTCGCCCGGACCGTTGAGGAAAATGTCCTCGTGCAACTGGAAAACATACAAACACACCCGTCAGTTGCGGCCGCTGTCGGTCGAGGGGATCTAAAGTTGCACGGCTGGGTCTACCAGTTTGAGACCGGCGAAGTATCTAGTTATAACTCAGAACAGAGCGCATTCCTTCCCGTATAGCCCAATGTGAATTGTTTTGGGGTTGAAACACAAGGCAATGATATTTTAATATAATGTTATAGTTAATTTACGCCGACGCATATTAAACGGTTCTAAACAGGTTTCTATTAGATGAATTTATTACGAGAAGCGATTGAGTCCGGCAATTTCCTACTTGACCTATCAGATGATGGTCTTGACGAAATCTTTGCGCACGTACTGGATCACATGGCTGATTCAGGATTAATACCCGCCTCCTCGCGAGAGGCCATTCTCACAGAACTATGGGCCAATGAGAAAATCACCAACAGTGCGTTAGGGCATTCTGTCGCTATCCCACACGTCTATATTGAGGAACTGACCAAGCCGGTAATCTTTTTTGTGCGTTTAGAAAATGCCTTAAACCTCGGGGCCGCGGATGGCATCGCCACGCGATTCCTGTTTTTCATGCTGGGTCCCAAACAAGCTGGTTCTGATCATCTAAATACGCTAGCGAGTATCACTGCTTTGGCGTCGGACGAAGAATTTCGTTACGCAATTGGGGAATGTGAGTCTAAGCAAGAGTTCATTACAGCGATCGACCAATTCGGTTCACGCCATCCGATAACGCAATATGAGCAACCGACAAATCCCCCCAATGAACCTCACACTAAAACAAAAATTGTGGGGCTTGAATATACGGGACAATTCTGCGGGGGACTACGAGAAGATATTGCTCGTAGGTTACCGCACTATTGGAACGATTTCACCGAGGGTTTTAATTTAAAATGTGTTGGTTCCATATTATTTCTGTTCTTTGCCTGTTTGGCACCGGCCGTTATATTTGGCGGGCTGATGGGTATTTACACGCATAACGAAATCGGCGTGATTGAAATGATTCTGGCGTCGGCAATCTGCGGAGTGCTCTATGCGATGTTTTCAGGGACACCACTAATCATTTTGGGTGGAACCGGACCGTTGCTGGTCTTTACAACGATCTTATACGCTCAATGTGACCGCCTTGAAATTGATTTCTTGCCGACCTATGCGTGGGTCGGAATTTGGTCATCCATTATGTTATTGATCATAACCGTGTTCGATGGCAGTTTCCTAATGCGGTATTTCACTCGATTTACCGATGAAATATTCGCGGCGCTCATTTCGATCATTTTTATTGTCGAAGCGATTAAGAATCTTGTTAATGTCTTTAAAAGTCCGGACACTACGACGTATGCTGAACCGCTCTTGGCGGTGATCTTAGCTTTGGGAACATACACTGTTGCCATGTATCTGTCACGTTTGCGCAGGAGCGACTTTTTGCGAGCACAATTTCGGCAAATATTGTCAGACTTTGGTCCAGCTATTGCGCTGGGGATCATGAGTCTCATTGCCTTTTTAACTAGGAACGCTATACCGCAAGACTTCCTTTCGGCTCCAGAACAATTTGGAACAACCAGCGGTCGCCCTTGGTTGGTGGATTTATGGGCGGTTGAGAACTGGGTAAAGGCGATGGCGATTATTCCAGCCGCCCTTGTGACCGTGTTGGTTTACCTTGATCAAAACATTACCGCCCGATTGGTAAACAGCCCTGATCACCAACTTCAAAAAGGGGTTGCCTATCACTTAGACCTAGGCCTAGTAGGTATTCTAATGGCAATATGCTCATTTTTCGGTCTACCGTGGTTAGTCGCGGCGACGGTCCGGTCTTTGAATCACGTGAGGAGCTTGGCGACTGTTGAGGAAGAAATCGATGGGAACGGGCATTCCCATGAACGAATCATTCACGTCCGCGAGAACAGACTGACCGGCGTGGTAATCCATGTGGCAATCGGGCTAGTGCTCTTTTTGATGCTGGACAAACTGCAAATGATCCCCAAATCAACGCTCTATGGCCTATTCCTGTTCATGGGCGTCGTATCCATGTCCGGCAATCAATTCTTTACCCGAACGAGCCTGTGGATTCGGGACCCCTCGCTCTACCCATCAACGCATTATTTACGACGGGTACCGCAAAAAGTAATTCACGCGTTCACGGCGTTTCAGGCGGTATGCTTAGCGGTTCTTTGGATTGTAAAAGTCAGTGCCCTAGGAATTCTCTTTCCGCTCTTTATCGCAATCCTCGTTCCGATGCGTATGCTGGCTGGAAAGTTTATTAAGGAAGAATATCTCGAGGCATTAGACGCAGACGAAGTTCCGGAAGAAGAGACCACCCAGCATTCGAGTTAAATTGGCATTTCGTCAATTCGAGTCACTAAGCTCAACACGAGTGTAAGGACTGGATATATAGGTTGGGTAACTAAACTCTCGATACTTTAATATCTTCCGATGGTTGCTGAAGAGATCAATCCTTGACGCCGAGGAGTCCAGCTTGATCTCTGTGGTCCACACTCCCTGCTTCGTATCGTGAGTCATCTGTTTTGAGTTCTCATCGGGGATGAGTTCCTGTAGATATCGCGGGCTCCCGTCAGGGCCGCGATCGTAGATCCACCAGATACGCCCCGTTTCTTCGCCGGAATTGGGTTCGAATCGGACCGTTACATGCAGGCTATCCCTGCCCATCGTCGTTTCGATCGTAGGGGGCGACAAAAGCGACTCTCTACATTCATCCGGAAAAAAGTGTCGTAGCAGCAAAGCAGTTCGGTTTTGCTGATCACGTTCGATTTTTGGGTGTCCCTTTTTCCCGTGACCACTGTTAGGTCCCAGGTAAACAGGAATGGACGGATGATTTGCTCCACCCCATGCCATATCGTAGGCGACCATATCATGTGTTCCTGGGTGAAACAGCATTTCGACTCCCCGACTACGAAGGTCCTTTATATTTCGCGAAATAAACACCTGATCAGAAATGTCTTCGGTAAAGCCTTGTAAATCTTCCCAGGAATGCCCGGCGTTTAATGCACGTTGGTTGAAGTTTGGGCCGAAGTGCCCACCCGAGAATCCTCGTTGCTGTCCACCTTCTGCGAGGTGGCGGTCCCTTGCCTTTTGGTCGCAGAGTCGCAACGGCGAGTCCCATATAGGGGATACGGTCGCGTGTAGCGCCGTCATGCGATCGTCGTGAATAATAGCCATCGAAGGCGAAGCTCCATTTTTGGACGCTCCGGTTACGGCGACTTTTCCTTCGTCAAAGTATTCTTCCTCCGCATAGGCAGTCGTAACAGCGCGCATCAACGTTGCCGGCCAGGCCCAATACTGAATTTTGTAGTGGGGATCCAACGTTTTGGCAAAACGAGCTTCGGCGGCGCCTCCCAATTCAACTTGCCCATAGGACCCAGGATCCTGCACAACAGTCATCACCAACCCAACCCCACCCTTGAGTAGTTCCAAATTCGTTCCCCCGGGCCTAACTTCACGTTGAAGATTTACGGGTGAGTTACCGCCCGTAAGATGAAAGCCATGGGCTTTGCGATTCGCGGGAACCACCATTCGAACTGGTACTCGATAATCCTGCCCCACCCAAATTTGCCCGACGTTGATGGTGACCAGTTTTTGTCGGGTCACGACGGGGCCATTGACTGTTTGCCACGGTTGCACAACTTCAATTTCCAGTGTGCTCGGATCGCTAATCGCTCGCATATCAAACACCTGCTGAGCATAGGCAGTCATTGAGACCATCGAAGCCAATACAACACAACAAAGCTGACTAGCGACATACCTTACATTGAGCGTGTTACCACGACTTACAAAACCGCTGCGATGAGATGTAGATTTCAAAACTTTCCTTTCAGACACTAATCGTCTAGATATTTAACTGGGACAGGTTGGCTATGTAAATACTGCAGCTTATTCTCAAAATCCTCACCAGCCCAAATCGCAAAAGAGACTTTTCCGTCAGTCGGATTAGAAGGAATTTTAAATCTCACAATCAACATCCCTTTGCCCTCAATGGTAATTTCACGTCGATCCACTCGTGCACCCTTGTTGCCTTGTTTCAACGTAATGGTCAGACCAACTTTGCCATACGCTGTGGGCACATCATGTTTGAGTGAATACTCGACAGTCGTCGCGGCCGTGACCTGCTTTGGGAAAACAACGCTGAAGACGTCTTTTTTTATAGGTTTGCTCCCCTGAGGCTTTGGTTTCTTGTTTTTCGAACCACGAGCGGCGGAGGCTGCTTCCATGGCAACCACATATGCCTCTCGGGCAGCGGCATCCGTTCGATTACGGTACATAGGCAACATATGATCGTTTGTCTTTTCCATCCACGCTAATAACCTTTGCCGCTGTTGCTCAATGACCGCTTCATATTTCTTTTCGTTGATCAAATTGTTCAAACACGCGGGATCCTTGACTACATCGTACATTTCCTCAACAACTCGATGTTGATATATCTCCAGACGCTTTGCCAAATAGGAATCTGTCTTGGCCAAAGTGGCCAGACGGCGATAACTGTTCGTCCCCGTGGTTGCCGTAGCAAACACACGGGTGCCGTTGGACCACGGATTAAAGATATAAAGGAATTGCTTGGTCTGTACTGCCCGCATCGGGTCGCGTGACCGACCGGCATTCTCATTGTATTCTTTAACGACAAATTCACGATCTGCTTGTGTTTTGCCTTGGACTATTGCGGCAAAGGATCGTCCGTCCATCGACGGGTGCTTCGCAGCGCCGGTGATCTCCATAATCGTTGGCAACAGGTCGACGGCAGAAACCATATGTTGTTTTTCCACGGTGTTGGGCTGCGTTACGCCCGGCCAATAGATCGCTAGCGGGGTATGCGTGCTGTGGTGATATAATTGCGTCTTAGCAAAGGGCAGGGGCATCCCGTGATCCGACAGAAAAATTACGACCGTTTCATTTTCCATTCCAGATGCCTTAAGCGAATCCATAATACGGCCAACGCAGTCGTCGGACCGGCTTACCGAAGAATAATACAGCGCGAGTTCATCGCGGACCACAGGGTCATCGAACAGAAAATCTGGAACTGGCACTTCAGCGGCTTTATAAACGTGCGAGGGCTGAAAAGGGTCGCCAGCGCCGGTATAAAACGGCTTATGCGGGTCGGCAACATTGATCATCACGCAAAACGGCTTGTCTGCCTTTTTTGCAGCAGCAATCGCACGGGAGGTCGCTTCTGCATATGCCACCGGATTTTTCTTATTGTAAGGTTTTCCGTTGGCATCCGTGTCGAAGACTTCGTCCCAGGCATAGGGATTAAAGGGAGTCGAATGGCTCGTCTTACCGCTGATCGCTGTAAAATATCCCGCCGACTTCATTACATCCACCAGATGTGGTTGCGGTGGCTGTTTGACCTGATAAAACCCCTCGACCGCATTATTGTGCGGATAGCAACCGGACCACATGACATTACGCCCCGGCATGCAATTACCAACTTGCACATGCGCATATTTAAATCGAAGCCCGGACTTTACAAGCCTATCCATATTGGGCGATATATTCGGTAGCGGACAACCATACGCTCCAATGGAATCCGCGTTCATGTCATCGACAGTCACAATTAATACATTGGGTCTGTCCGGGGCAGCATGGGACCATACTGGCATCAGACAAATAATAAAAACCGCAAGCAAACAACGCATCATTCTAGTTCTCCAGTTCAGAAACATTCTTTTCAAGCAATTCGTAAACATCGCCATTGTAGCCTTACTCCAACTATAGTTCTCGCTGTGTTTACGCTCTAATCCACCAGCTTGATTCGTTGCAGGATCATTTGACCCTCTTTGGATGTCAGATTGACGGTCTGACGAGTCGTTGTATCGACAATGGTGACGGTGAAGGTAGCAATCTTCGACCACTCAAGCGTCTTATCATCTCCACTTTTAAATTCACTGCGGTCGATCAGCACTTCTTGGGGTTTCTCGCCCTGAACAAGTTTGGTAAACGAAAAATCTCCTAGGTTGTCCTTTTGATTGAGAAACTTGCTACTGGCGCTGAGGCGCAGCGAAAGCTGCTTCCCTTGCGGATCAATGGTCAGGGCCAGCTTCTTATTGTTCGACTTATCCAAATCCGGACTCTGGAATTTGTAGGTCTTGATACTCCGCTGATCTCTCGTGGACCAGTCCTGAATTCCATTGCTGAAATCTTCGAACACGGTACGGTTCTTCGGTATCTGTGCCAGTGCATCCAGATCGACCGTCTCCGGAACAATCGACCGTTCAACGGAATTCAACACGAACGTCGAGGTTTCCCCGTGCTGAAGATGAACCGTTTGCGGTAAGCGATAGCGACACAGTCCGAACACATAGAGTGGCAGATCAGCATGGACGGGTAACTGCACCGACCAACTATGATCCGCTTGAATCGCATCCGCCCGGTTCCAGAACCGAGTTCTCGAGTTGGGGTCGTAGCTGAAATAAACCTCTGTATTGACCAAACGATCCCGATCTCCTGGCTTAATCGTAAACGTCGCGGTATCGCCGCTTACGCTGAATGTTGAAGGGGGCGTTGCTGGGATGTTTTGATCGGTTCCCTTGAGGTATTGGTTAAACCATTGATTCAAAAGCACCCACTGCTCCGGTCCAGGGCCGTGGTTTTGATGAATATTGGTACTGACCCGCCAGTTGGAATGTTTCAAAAGAGCCATCGACTGGTAAATTCGATCGAAGGTTGAATGGAAATCATTGGACGAACTGATAAAGAGGACCGGACATTTAACAAGTGGCCAGTATGCACTGGCGTCCATCGTTCTTTTGTATAGTTCCACATCCCGAAGATGCAGCCGGATGCTACTACCTTTAATGCCGCCTGGAAAATCAACATGCTTGAAACCCGAGCCGCCCACAAATGGAACCACCGCTTTGAGGCGTGGATCGATAGCCGCCAGCGCCGTGATCATCCCCCCCATCGAATATCCCGATAAACCAATTCGTTCTGGGTCAACTTCCGGCTGCTTTTCGAGAAAGGTGATGGCACGTCTGGCAGCGACAGTCAATAGGAACCAGTTGCTATTACGTGGACTAGCAACTGGATCTAGCGAAAATGGATCGGGCTGAAGATTTTGTTTCCAACTCTTTCTTAGCGCTTTGCTGTAAAAGCGTGGCCCCTGTGTTGGATCGACATTACCCCAATCTGTGTTCACGTCAATCCCATCCTCGAGCGGACGGCCCAACCAGTTAATGTCAATAGTTGCGAAACCTTGTTTGGCGAAGTATATGCCGCGTTTGCGATCGGCTCGCTGACCTCCACCGTGGTTCCAGACAAACGCTGCGTGTTTGCCGCCCCCATTTGGAAAGCTATAGTAAGCCGCAACGCGGGCGTCAGATTCTTTGAACGTCCCGACTTTGAAAGTCACGTACCGCGTGACGACTCCGTCCTCGTTCCACTCTTGGACGACCTTGATGTCGAGTGGTTCACTGCGAGCGTCATAGTCCTTCCAGAGTTCGGACACGCTTTGAGGAACTTGGATCGCCTTGTAAGGCGGGAACGTCTCAGCGGAAGAAACTGCCGTAGTAAACGCCCGTGAAATAAGCACAAGGCAACAGAATTGAATAAATCTATTCATTGGTTTTTGGTGTCGTTTGTAATTGCACGATGTTGGGCGATGACTTGTTGTAGTCAATCAATGACAGTAGGCATGCCTATGTAGCGTATTTGACAATATACACATAAAGCGATAATTCCGATAATAGTTGTAGGCGGACTGGGCCAAAAGGGGCCACAGAGTGCGTCTGTTGAATAATCCTACAGAAATCCCTGAATTTCATGCGTCTGATCCTCAGACGAAAACGCACCTGTAACTAAGGGATGGGAATATAGAGGAGTATTGAAAATGACAATTCAATTTAGATGTCCTGATTGTGCCGAACCCTTTAACGTGGGTGCTGATCTGGCGGGCCGGAAATCCCGCTGTACCTGTGGATTGGTAATTACGATTCCCCAGCCAGCAGTACCCATACAGCCTCAGCCACACGATCCCTTGATGGGATCTCTGCCACAAGGCTTACCGACAGCAAACCCCCTAGCGGGATCCGTCTCGACGGGCATTTCATCTGCCGCGTTAGCAGATGAGGAAAATACGGGTACCCGTCAAAAAGCATCTCTGGGCCGCATGCCCACCCGTCACGCCCGGCAAACTGACACCTGAAAATACCGTCATGTGATCACGATGCGACGCAAGTCGCTCAAGATAAGGGCTAAGTTTATAATCATTTCCTGCTTTGTCGGGGAAAAAATAATCTGGCAGGATGCCCATGTTCGTTTGAATCGCCACCATTCTTCGAGGCACGCTTGCCGATTCCGAACCGCGTGCGAGGTTCGGTTGCATCGACTCTAGTAGTGGCAACGCAATAGTGACACCCGCTCCTTGTAAAAGAGTTCGGCGACTGAAAGATCGAGGTGGCATAATAGTTTCCATAACTTACATTCAACAGACTACTTGTCTGATTATTCCGGAATAGGTTGGCCGTTTGTTAAGAAATGCAAAACAGGTGAGACGCCTTCTATGTTTTCCAATAACAAAACATAGAACCTCAACGTGATGCTCCGTTTGATGATTACTTATTTAAGTTCGCGAATTCGGATGTTTCGGAATTTGATATTGTTAGGTTGACCGTGATCCTGAAATCCGATGTATCCTTCCAGCGGACGATCTTTCATAGCGGTTTTGTCCAACTGAATATCAATAATCTGCTCGCCATTCAGTTCAACCTGTAGATGACTGCCCTGACAAGTTACCACCATACGGTTCCATTCGTTTGGAGGACGTGACATATTCTTTGAAGCTGCCGCATCCGTCGCCACAATTCCACCATGATCGTGTGAACCAAGAGGTCCCTTTTTATTGGAAGAATCCAGTATTTGAGCCTCGATTCCTTTGCCAACTGGATCAGTTAGATCACCGACACGGAAGTAAACGCCACTATTTCCACCCGGTGGGTAAGCATACTCAACATCCAGTACGAAGTCTTTATATTTCTTTTCAGACCAAAGATACATGTCGTACCGTTGCCAACCTTTTTCTCCGTCCCGAGGTTGGATCAATAACGAATCATCTTTTTGAGGAATCCAGTTTCCAGTTGTTTTCCAGCCGCTAAGATCCTTTCCATTATATAACGATTTGAATTTTGAAAGATCTCGTAATTTCAAATTGCGCCAGCGTACCTCCAACGGTCCTTGACCTGATCCAATAGCATGTACCTGCAACCCAATAAATCCATTAGGATGAGTTTTATAGCGATCTTCATGGGTTAGATCTGATATCTGTTTTCCATTAATCCATGTTTCAATCTTGTTGCCAAAGGCTACTACGTGATACGAATTCCATTCGTTTTCTTTAAAGGTACCGTGTGGTTTACGATCATTATCCGGAGTCATCCATCCACCCGCCGCTTCGCCGTACACATAACCGGCCATCTTGTCGGTTGAAATTTCGATTTGTGGTCCGTTCACCCGTTCCTGTGGATTGTCATCATTGGTTTGGGAGCGAATCTGTACGCCAGAGTTCAAGGCCGAATCTACTTTTACATCAAACTTTAATTCAAAATCTCCATAGAATTTATCTGTGCACAAAAATGAGTTAGGGCTGCGCTCGGAAGTCTTTCCCAGAATGGCGTTTCCTTCAACACTGTAGGTCGCGGTGCCGTTGCGTTGCGTCCAACCTTCAAGGTTTTTGCCGTTGAATAAATCCACAAACCCAGGATTGTCGTCTGCATGTGCTGACGCGAAGATACACATAAAACCGGTAAAAGCTAATACGAATCGAAACATATCTAATTCTTTCAATAATTGTGAATTGTCTGTGATGCACATGAGTATTTGGATAAGGCCAGATGCCGTAACAAAATATTTTCAATCTTTCAATGGAAGCACTTCCACTTTTCGAATGTGTACGATACTTCCCGGATCATGATGCTGAAATGCAAAGTGCCCATCCTTAAACGTCATTTCAAAATCCATGTACTCGTAAAGTTCTTTGTCGTCTATTGTTACTTTGATGCGAGTCAACTCGCGCCCACGCCACACGTCGTCGCGAACTTCGATTTGATATTTAAACCAAGTGTCGGGCTTCACGTGTTGCTTGTAGACGTGACACATACCGTATATCGAACCCGTTCGAATTGGATCGGTATGAGTACTGTCTATTTGAGCTTCGTAACCGTCCGAAAATCCCGGTTTACGTGTTGTGCGAAAATACATTCCAGAGTTACCGCCATCACTAATTTTGAGCTCAGCCCGATAGCGAAAGTTTTTGTATGATTTTGATGTATTAACTAACATAGAGGCGGGACCGGAACCAGTAAGAGCTCCGTCTTTTACTTTCCATACGCTTTTTTCATTCCCAATTCTCTCCCAGCCATCCATTGTTCTACCATCAAACAGTGAAATCCAATTGTTGTCCTCTCCAAAGACAGGAGTTCCTATGGTTAAAAACGCCATAATACCAACAGAATAAATGTAACGGGAAATAAAAGCTGTCATCGGTATTCTCCAGAGAATTAAATAATTAGTAGCTGTGTGATTTGAATAGTCATTATAAGCAACGTGGGGTTTAAGGTTCCTGATATAGTGAGAACTCTGTCATTCTACACAATCTCGATAATAAAAATCGAGTGGTTTGTTAAGCTATGCCTGTGGTTATTTTGACTCAGGCGGTGCTATCACGGTAATTGTGATCGGTTGGCTCGGAAGCGAAACGAGCGTATTAGGACGTTCAGTAGCAGTGGGGGGTTGCTGGGGAAGATCAGTCAATCCGACAAACGACGGTTGGAAGAATATCTGGATTCGGTGCGAGAAGTTGAAAAACGGATTGAAAACGCTGGAAAAGCGCGTCGTCTGCAAGGTTGGCGTCCGACGCTCGATAAACCGAATATCGCTCGCCCCGCCGATGGCATTCCGCAGGATATTGATGAACACATGCGATTAATGTGCGACATTCTAGTCTTGGCGTTCCGCACCGATACGACACGAGTCTGCACTTTGAAACTCAACAATGATCACTCGTCGCTGCGGTTTCCCAATCTCACGTCCGATCGCGGAGCAACACAAGGAATCGATTATATGATCCACCACTTGCTGTCACATACGAACAACGGTGATTGGCTGAAAGTAAATCGATTTTTCACTGAGCAAATCGCGTACATCGCCAAAAAGCTGGACGCGATTCAGGAAGGCGAACGTACATTGTTGGACAACTCAATGATCCTCTACCTATCCAGCATGATGACGGGTAATCATAACAACGATCAATTACCGGTCGTAATGCTAGGTAGCGGCGGCGGCCAAATCAAGACCGGCCGAACCCTAGACTACCTCGGCAAGCCCAACCGCAAGATGTGCAGTCTGTACTTGTCAATGATGGACAAGTTGGGCATCCATCTGGACCGTTTCGGCGATTCCGATCAACGGTTGACAGAAATCTAATCGGCTTCGACTAGTCGTGTAACATTGAAGCGGGGACGCGCAAGCAGACCATGCTGAACTGAGCTGTTGTGGGATTAAACAGCTTTTGGCGTGTGCGGCTTTTGATGTTCCCAAA
Source organism: uncultured Planctomycetaceae bacterium (assembly GCA_963934735.1). Lineage (GTDB taxonomy): Bacteria > Planctomycetota > Planctomycetia > Pirellulales > Pirellulaceae > UBA721. The sequence continues at coordinate 12,404 of CAWVZW010000016.1, forward strand.
ACCCCCGAGCGGCCGAAAGTCGGCTGCAATTAGCGTTACAATGGTATATACTCAATTCCCATACGCTAAACGACTTTAACTCAGGCCCTTGCAACTAAATGCGTTAACCACCACTGGCGTCGCGCCGAACCAATTCGGCGAGACAGCAATGCTCCTCTCGCTTCAGTTGTATCGAACAGCGGAATAACTGCGGCCTTCACACCGTTACGCCTTTGAAAAAAACGAGCCGCAAGGAAGAACAAATGAAGTCCCATCCTGTTCCGTTGGCGTTAATCATGACAAGCCTGCTTGTCTTCAATCAAGTCGAGGCAAACGAGTTTTTTGAAAAACAAGTTCGCCCACTCCTAATCGCGAAATGTTATTCATGTCATTCCGGAACAAAGAACTCGGGCGGCTTGGCTTTAGATAATCTTGCGGGATGGGCGCAGGGCGGAGATTCAGGCCCCGCGATTGTACCCGGAGATGTCGAAGGCAGTCTTCTCATTGATGCCATTAACTATCGGGGCTTGAAAATGCCACCCCCGGATAAAAACGCTAAACTCAAGCCCGAGGAGATCGCAATACTTACAAAGTGGGTAAAAGATGGAGCGCCGGATCCTCGTATTAGCTCACAACAAATCGGGGGAATGTCAAGAAAAGACGCCGAGACGTGGTGGTCTTATCAAACGGTCAAGGATGTGCCACCTACGGCTGATCCGGCCCAGATTGATCTTTTAATTAATTCAGCTCTGAAAAAGAACGGTTTAACACGAACGGACAGAGCAAGTCGGCGGGAACTCGTCAGACGAGTAACCTATGACTTGACCGGACTACCTCCGACATATGATCAGGTTATTGAATTTGAAACCGACACGGCACCGGATGCTTACCTAAAGGTGATCAATCGCTTGCTCAACTCTCCCCAATACGGTGAACACTGGGGGCGACACTGGCTGGATGTGGTCCGTTATGCCGACACGGCGGGTGAAAACTCGGACCGGCCACTACCGCATGCCTGGAAATACCGAAATTGGGTCATTGCCTCGTTTAATGATGATATGCCCTTTAATACATTTGTCCAGCAACAACTAGCAGGGGACTTGAAACCAATTAATGGTGATATCCGGGATCGCGAGAACGGGATTATCGCCACAGGCTACTTGGCCATTGCCCGGCGTTATGGACATAACATCAATCAAGATGTACATCTCATGTACGAAGATGTAATTGATAACGTAGGAAAGGCATTTCTAGGCATGACGCTTAGCTGTGCGCGGTGCCACGATCATAAATATGATCCCGTAACATCAGCGGACTATTATGCCCTCTACGGAATATTTAGCAGCACTAGATTCTCATTCCCAGGATGTGAAGCAATTCCTCAACCTAGTGACCTCATTGACTTATTGACGCCTGACGAAGCATCTCGACGGCGCGCGGAACATGCCACCGCCGTCGCAAATTTTAAAGCAAATGCTCCGAACGATCCAAACGAAACCGCGCGATTAAAAAATGAACTTGCTAAATCAGCCGAAGTTATTTGTACGGTCAATATCGGCGAGGGTGGTAATGAAGAATTGGAGAAACACCTTGGTGATAAAGCGGTCCGGCAAATCAAGAAAGGCGAAATCGTTCAACTGTCCGTTCTACGAAATGGAGGCTATGGGGCTGACAGCACAAGAATTAAAATCAAATTTGAGAGCACCAAAGACGAAACGAAACGCTGGTCGTCGGACGAACTCATCAACCTCATTGATTCAAAGTTACCTTTAATATCGGTTCGAGATGCCGTCTGGGCACTATTGGATGTGACCGACGGACCCAAATACCTGATCGACAAAAAAGTCGATATTGGGGGGCATCCTGCGCTTAAAGGTTGGGCATCCGGCGATAACCCGTCTTTCTTTGCAAATGTCGGCGATCAACCGATCATGGCCTGGACAACACTCCCGTCTAAGGCATTATTCACACACCCCGGACCACAACAGGATTCCGGTCTCGCATGGGTTTGCCCGGAAGACGGCGAGTACAGGATTAGTGGATATGTTATTGATGCACACGCCGCACCCGGTTTGGACGGTGTCTCGTTCCGCTTAGAACATTTCCGCGATGCAAAATTAGGCCCTCAACTTATTAAGTTCGGCGAATTAAGTGGCGACCTTACGTCACCGGCTCCCCTCGTCCTACCAGTAGCATATGCCGTAGCTGAAGGCGGTGTAGCCAACGCCAAACTTCACCAACGTGGTGACCCTGAACAACCTGGCGAAGAGGTACCACGGCGGTGGCTCGAGGTGTTCGGCTCGACACCGATTGTAAACACAAAACAAAGTGGACGCGTTGAACTCGCTGAATGGACAACGACACATCCTCTATTTGCGCGTGTTCTCGCAAATAGAGTGTGGCACTGGCACTTTGGTCGCGGTATCGTCGCAACGCCGAACGATTTTGGTTCGCGTGGTACAGCAGCGTCTCACCCCAAACTGCTGGAGTTCCTTGCACAACAAATCCAGGCTCACGGCTATCAGCTCAAGCCTCTTCATCGGCTAATCTTGCTGAGCGAGGCCTATCAACGCAACTCCCATACGACAACAACGGTGCGCCAGATTGATCCGTCTAATATATGGTTAAGTCACTTCAGCTCTAGACGCCTGACAGCCGAAGAAATTCGTGATTCCCTACTTATTGCGAGTGGGCAATTGGACACGCAACCTGGTGAAACGCACCCATTTCCTCCCGAGGCGACTTGGACCTTTAGCCAGCACGCTCCCTTTAATTCGGTTTACGCCACCAACAAAAGAACTGTCTATATGATGGTTCAGCGACAACGGCGACACCCATTTCTAGCTCTATTCGACGGGCCAGACCCCAACACCAGCACACCAACTCGAGGAGAGACAACTGTACCGACTCAAGCACTGTACTTCCTCAATGATGATTTTTTCCATGCGTCGGCAGCGGCGGCAACTTTAACAATTCGTACTAGTGATTCCGCCGATTCTATCGTAGACCAACTGTACCGACGTCTTTTTCAGCGAATCGCCACACAAGAAGAGTTTAAGATAACCCAGCAATTCCTTCAGTCCCATCCAGGAGCAGACGCCGAAAAATGGGAAGCGTACACACGAGCCCTCATGGCGAGTAACGAGTTTTTATACTTGGACTAGCGTGAATTGACTTTTCCTTAAATCCGTTCGTGTCATCTAAAATTATTTCATTGCATTAAATGTCTTACTTCCTTTCAGCGGGCCAACACATAAGTACAGTTTTCTTGGTTGTAGCTTTCCCCTCTCACCGAAACACTCGTTTTTTCGTCTTCCAATAAAGATCTTGGGCATCTCGGTTTTGCATGTGTACATCCCGAATATAAATAGCTTAAAATAAATCTTAGTCTTTGATCTATTGCTGAGTTAAAGGAACTGCACCGGATGTCACTAAATAGACGCACCATGCTGCGGTCATCAATTGCTAGTTCCCTACTGTTACCAGGAATAGCTGAATGTCTGGCTGTCGACGACGCAGGCCCTTTCGCTCCAAACAAAACACACTTTCCGGCCAAAGCAAAAAACGTCATCTTTCTATTTATGACTGGTGGCGTATCGCATGTTGATACTTTCGATCCCAAACCAGCGTTACATCGCGATCACGGCAAGGAAATTAAGGCCGACCATCCGGAAATCAAAGACCGCCCGGGCTATGAGCGAATTTACCTAAAAAGGCCCCAATGGGAGTTTTCTAAACACGGCGAATCGGGCATTGAAGTTAGCACACTCTTCCCTCATATCGCTACCTGTGTAGATGACATCGCGATGATTCGATCTATGCATACATCCCATTCGAACCATTACAATGCAACACTCGGAATGCACACCGGCTCCTTTGCATTTTCTCGGCCCAGCATCGGTTCATGGGTTACTTACGGAATGGGGACTCCAAATCAAAATTTGCCGGGCTTCATCGTCATCGCTCCTCACCAGACCTACGCCGGTACCCAGATCTACTCAAGTGATTTTCTACCAGCCGTCCATCAGGGAACATTGGTAGTTCCAGGCGCCGAACCGGTCGCCAATGTCAGGCCTAAACTCGCAAACGACAAACAACGCCTTGAACTCGATGTGATTCAGGCTCTAAACAAACTCCATTTAAACGACCGAACCGCCAAATCCGCGTTAACCGCCCGCATGAAGAGTTTTGAAACCGCCTATGGCATGCAACAGGCGGTACCTGACGCCTTCGACTTTAGCAAAGAGACACAGGATACTCTAGAGGGCTATGCAATCCAACCAGGTTCGACCGCCGGATTCGGATGGCAATGTCTGGCGGCACGGCGACTCATTGAGCGGGGCGTGCGATTCGTTGAGTTAATTGACACTGGGTCGTCCGGAAATTGGGATGCGCACGGTGATATGATGACGCATGTGGGACTTGCCAAAAACGTCGACCAGCCGATTGCCGCGCTCTTGAAAGACCTTAAACGACGAGGAATGTTGGAAGACACCCTTGTTGTCTGGACAACAGAATTCGGACGCACGCCATTTAACAACACTGCTGACGCAAAAGGGAGAGAACATCACCCCTGGGCGTTCACGTCCTGGCTAGCCGGAGCCGGTGTCAAAAAAGGTATCATCCACGGAGCTACCGATGAACATGGCCTGAGAGCTGAAGAAAAGAAGGTACACGTCCACGATTTTCACGCAACAATTTTACACCTACTGGGATTCGACCACGAACAACTCACTTATCGCCACGCCGGCCGAGACTATCGACTCACCGATGTTGAAGGGTCAGTAGTAACGGACATTCTTTCTTAACTATCATCTCCTACGGCATATAAGCCAATGGAAAACGTCCCTAGTTTGCGAGTGGTAAACCGGTTTTCGGTCCGCTTTCTGTCCATTGCCCGCAGGCCGATGGCCGGTCCCCTTTAGTCGATCCCTAGCCTCTGCCGAGACTTGGAGATCACGAACCATCGGCATCACCAAGTTTTTTTGACGGCTGCCGCGTGAGCATTAGCATCAATAATCTGCAATCGATCCGTCTGGCATTCGGCCACGAGTCGGCCATTCCGGCTTGCTGGGCGACTTGGAGATTTCCTCCAACTTCATCTCGTTGATTTCACAGCAAAGGCCTGTACCTTCAGGCAACGACGCGTAGCCGTCCTTGTCGATCGACCAATTTTTTTCGACGAGTCCCGGAGGAGTAATGCTTGGGTAATATTCGTGGATCAAGAAAAACGGGACAGCCGCGCCAAACCCCTTAAATATATCGCGGCGATCTATTATCTTCTGTAATTCGTTTTTCATCAGTGTCGCTCTCTTTTAAGACTTTAAGACACATTTCGAGGCTAACTTGTGAGTCGCCATCAACGGTTCACATTGAAATTGTTCTGCAGTTTTTAATCCTTCAGCTGTTGAAGGAGTCCTGAGCAAACTTATTTTGCTTCGACGTAATGAACTTGGGTCTTATATGTTTTATCCCCTTCAATCTGCCAAAAGTGCACGGGACACCGGCGATTATGAAAGCTATATGGATTTTTTACTTTGGTTGATTACAGCACACTGTCTTTATGTGTCTGGTGTGGTCGAATAACTCAGCATAGCCTGCCAGTCCCGCCAATACCAATAAGGCATCCTTCACCCACTCTGTAGCATCTGCCCTATTAAGTACAACGATTCGACTTACATTGCCCTTAGGTCTACGAGCATTGTTCGCATGTCGCCGCGCTATTCCCGGATAATCATCACTAGAAACTTCCCCTCCGACTCGTTGAATGTTATTATCACGCGTGGTAGTTTACCCTCCGGTTGTCTTCGGCGTTTAAAGCACAATAATTTTCAAATGTGCGATTTTCTTTCACATCGACAGACCACCTTTTATTATTTTTGATGTTTTCGAAAAGGGTATTTGCATTGATCACAAAAAACGAAAAGGTCCAACGCGTACTAGGGGGGTCGTTTTTTGAAAGAGTCTGGTTGTGGGTGATCTCCAAGATACAGTTTTTGCTGCTTGGCGCTCACAAGGATAAAACTGATGTTGCCCTCTTAAAACAAATACGCAAAGAACGTGTCTCTATGCTTACCGCTTACGAATCGTATACGATTCTAAGCACGGCTCGAAGTGTTAAAGATCTCGCCGGAGATATGGCAGAAGTTGGCGTCTTTAAAGGTGCGTCGGCTAAGATCTTATGTGGCCTCAAGGGGAAAAAGCAACTCTTTCTTTTTGATACGTTTGCAGGCTTACCTGCCAATGCCGAAGAAGATGGAAACGTACATACCGAACATCGATATACTTGTAGCCTTGAGTCCGTTCAGCAATATTTGGACGATTACGACAACGTGCATTTTTTTAAAGGTCTCTTTCCAGACTCGGCCAACACTGACGAGGCCCATGAGATTCTTGCCGATCGAGAGTATAGCTTCGTTCATTTTGACGTCGATCTATATGAAGGAACCAGAGCCTGCTTAGAATACTATTACCCGCGAATGGTTTCCGGTGGAATCATGCTTTCACACGACTATTCTTTGTTGCGTGGTGTGAAACAGGCATTTGACGAGTTCGTCAGCGAAATCCCCGAGGGCCTAATCGAATTTCCCTCGACCCAATGTATGATTGTCAAACGGTAACCCATGAAATCATCCTCAGCTTCTACTCGCATGCGGCAATGGGCCTCTGATTTACTCGCTGATTATGACACGCGTCAACCCGGCACCATGTTTGCCAAAGGTGTTGTCCTAGACGTGGCACAAGGGTATGAACTTCAATCGGCTGTAGCAGAATTGCGGCGCGACCGAGGAGAGCCTATCGTCGGTTACAAAGTCGGTTGCACGTCACCAAAAATAAGGGCGCAGCTCGGGGTCGATCATTGCGTCACCGGGCGACTATTCGAATCAGAACAGCATATTTCGGGCGTTGAGTTGTCGCGTCAGAACTTTGCACAGCTCGCTATCGAGGGCGAGTTAGCGGTGGAGCTATCGCACGAACCCTGTGAGGCAGATTTTGCTGACGCCGGAATTCCCACTTGTGTTGATCGCATTTTTCCCGTGATTGAATTGCACCACAATGTAATGCGAGGCGATCACGCCTCGGCGGGTGAGCTCATCGCCAATAATACCCTGCACGGCGGATTCATCGCCGGTGACGGGATCAGCACCGATGACATTGATTGCGAATCATCCCTTGATTCATCAACCCTAAGAATCTTCGCCGACAACCAGTTGATCGATTATTATTCCGGCCCTAGGTTATTGCAAACGATCCGCTCATCACTAAAATGGCTGACAACCGTGGCAAGTGAGCGCGGTGACAAACTCCGCGGCGGCCAAATTATTCTAACCGGATCAATTCCGAGCTTAATTCCGATTACCGACGACTGCCGTATCCGAGTCGAGTCCTCGCCCTTCGGTAATGTGGAAGCAGAAATAACCACTTGAAACACTTTTAAACGCCTCATTCAATATTGAAAGTTAAAGGATCCTAACATGGCTTACGATGACACGTTGATAGTAGATCATATCAAGCAAACTCACAGTACGGAGTTACTCAGCGAACGAGAGAAACACTTGATAGGTTTGGCCGTGACGATGACACGTGGGTGTCAAGTCTGTACTCGAAACCGTGTTGAAAAGGCTCGCAGTCTAGGAATTACTGATGACGAACTCAATTCCTTGGTAGCGGTGACGGCTGCGGTTAATAGCGGGGTGACCGGTGCCACGGCTCGCATGGCTTTTGGCATGATCGATCAAGACAATCCTGACGAATGCGGAGACGTCTGCTCACCGAATCCATAATATGCCAAACCCCTTTTGCCCGAACATTTTTGGCCTGAACGAAGCGTACCTCGAACATCCAGTTACGACAACTTATACCGTTACGATTTAACGCGGAGCGACGAATGAAGCGCGGCAACCTGTTTATCACATACCTACTATTTTTCATCGTTCTTTCCGTTTCCGCTGAAAACGTCCCCGCAAAGTTACCAGATCCAGACGGTAAGCCAGGCGACGCCGCGCGACCAGTTAAGGTCTACATCCTCGCCGGCCAATCCAACATGGTGGGCATGGGCAACCTCAGCGGCGCAAAAAACCTGTACAACGGTGTTTACTTCAGTTCCAATGCCTCCGTTCCCGGCGATTTTCAGATTTATCGGGTAGGTAACTACAGCGCCTTGCCACTTAGCGTCTATCTGCCCAACGGTACACCGACTAATAAGCCAATTTCCGAGGGACAATTCGAGGTTCCACAATACGGCGTTTATCAGCTTCACTGTGGATTCGGCGAAAACTCATATAGCGTCATGCATCTCGACGGCAAGGAAGTCTATCGCCGCGACGCTCGCGACAAACTGGCCATGCAAGAGGTTGCTCTCAAACCGGGCACGCGATATACCTTCAAAATTACTAATTTTACGGGTGAGCCGCCTCGTTTTTGGATGGAAAAGACCGATTTACTTGGAAATGGTGACCTCGAAGCGGTGGCCAAACGTGAAGGTAAATTTCCCTGGCTCGTTGACAGTCAAGGAAATTGGACAATTCGTAATGACGTATATTTCCAGGAAGCCCGCCTAGCCGAAGACGGCAAAGGGTCCCCGCTAAGTGCCACATCCAATGGAAATTCAATCGGACCCGAACTTGGTTTTGGGCATGTACTGGGCACATTTCACGACGAACAGGTACTTCTGATTAAGACAGCTCAAGGCAACCGTTCGTTGGGATTTGATTTCCGGCCTCCGTCGAGTGGTCGGACTGATCCCACCAACGAATTCGAATCACTGGAATACAAATTAATGATTGAAGGTGTCCGCAAAACACTCGACAATATCGACAAGGTTGTCCCGAATTACCGATCCCAGGGCTACGAGATTGCAGGCTTTGTCTGGTTTCAGGGCCACAAAGATAGTTTCGCGGAAGACTCAATCGCAGGGTACGAAAAGCATCTCGTCAACCTGATCGACGATGTCCGTACGGATTTCAAAAAACCGAAGTTACCGGTAGTGGTCGCCACCGTCGGTTTTGGAGGGCACAATATGTCGGAAAAATTCCTACGGATTCTGAAGGCGCAGTTATCTGTTGGCGACAAGACGTTGCACCCTGAATATAGCGGCACAGTCGCTTCGGTTGACACCCGCGACTTCTGGCGAGAGGTTGCCCAATCGCCTACCAATCAAGACTATCATTACAACCGCAATGCGGAGACTTACATGTTAATTGGCGATGCGATGGGCCGAACAATGGTCAAGCTACAAGGGGGCAGCGCAGATCCATTGCCTCAGGCGACGTCACGAAAGAGCACGCTTGCTCAGCAGCAGAAACAGCCAACTGAAATGGAAATCGCTGCCACTCAAAAGGCGTTAACTCCAATCATCCTTGAAGGCATTGCTGCCCATTACATCGCTGACCCCCGCTACAACAAATCGCTACAACAAGAGGCCACTGGCGAGCGGCCTCAACGGACCAACCAGTTTCTCCGCGGATCGATGTTCGGCTTGGTTAACTGTTATCGGGCGACTGGCACGAGTGAATACGACTGGCATTCATTTGGTCCCGATTTGGACAAGTCACGATGGGATTTTTACAGCTTCGACCCGCCAGAGTCACGGCCAGTCGAAAGCGGCGCCCGTTACCGCAAGGTAACCTATCCGCCGGGGATGGAAAACTGGGTTGCCCCTGGCTTTGACGCGGCCAAATCTGGATGGTCTAAAGGGTGGCAACCTTTTGGACAACTCGACGGAGAATTAGCGGGGCTAGTGGATTCTTGCTCATCACCGTTTTGCCGTTGTGGCGAGAAGCCCAAGACACTGTGGGAGAAAGAAGTCTTGATGGTGCGGGGCACTTACGAATTTCCTCCTCTCAGAGACGGCCACCGTTATCGCCTCGTCCTTGGTGGCGCGGCTCACGTAAATTCAGGTGAGGGTTACGCAGTGTATATTAACGGCAGATTATTAGCCGAATCCACCACAGGCGTCGCAGTGCGGCAGGGCGGACAACCAAGAGGCGGCCACATCGACCACGATTTCCGCGAAGAATTCCGCGGTGGTAAAGTAACGATCGCTGCTACCAGTTTTCTTCGCTACCACCATCCACGCATTAAGCCATACCCTCCTCGCGGTCATTTCACCCTACAAATCGAAGAGCAAAAGTTACCGCCGCTCGTCAATGCGTTACAGCAAGGGCAGAATCCGAACCCGGAAGCCAAATGAACGTGCCAATAACAAGCCATCTTCCCATTGTCGCTCTAGCCGAGTAATTCCCGCACCACGCGTCCATGTACATCTGTCAGGCTCACGTCCCGCCCTCCGAATCGATATGTCAATCGTTCATGATCCAGTCCAAGTTGATGCAACACAGTGGCATGAATATCCTGAATCAGCAACGGGTTCTCCACAACCTTGTTTCCAAATTCATTGGTTGTCCCGAAGGACGAACCGCCCTTGAATCCACCACCTGCCAAAAAAATGGAATATCCATCTACATGGTGGTCGCGGCCAACCGTCGCATTTATTGCAGGCGTATGCGGAGTCCTTCCCATTTCCCCTGCCCAAATGACGATCGTTTCATCTAGTAACCCGCGCTGTTTGAGGTCCTTAATGAGCCCGGCAACCGCCTGGTCGGTAATCAACGCATTCTCGTTATGGTGTTTCACTAGGTGACCATGTTGGTCCCAAGGGGAGTTATTCGCGTGAGTCAACGGGCAGGTGATTTCGATAAACCGTACACCTTTTTCCACGAGTCGGCGCGCCCGCAGACATTGCAAGGCGTAGTACTTTTGAAAGTCGTTTTTGCTATCCAAGCCGTACAACTGGTGAATATATTCAGGTTCGTCACGAACATCGGCAATTCCCGGTATCGAGGACTGCATCAGAAAGGCTTTCTCATAATTCCGAATAGCGGCCTCGATGGCGTTTCCGGAATTGGCTGTTTTAGCGAATTGTTGATCCTGTTCTACCAAAAGTGCAAGTTTTTCACGTTGGATGGCCGGTGCGTCAGCAGCAACGATATTATCTACCGGAGTTCCTTTCGCACGTATCATCATTGCCGAATGATTTGCCGGCAAAAACGAACTCCCAAAGTTCTCGGTTCCTCCGTTGGGGATCCAGTCGTTATTGAGCAGAACGTAACTGGGAAGGTTTTCATTTTCGGCACCTAAGCCATAAGAAACCCAACTTCCCCAACTTGGTGCGCGTCCGGTTTCCCGACCAGTATGCATAAGCAGTGCTTGCTGGCCATGCAACGGCTGTTTTCCCACCAGCGAACGGACGACACACAAGTCATCCGCAAGAGAGGCAATGTGTGGCAGGAGATCGCTTACGGCTAGGCCACTTTGCCCGCGATTCTGGAATTTCCAGCGTGCTCCCAACCATACCCGTGCTGCCGTACTTTGGGACAGTACAGAGACGTTCTCTTTACCAATCTGCTTGCCCTCCTGACGCGTCAGTTCGGGTTTGGGGTCAAACGTATCAACGTGACTCGGGCCACCATCCATAAAACAAAGAATCACATGCTTGGCTTTGGACGCATAATGGGCCAGCGGAGTTGCTTGTGACGCACGCGACGCCAACGCAGAGAATGCCATCGCGCCGAAACCTAGTGATGCGTCTTTCAGGAATTTTCGTCGTTCTAGGTACTGCATCATGGCGATTATCGTAGATAAATAAATTCTTTGGTATTGAAAATTGCATGGGCAATATCCGCCCACAGTTGCTTATTCGTCATTATGTCATTTTGGTTCGTTTGACGTAAATCCGAAAGCCTAATTAATGAAGACTCCCAGCGATCCAGTTCATCCGCCTGTATCTTTCTGCTATAGGCCGTGGCCAGCATAGATTGAAGACGCCCGCGAGGATCGATGTCGTCGCGCTGAATCAGTCCTGCTGCCCACTGATTGGCAATCTCAATGCCAAAGGGATGGTTGAGAAGGGTCAGTGCCTGAGCCGGAGTGTTTGCAATGTCGCGCCGACCAGTTGATATTTTCGGATCCGGAAGATTGAATGTTGATAGGAATTTAGACGGCTCCATGATGCTCACTTTGGTGTACAGCATACGTCGTTGATTACCGGCAACGGGGCCCGTAAACAGACGCTTCATTTCATCCTCGGCAGTACGAAATGGATTATGAGGTGCGCCATAGAGTTTACGATCCAGCGTGCCCGCCGTTGCCAACATTGCGTCTCCAATCGCTTCCGCTTCCAAACGCCGATTGGGATAGTGATGCAATAACCTATTATTGGGATCAAATTCCATCGCCATCGAGGTCACGTGATCAGCCTGTTGCCAGGTTGCCGTGTGTAAGATGTCGTAAACCAATTGTTTCGTTGACCAATTGTTCTCCATGAATCGTGCCGTCATCCAGTCAAGCAGTTCGGGATGAGAGGGCATATTACCAAGTTTGCCGAAATTACTGGGCGTATCAACGATGCCTGTACCAAATAGCCACTGCCACACACGATTGACATAAACGCGGGCGGTCAACGGATTTTTTTCGGATGCAACCTGATTCGCTAACTCTAATCTGCCACTGTTTTCGGAATTGAAGGATGTCGACGTGGACAATTCATCTGCAAACAGGCGAAGGTAGCCGCGTGGTATCGGGTCCCCTAGATCGTAATAGCTGCCACGGATATTTAGTCTGTAATCTTCACCTACGTCGAGATCCGCCAAACCGTTCACCGTCCGCGGGGGGAGTATCTGTGACTCAATGGCGCGGCATCGAGCAATGAGCGAAGCCAGTTCGGGATGAGATGCCGATTTGGTGATCCACGGCGTCTGTAAAAGATTGTTCAACACCTGTATCTGATCACTAGTCGCAACACCAGCACCCCAAGCCTTAACCATGCCCATCAGCCATTGCCTGTACAACGTGGCGGCTTCTTCTTTGTTGTTTGGTGTTGCAAGTTCGAGTAATTCGATAAAAGCAGTAAAACGTTTTTTGGGGGCACCCGGGCCTTTCGCCGCGTAGATTTTATTAATAGAAAACCAGCTGATCGCCGAAGTTTCCATTTCTCTAGTCAATGTAGGGCCCAGTCCCCTGCGAGGCGGAAAGTTCGGATTACTGGTCTTCGTGGCAAATTCAATATAGGTCTTGCGGTCTTGTTGCCCTTTGTGAAGATTCAAGGCCTTCCACTGATAGCGGTCGTGGGCGTAATACGCCTGTTTCTCACAAAGGAATGCATTATCAATCACGGTGCGTTGTGCTGACTGACTTCCACCTGCGACAAGAACATGAAGGAAATCATGAGGAAGTTCACGCGTCAGCGGGCTGCGCAACGTCCCATTAAGGCGGGCTGACAATCTGGACGTCGCAATTCCTGGGAGCATCAACGATTTGATAAACTGGTCTCCCTGATGCAAGGTGAAATCACCAGAACCAATTATCTGCTCGATTCCGTGCCCATCTAAATGCCAATCGTCAGCCTGCATTTCATCGAAATCTGTCACCAGTGTGTAGTTAGCATCGTTATATGCTTTAGCTTCATCATCCTGCCTTTGGTACATCTCCAACAAAGAAAGCCACTTTCTTCTCAGTGAGTCTCCGTCAAGCCGGAAAATTTGATTCCACGGGTGGTTAATATCACCAACGGCAAGGGCGGTCGGCGGCTGGATACCATCCAGCGAACTGATATGGATGTTTTTCTGAAGGTCGACAAGCCACACTTCAGTTAACGCCTTTTGAAGTTGCCGCCGAGCGTCGGCAAGTTGCCTCTTCACGTGCATATTTCGCTGAGTCGTGTCAATCGTGCGACTTATCCAACGAGAACTCATAAAAGCACCACACAATGCATAGTACTCAGCTTGAGAAATCGGATCGAGTTTGTGATCATGGCAACGCGCGCAGGCAATCGTTAAACCCTGAAAGGCCTTGGAAAATGCATCGATTTTGTTGTCGAGCATTTCCTGATGGATCCCCTCAAACTCGGAACTATCTCCGTGACGATGCTCCCCAAGTTGATAGAACATGGGTCCGATATGAGATTCGATGAGCTGCAACTCGTGATTAATACGGGGGTCGCTTAACAAATCACCGGCAATCTGCTCGCGCACCATTTGGTCATACGAGATGTCGGCGTTGAAGGCACGTGTCAGGTAGTCTCGATAACGCCAAGCTCCTTTCGCAGGCACGTCCCATTCATACCCGTAGGTATCGGTGTACCGCACGACATCCATCCAGTGACGGGCAAAGTGTTCGCCAAAATGGGGTGAGGCCAGATAGGAATTAACCAGCGCAGTCCAGGCATCGGGTGATTCGTCATTAACAAAATCATTTACCTGGTCAACCGACGGGGGCAAGCCAGTGAGCGTAAAACTGAGCCGACGGATCAGGGTTGTATTATCGGCGCGAGTTGATGGCGACAAACCCTGTTTCCGGAGTGCGGACAGGATAAAACGGTCCATGGGCAATCCAGACCAGTTGTTTCGAGCAATCGTCGGTGGAACAAACTGGGCTACGGGTTGAAAACTCCACCATTGACTGCGTTGCCGAAAAGCATCCTCCCAAATTTGTGATGCCAACTCCTGTGGATCCGAGGCCGTGTCTCGCGGGTCATAGGCGCCGGCCAAGATCCATTCCTTGAAATTTTGCACCACTTCCGCCGGCAACCTTTCCTTCGGCGGCATCTCCAACGAATCGTGTTGCAGCGCCAAGTACAATAGACTTTGGTTGGGTTTCCCCGGGACTACAACAGGACCACTGTCGCCTCCCTTAAGCATGGCTGGACGGGAATCCAGCAGTAATCCACCCTGAACATCCACCGCGATAGCGCTGTGACATTCGTAGCACTTGGATACTAAAACAGGTCGAATCTTTTTTTCAAATAACTCTATTTGCGAACTTTCATCGTCTGCCTGCAGCGACACGCTCAGACAACTTAACAAGACGACCGCGTAGACGAAATATTGAACCATGACTTATCTATTGTAATGAATTAAAATGAGCCAGTTGGATCTTGTTTCACAATTTGCGGCAAACTTAGCTCAAGTCGTGACCGTCGTGCGGCGCAAATGCTACAATACAATAGTTATGGTAACTTTCTATTCGGTTTTCGGTTTATAGGAGTTCACAACCAATGAAGTACTCAATCGTGACGGCTATTCTGGTCTGTCTGACATCATGCTTGGATGCACAGACGTTTGTAGACGCTACTACAAAGTCCAAACTTACGGGCATGGCGGGTGGTTCTGCTGCTTGGATCGACTTCAACCAAGATGGTTACGAAGATCTCAATGTTTCGAATCAGATATGGATAAACAATCGCAACGGCACGTTCACGCAACTTGCAAATACCGGGTTAGCTGGGGCAGCAGTCTGGGCGGACATCAATAATGACGGATATCCTGACGCAATGTGCTGGGCTGGTAAAGGGTATTTATTTCTCAATCAGAAGGGAACATCCCTTACCAACATCAGCGACAAACTGCCTGACCTACCGACCAAGGTTAGCCTCGCCGCCAGCATGGGTGACTTTAACGGTGATGGCCTCGTGGATCTGTATGTTGGCGGTTATGAAGGTCCCGGATATTTAACCGACGTGATGTACTTCAACACTGCCGAGAACAACTTCAAAGAAGTTTGGCGAACTAAGGGTACGACCATGCCAGCTCGTGGTATTACCACTGCTGACTATGATGAAGACGGTGACTTGGATATTTATGTATCGAACTACCGCCTCGTTCCAAATACGCTTTGGAACAATGATGGCAAAGGAAAATTCACTCAGGTCGAAAAAACGGCCCGAGTGGATGGCGATGGCGGTCTAGGCGCATGGGGCCATACAATCGGCTCGAGTTGGGGCGACCTAGATAACGACGGTCATCTCGATCTGTTTGTAGGGAATTTTAGTCACCCGCCGGCATATCAGGATCGTGCTAAATTTCTTAAGAATCTCGGAAAGGACGGCGGGTTCATCTTTACTGATCTAACCGCCGACGCCGGTCTCCGCTGGCAGGAATCTTTCGCATCTCCGACTCTGGGTGACTTTGACAATGATGGGTTATTGGATCTCTATTTTACGACGGTCTATGGTGGCGATCATTGTGTGCTGTACAAAAATACGGGCAATTTCCATTTTAAGAATGTCACTGAAACTTCCGGGATCTCCGCAGATACTACCTACCAGGCAGCGTGGGGTGACTATGACAATGACGGTGATTTGGATCTGGTGACAAAAGGGCGTCTCTATGAGAACCAAAGTCCCCGCAAAAACTTCGTTCAGGTGAAACTTGTGGGCACGGGTTTAATCGACGGTATGGCGGTGGGTTCTCAGGTGCGAATCTCTCTGGGCGACCGCGTTCTGACCCGCCAAGTCTGTTCCTCCACGGGACAGGGAAACCAAAACTCGTCAGTGCTGCATTTTGGCCTGGGAGATTATACCGGGCCGCTAAAAGCGGAAATCGCATGGCTAGGTGGAAAACGCACAGTAAAAACTCTCGAGCCTAATCGCCTCAACGTCATCAATCCCGAATGACACGCACCGTAGTTGTGCACGCTGATATTACTTGGAATCTGATTTGGAGAGCGTTTCGAGCAGAGCAATCGTAGCCCAAGCGGTGGCGCTGGTGGAGACAAACTGGTGCGCGCCATGTGGAAACCCTGTTTCAAAGTACTTTTGAAACGGTTTACTCCGACTTTCGACCAACCACGAACCATCTACCTTTTGGGACTTCAATAGAAATCGCAGCCCGTTTTGGTAAACGGGACTAGTGGTGAGTACATGCCCAGTTTGAGCCAAGGAAGATAAGACGGTCCCTGTCGCGTAAGCATCACTGTTCATATCGTCCTTTTGCGCCCAACCGCCGTCTGAGCGCTGAGTCGCAATCAATTTATCAGCAAATGCCCGCTGGGTTGACTTCTCGGCTTGCGCAACAAACAGCGCTCGCAATTGAAACACACGGTCCTCGGTATCGACTGTCTTACTTTTCAACAACCATTGCAGTACCGCCTCTTGACGCTCCGAAATCCGTGATTTTTGATCCGCGGTACCAAATGCCGCAAGGCCTCGCAGGGCCACATAGGTGGTAGTAAAATCGCTTGCTTCCGTAGGAGGGCGGTTGCTGCTGTGCGCCCAGTGACCGGAATCTACATTTGTTTGCAACATATATTCCGCGACTGCCGCGGTAACTGTATCCGGTTTGTGGTTCCCAGCCTGCAAGGTCCATAGCGCGTAACCGGCTGTGTCAATCCGCCCGCCCTGTCCCTTTCCGGCGACGTAGTTTTCCTTTCCTCGACTAAGGAACTCTGCCGTATGATCGAGCTGCCGTCGAAGATTAGCTTTGTCTATTTTAAAACCTAGATCCCGAGCAGCAGTAATCGCCAAGACGGGAAGAGCCTGACTGTGACATGTAAAACAAGGCCGTTTTTCAGCGCTGCCCGCAGATCCGCGTTCGAGCAATAACAATGATTTTTCAACTGCAGTACGCACTTGCTGATGATCCACCTCGACGACCGAAGCCGCCTGATTTTCACCACCATGCGTAGTGGAGTGAAACATGCTAACGCCCAACAGAATAATCAAGGAATATTTCATGGGTTCTATCGTATTGTGCCCAGCACGCCGGAAGTAAAACGAATTGAAGGTAACGCGTTTCATGATAACACAGTCACTAACTGTTGATAGGTTGTGGTTATTCTTTCAGTGTCAGCGGTTTGGACGAATCAAGTGTTCGTGCGTCACGTTGCTGGCCGCCACGCACCTCGTCATTCCCCAATGTCATCACCGCGGTTTTCAAAAGTTCCTCCATGCGTTTTATAACTTCAGGGTGCGCTGCGCTAACATCTGTTCTCTCTTGCAGATCGCTTTTCAAATTAACCAGTTTTCCGGATCGGCCAGGGCCGGATTGTTTTGCAGAAGTCCAGTTGGGGTGGGTTACATTTAGCGGCAAGTGATACTTCCAGTCACCATAGCGAATTGCCTGCAGTTGACGACGACGGTAGTAATAGAGTGCTTCATACTGTGATTTGGCATCTGCAGTGCCGAGAAGTATTCCGGAGATGTCGGAACCATCAAGTTTCTTCGGCGGTAGCGTCGCCCCGGTTAAGGCACAGAATGTTGGTAGCAGGTCCATCATCGTGGCTAGTTCAGTGCTGGTTGTTCCGGCGGGGATTTTACCTGGCCAACGCACGATCATCGGTACTCGCATTCCACCCTCCATTGTCGAACCTTTAGCTCCGGACAACGGCCGATTGGAACCTCCATTGCGACCGTTGGAGCCGTTGTCGGATGTGAAAATTACAAGCGTGTTTTCGGCAAGTTTTAGGCGATCTAGGCAGTCGAGGATCTGCCCGGTTGACCAGTCGATCTCTTCAATCGAATCACCGTATCGACCATTGGCGCTCTTTCCACGAAAATTCGGCGAAGCGAATATTGGGAGGTGTGGAAATGTATGCGGAAGATAGACGAAGAATGGATTTTCCTGATTATCTTCAATGAACGAGATCACTTGTTCAGTGTATCGTTTGGTGAGCGTGGTCTGATCCGCCGGAGCTTCTATCACCTTCGTCTGTTTCACCAATGGCAGCGGTGGATCACCACGACCGGCTGCTTGCATGTCGTTGGAATACGGTATCCCATAATAATAATCAAAACCATGCTCGGTCGGCAGATGTTGGGGTTGGTCACCTAAATGCCACTTCCCGACACAGGCCGTTACATAGCCCTTCGACTTGAGAACTTCGGCGACCGTCGCTTCTTCAGGATTCAGGCCCCGGCGGCTACGAGGAATCAGTACCCAATGCCCTGTAAAATCTTCGTGCATACCAACTCGACGAGGATAGCATCCGGTCATTAGACTGGCACGAGACGGTGTACAAACCGGACTTGACGAATAGAAGTCCGTGAACATCATGCCATCAGCGGCTAGTTGATCAACATGGGGAGTCCTGTTTTTTATTGAACCATAACAACCCAGATCGCCATATCCTAAATCGTCACAGAAGATAACGATGATGTTAGGAGCGGTGGTGTCAGCGGATTGCAAGGCAGTTGTTAATGACAGCAAAGTCAGGGCAATTGCAAGTTTCATAGTATACTCGGCCGTTATTGTATTGTTTGAAGTACCGGATGGTGGTTGCCGGTCTCATCCACAAAGCGACTGGGAATACGACCGCCAGTAACAATATACTTCAATATCACCGTGTTTGTCGTTTTTCAAACTATATCGGTTTACTTCCGCAGGCTTAGTGGATTATAAAACAATAGCCCTCAACGTCGAAGTCAATTATGGAGATTAACCATTTACACGCTAAAAGATAAGTGCCAGATATTGACGCTTACCGTCGCCCTGCTAACGTTCCAGTCGATTGCATTTGGTGCCAAGCCTTGGATCATCGATCCACACACTCATTTCAAAGGTGCTAGTCAAATTGAGTATGAGCGAGAGCGCGTCCAGCGTGTGCCAGAGGACTCTTTGGGACGCGTGATTACCGCTGAGGACTACCGCGACGTAGCTGACCGTCTTGAAATTCGCTCGACATTAGTCATTGAGGCATGCGATCAAGATAAACCTGAATTCAACGACTGGGTGCTAAAGGAAGCCCAATCGGAATTAATATGTGGATATGTCGCACGCGGTGATTTAACAGATTCTGCATTTCCGCAACATTTCCAGCGTTACTCCAACACAGGGTATTTGAACGGTTACCGCTTTCGATTTGATGAGCTGCGAGGATATTTAAACAACGAGCTCGCGCGTAAGCACTTACGTCTATTAGAAAAACACGGCATGGTTGTTGATCTGTTGATCGAGGCATCCCACGCGGATGATGTGTCAGCTCTGGCGATTGCCTACCCGAGTTTGAAAATTGTAATAAACCATTGTTTTCGTGCCAAGATTATCGACAGCGATATATCGATGGAATTGAAATCGGCGATAATTCAGTGTGCCCGCCATCGAAACGTCTACTGTAAAATCTCCAGCATTAATAATTTTTCGGAGGTGTTACCGTTCACCGTCGCTGCTCCTACCGAGCTGGAATATTATCTACCGATCCTGAATCCAGTTTATGATGCTTTTGGACCCAATCGTGTAATTTTTGCGACCAACTGGGGGGTCAGCGCTCATTTCGGTTCGGTGGACAATGTGAAGAATATTATTATGGAGTTCCTCGAACCCAAAGGGCAATTGGTGATAAACAAAGCGATGTATCGCAATGCCATGAGAGTCTACGATATTCGCCGCCGTTATTTGCGTTGATCGCTCAAGTGCGCTCTTGGCAACGGAAAACCGTTTGCCGATACCGCTGGTCTAGGGTTTGCTAATTACGGTCTTAGTAGCGTTGTTCCCCAGAATATCCGTACAGGTAAAATAAACATACAGATTCTGTGCAGACTGCGCTGTTAGTTTGACGTCGATCGACCGCGCATGGGGTATAACCGACGTAGCAGTGCCAATCGGCTCACCGATTCCGCCTTGGTTATCATAAACCTTTACGTCAACAGAAAACGGCGGTAAGGTTTTGGGATCTACAGTCCAGTTCACGACGACCGAATCTTTTTGGGCAGCTTTCACCGTGACGCTATTTAAAGCCAATGGAGTGTAGGTCGGGCTTTTGAGGGTTCTCTTTATAGAATGGGTCGAGGGATTTTTTGCAGTAGCCTGCGTCTTTTCACCACCCGCTGTCATAAAATAATAGAGTCCCGTGGCATCACGAGTGACTCCCCCGTTCCAGTTAGTTTTATAGTTGAACGACCGTTTTCCTTTTTCTAGATCCCAATAATTGACCGAATACCGACCCTGTCCAAAAGCATACCAGGATCCGTCGAGGCGGCGTTTCCAGCCATTACGCAAGTTGGTCGTACGGGCTTGCTTTCCCGTATTCAACCAGTCTTCGATGAAAGCATCAGTCCCCCCCTTAAAATAGGCTTTGGGGGAAGCGACATCCATCGTGACCATGTGCGTCCAAATCCCTGTTTTACTCGATCGAACCCAAAATCCATAATGCGTGTGGTTTTTGACGTCCCAGCTTCTCAGGACCAGTGCGTACCATACATCGGTATCCCACCCTAGTTCAAAGTTCCACGACTTCAGACCCGTGCCCTCTCCCCCAAACCCTTCCGTTTTGGTGCCGACGTTATGATAAACCGCTCGGATCGGGGCAGTATGATCTTTATGATCCCAAATGGAAAATATGTAATTATGGGCCTTGGGATGCGCCTGAATCCCTGCATACCCTGCACCCAAACCACGCCAGCCCAACGTTTCGTAATAGGTATACATCGCTTCGCCAGATTTGGGCACACGTACTTCCTGAATGAGTATGTCGCCATCAAAGCGATCATCGAATACCATGTGTGACGACGGTGCAGAGTTTTGTGCGGACAATGTACCCGCGATTAATAAACTAATACCCAGCAAGCCAGATGTGAACGGAATTTTCATGCTTTAAACTCGTGGTAGAACTAAAACTTGTATTTGAACTCATTGTAACGCAAAATGATGGTACCCCACACCTGCGGCATGTTTTACGAAAGACGATAAATGAATTACCGAATCGCGATAGGTGCGTTGTTAGTCGAGTGCAATCATTTCGGCGGAATTCCCACCGACATCACATCCTTCCAACGCACTCAATATCTCCGCGGCGACGAAATATTGACGCTCGCCGATGGAACCGTCGGTGGTTTTCTAAACACATTAAGTAATTCGGACATGTCATGCACACTCATACCGACCATAGCAACTACGGCATGTCCAGGTGGTCTCGTACTTGACTCAACCTATCAATCCATCAAGACAGAATTGCTTACGAGCCTTGCCACAGCACAGCAAGAGGGTGGGTTAGATGGCATTCTGCTAGCTTTACACGGTTCGGCAGCGACGCAAAGCGAGTGTGACCTAGAAGGCGACCTCCTTAAGGCTGTACGCTCGACCGTCGGGTCAGACGTGCCTGTAGTTGCAACGTTGGATCTACACGCCCACGTCACTCAGACAATGTTAGATTATGCAGACGCCCTAATCGCCTGGGAAACATATCCGCACCGCGATGCGGCTGAAACAGGCATGCGAGGCGCACAAGCTCTGGTTGATATTTTGCAGGGGACTTTGCAGCCAACAATGGCGATGGGAGTGGCACCCGTACTCGTTGGCGCTATCAACGGCGGTACCGCGAGTGACGGGCCATTTGCACAAACCATGAAGCTTGCCAAATCAATGGAATCACAACCGGAGGTTTATAGTACAAGTGCGTTCCTAGTACATCCTTACCTAGACGCACCGGAGATGGGAGGTGGCGGTTTGGTAATAACTAACAATGCGCCCGACCTCGCAAAACAGTTGGCACGAAACATCGCAGAATTCTATTGGGAGCAGCGGTTTTCCCTTGAGCCCACCCTAGTCTCGATCGCCGATGCAATTAAATCCGGTCAGTCCAAACAGGGCACTGTCGTGCTTGTGGATACGGCGGATTGCTGCGGCGGCGGAGCGGCAGGCGACAGCATTGAAGTGCTTCCCAATTTGATAGCATTAGGAGAAAACATCTCGTCCGTGATGCCGGTTGTAGACAGCGCGGCTGCTGACAAATGCCATGAAGCCGGAATCGGAGCGGTGATTGAGCTTCAACTCGGTCACCAGCATGATCGGAAGTGGGGAGTTCCCCTGCATGTGTCAGGCGAGGTGCTATCTTTATCCGATGGGAAATTCATCTACGCCGGAGGGATTTGGGATGGATGTGAAGGTAACATGGGTCCCGCAGCGGTTTTGAAAATTTCAGGCGTACATGTTTGCATTGCTTCTTTTCCTACCTATGAATGGTGCGGTGAACAGTATTCGGCTTTCGCGTTAGACGTGACCCGCATGAAATATATCGTCGCTAAAAACCCCATGAATTACCGTATGGCTTTTGGGCACTGCTGTGAGCATTTTTTAGTGCTAGATACAAAGGGACCCACACCAGCCACTTGCAAGCACTTGCCATATTCCCATTCACTGCGACCTGCGTTTCCCTGGGATTCCGAGATCATTGAACCAATTCGGGTTTTGGGGCAAAAACGACCGTTAAACAAGTAGGGATTAAAACGTGAGGGGATTACTCGCCGTTTGCCAAGGGGTATGCTCAAACTCCCTGTGAATAAACGTTACAATACACTATCCAACGCACCGCATTGTGAATGCGGGGTTCACCCACCTAGGAGTTTATCACTAATGTTTGAAAACAAATCCTTTCTTTTAAGTACGGTAATGTTGATCGCCGTACTAGCCGCTTCGACAGGTGCTGCGGAAATCGAAAACCATATTACGCACGGCCCCATTCTAGGCCGCTTGTCGTCATCAACGGTTGGCGTTTGGGTGCGGACGGCAGAACCAGGACAATTTCAAGTGCATTATGGCACGGACTCAGCGAATCTAGATCAACTCAGCGGCGTCGTAGAAACGAAGTTGGACAGCGATTGTACGGGTTGGGTCTTATTACAAAAATTGGACAGCGGTACTCAGTATTATTATCGCGTTGAGATGCCAGACGTCGCTAAATTGACGGGTCGAGGTGGGTCTTTTCGCACGTTACCGGTAGCCAAGCAATATCACCACAAGCAACTCAACCCAGCAGGACTATTTAATTTTAAATTTGAGTATGCTTGCGGAAATAACCAAAATCCTGTGCACAGTAACGGGCCTCAGTTACCCGCCTTTCACACAATGCTTCGCGAAATCAAGGATGACATCGATTTTGCCATCCTCAACGGTGATTGGCTTTATGAGACTCAGCGAGAATACACTCCGACGCAATGGCTACAGCAAGTCGGGCAGCCTTCTGGTGCAACGCCTGCTTTGGTTAAAACTGCTCCTTCGATCGTTGGCGTGTGGCAGAATTACAAGCATTTCCTTAATCAAGCACCCGTACTGACTGAATGGCATCGCCAAGTCCCTAGCTTCTTCATGTATGACGATCATGAAATCCTCAATGATGTTTGGGGCGCTGGCTCCCCTGGATTACGTGATCGACGAGCCGTTTTTCGTGATATTGGCGTGCGTGCTTGGTACGACTATTTGGGCTGGTCAAATCCCACTAACTTCCCACAACGTGTGCACATCAGTCGGGGAACAGTCGGAGAAAAAGGGACAATCCTGACAGACCCAACTGCGGATTTTAAGTCGATCGACATGGCGCAGGTCAGCAATCTGCACGTGCATTGGGGCACTCGGACCGACGGCGTTAATGAAAATGAACTGGATGACGTTGGAGGAATTGCCAATGCCGGTGTTTATGAAATCGTCGAAGTGTTGGATAAACATCGAATCCGCGTGGAACCAGCATTCGATGAGGACGATACCGTGTCGTATTCACTCGGACGACGATCTTATTTTAAGATGACAGTCGGAAATTGTGATTTTTTTGTTTGTGACACTCGCGGACAACGACAGATGCACGACAAGTCCGATCCCTATAAAAAAGACATTTCCATGCTTGGTCTAAAACAACGACAATGGCTTCTGGACGGGATGACCAAAAGTAAAGCCGACTTTCTATTCGTCATTTCATCGGTCAACTTCATGGTGCCTCACGTCGGGGGTGGTAAAGTTCGCGCAGATAACAAGGACGATGCTTGGACGGTTTTCTATCATGAACGCGAACTATTAATCGATGCATGGGACGAATTAAAACAACCCGTGTTTCTGTTGACCGGTGACCTGCACAACAGTTTTGTTTGCAGTATTACCGACAATGTTTGGGAATTTGCCTCCGGCCCACATAACTCCAACAATCATTACTTCACCGATGAAGGGGATCGTCCCGCCAATGGTCTCTTCAAATACGGCCCGCGAGAAGTCGATATACACTGGTCAACGCACTGGCAAAATGACGTGGCGCGAGATCAACTCAGAGGCCCAACGTATTGCGTCGTACAAGTGAACAATGTGCTGGACAATCCGCTTGAGTTTGGGCAACATCGTTGGGTTGCCTTCCCTAGACCTCAGGTAATCTTTCAGTACTTCGATGGCTACACAGGCAAATTACGATACGCTCACAGTGTTAGAGCCAATGCCAAATAGCGGTCTGTTTCCAACGGCGTGTATCAAACTTATTAGGACTGCAACCGGTGAGTTGTTCGTGGGTGCGTTTTCTGATTTCCATTTCCCACGGGACTTATTTTTTACATCCAGAAACTGCTTCAAGTCCTGTACACTAAAGGACGGCAAACATCGTTATCGAACAAGCTGAGAGAGAGTTATCATGGAAACCGTTGAAGATCCGCAGCTGCAAGAATTGGTTTCGTTTCTAACCCAACTCGGGACAGAGACCATCAATCACTCTGGTAATAAGAGCTACTTGGCGCATCTCGTCGCCGTGCACCGCGATTTACTTAGATGGGGAAGTGAGTTGGATATTGCCCGCGCCGGACTCTTCCATTCCATTTATGGAACAGAAATCTTCCAGGAATTTAAACTGCCGGTTTCTCAGCGAAGTGAACTGCAAAACCTGATTGGCGCCCGCGCCGAAAAGATCGCATTTCTGAATTGCTACGTAGATCGCAATCTAATGGATCAGCAAGTTATCAATCGAACCACTGTTTATCAAATAGTGAATCGTGAGACTGGCGAGACGTATGAATTGGCGAAGGCGGATTGGGATGCGTTGATCCGGCTCCATTTGTGTGACTGGATGGAACAACTTGAACGAATGAACTGGTGGGACTATCGACGTGAGGCGTGGGCTGCGATGGCACGTTACCTCGGTGGTGTGGCGCAAGAAAACTACGACCGCGTACTTGCCAAGGAACCGGATCGCAATGCAGGATTGCATGTCGACAGCGAAGCTTGGTTAACGCAGTAAAGCGTTCTTGTTGCGAACAAGTTTTTCGAACTGATGACAACAATGGAGACGATGAGTTTTATCGGATAAATCTGATTCCCTATCGTTTTAAAGCCACCACTTATACGAAAATTCGGTCAATTGGATTGGAATCTCGAAAATTCTGTCCACGCCGCCAAAGGAGTTGGTCAGTGAATCGCGATTCCCCTTGTTGTCATGCCCCCAAGGGTCGATAATAGCAGAAGTACTATTAAAGTCTTTTTTCTGCCTGTTAAATTTCGAGGATTCTTTCATGCCCCGTTCGCATCGTCTAGGTCGCCGTAATTTCATCGGCATCGGCATGGCTGGTGGACTATCGCTGCTTAATAATCCCGAGACATTGACTGCACTAGAAGCGGAACACCGAGATCGGCCCGGACGTGCCAAGAATGTGCTTGTAATATTAGAGCAGGGGGGGATGTCTCATACGGATACGTGGGATCCCAAGCCGGACACACTTGTGGGACAACTCAGCCCCTACAAACCAATTTCGACGAATGTTCCAGGTATGCAATTTACTGAATTGCTGCCGCATACATCGAAGGTCGCTGATAAGTTAAGCGTCATTCGCTCAATGCACCACACAACTGGCATCGCCAACGGTCATCCGAAAGGGACGCAATACACACTTTCCGGACACGTTCCAGGTGGCCCGCTTGAAATGCCGGATATTGGCTCAGTCGTTGCACATCGAATAAGTTCGAACTGTCGTTACCTTTCGCCCTACATTATGGCGCCAGGTAATTCGGAACAGGCAAAGGAATCGCGACTTGGATTTATGCCCTACGATACTCAGGTGTTCAAGACCGGTGGTCGCGATCTCTCAGAACCTGGTTGGAAAGTGCCAGGCCTTGCATTGAACGAGGCAATCGGCGAATCACGTTTGCGTAATCGTCTAAAATTACTTGGAAATCTTGACGTCGGGCTACCTAACAATCACAGCAGGAAGGCGCAGGGTTGGCAGCAGGCAATCGCACAGGCCGAAGAGAGCCTACTCAATCCGAAAAGTAAGATTGCTTTTGACCTGGAACAAGAGTCTGACCAGCTTCGTGACGCTTACGGACGGGGTCATCGAGGACAATGTTATCTATTGGGACGTCGATTGATTGAGCAGGACGTGCGGTTTGTCACGATCGACGTTCGTGAGCCACTGACTTCTAAAACACCAGGCGGGACGAACCTCAATTGGGATCACCATGACTTTATCTACGCGACAGGCACCTGTAATCTTCCCGGCGCAGGCGGCGGCGGGCGGGGTCGATATGGTATTGGTACATGGTGGATGATGGGGAGTGTTGATCAGGCATACGCTGCCCTGATTAACGACATGGATGAACGTGGCCTATTGGAAGACACGCTCGTTTGTTTTGTGACAGAATTCGGTCGCACTCCAAAACTAAACAAAGCCCAAGGACGTGATCATTGGACCGGTGCGTATAGTATCGTCATGGCGGGTGCTGGCGTGCCTGGGGGACAGGTCATTGGAGCCTCCGATCGCCAGGGCGGTTACGTTACAAAAAGCGCATATACACCTGACGATTACGCGGCTACAGTTTACCGCAAACTCGGGCTGAATCTTGAGAAACCGCTGCGAGCTCCCGATGGCCGTCCCATCCTGTTGGCTGCCAACGGAAACCCGATCAAAGAAGTGTTTTAACGAGAATTTGGCGGGCAAATCAACTATTGGTTTTCACCTTTGCCTGCAGCTATAATTCGATTGAGTCATAATGATATTTTTATCGATTTCCAGATAAGCGATCCAAGGCCAAAATGATTAGATTGGGTGAATTCAATAGTCGATCCTGTGATGGGATATCTCGTCGGGCATTCGTGCAAGCCGGCGCAGCTTTACCATTAACAGCCGCCTTCACCGGAGATCAGATCGCGAAAGCAGCGACCAACGCCCGCGCTAAATCCGTACTGTTCATTTGGCTATGGGGTGCTCCTAGTCACATTGACACTTTTGATCCAAAACCAGACGCGCCCCTCGATTTTCGCGGTCCGTTTGGCACAATTCCCACGACCATACCCGGTGTCCGCTTTTCCGAGCTAATTCCAAAGCTGGCGGCACGCACTGACAAATATGCGCTAATTCGCAGTAACATCACCCATGATGGCGGACATCCCGGCGCAGGTACTTACGGTTACACTGGTAGCCGCGAAGGCCGAGGCGTGACCATTCAACCTAGCTGGGGCTCAATCGTAGCGCGGCATCAGAGGTCGACTGCCGGTCTGCCGCCGTATGTCATGCTTTCACGTGGAATCCCCCGTGACGTCGCCAAATTTGTAGACGGTTACGGCGGCGGTGATTGGGGAAAGGCCTATGATCCTTTTTTGATTCAGTGCGATGGGTTAGGCAAAGTTGATATCCCAGCGCTAAAGCTAGTAGACGGTATCACTCCTGATCGCATCGCCCACCGAAGATTGCTGCAAGATCAACTCGATAAAATCAAACGTAAAGTCACAGCGAATTCCTTTGACATTTGGGACCAAAAATCAAAACAAGCCTTTACCTTATTAACCGATAAGAAAGCTGTGGAGTCGCTTGATCTGACTCGAGAATCCACGGAAACTCGGGAAGACTATGGCCAGACGTCCTTCGGTCAGAGCCTGCTGTTGGCACGGCGGCTTGTTGAAGCTGAAGTTCCATTCGTGAATGTGAGCTGGAGCGAATATGTTGAAGCGTATAGTCCCAATACGGATTTTGGCTGGGATACTCACGTAAAGAATTTTGACCTGTTGCCCAACCGGCATTGCCCCATTCTCGACAAGGCATTATCGGCGTTACTAGATGATATGGATACGCGGGGTTTACTGGATTCGACACTGGTAGTCTGCATGGGCGAATTTGGTCGTACACCAAGGATTAACAAACGCGCATCCCGTGATCACTGGGCCAAGAACTATTTTTCCATCTGGGCTGGCGCCGGCGTCAAACCAGGGCGAGTCATTGGTGCCAGTGATTCCAAGGCCGAAAACCCAGTCACACGTCCCATCGAACCGACCGGCGTGGGTGTAACGATGCTGGATTGCTTGGGAATTACTAGTATCGAACGGGCGGAACTCAATGTACTGCCGGACGGGGATTTTATCCATGAACTGTTCTAAGCTCTACGTGTTTAGTTTCACCGTCACCTACCTCCTGCTAACGATGAGTGTTCAGGGCGCACCGCCTGAAAGGCTCACAACCGATGGACGTATGAAACAAGACCTCTGTTTCACACATGATACACAGGACCTCATTTATTCCGTTCTCAAAACAGCCCAACTAATTAAATTGCAACGAATGAATTTGCAATCAGGCAAAATCACTGATTTTCACATTAACGCTACTACTAATGAGATTCAAATCGATTTTTCCAAGGACATGAAGTTTTATGCGTTCATACGCAACGATGGTAATCTGCATACATCGGTTCAGGTTCAAAACATCGAAGCAGGTGAGACGTATAATCTAAATCCGGGAGGCGGATTCGCCTGCGTGCGAGCACTTACAATGAGCCCAAATGGTAAGTCTGTAGTATATGCATTTCCAGACAACAACGGTTCACAACAACTATGGCAAACCGATATCCAATTACAAAACAAGACCGCACTTACCAACTCGGATTATCTAGATGCTTATCCACGTTTTTCACCTACAGGGAATCGACTCGCCTTCACGTCGACACGCAGTGGGAATTTTGACATCTATCGCATGGGGGCTGACGGATCCGCCATGCTGCAACTAACTGATCACCCAGGGATCGATACGCGTCCCGCTTGGTCACCGGATGGCTTGAAAATCGCTTACACAAGTTTGATTCAGGGAAACTACGAGATATTTGTTATGAACGCAGATGGAACCCAGCAAACACAGATCACGACTAATCCAGGCAAAGATGATTTTGCCTGCTGGCACCCGGACGGTAAACGAATTTTTCACGTCAGCGAAGTCAAAGGGAAAGTCGATATCTACAGCACCTCGGTTGAAGATATCTTCGATGATTCTACGAAATAGATTATTCCGCTGACTGTGACTGCCATTTGATAAAACAATGTAGAACAAGTAAACTCTAACCAAGATGTTTTAGTTTTCTATTCCCCAGCAAACCCACCAAGGACTTCTCAATGCCCCGATTTATCCTCAGCGCCGCTATTTTATTAACCTGTTTCGGCACAGCACAGCTTGATGCCAACGAACAATTAACCATCACCAAAGGTCAAAAAATAGCTTTTCTGGGTGATTCCATTACCCAAGCCGGAGCCAGACCCAACGGGTATTGCGAATTAGTAATCCGTACCCTTAATGCTCAGTCGCTGGAAGTTATACCTCGCTATGCAGGTATCAGTGGCCATAAGTCGAATCAAATGCTCGCGCGGCTCGAGAAAGATGTTCTCAGCCACAAACCTGACTGGATGACTTTGTCCTGTGGTGTTAACGATGTTTGGCATGGCGACCGCGGCGTTGCGTTAGAGCCCTACAAAAAAAACATTACCGCGATCGTCGATCGGGCTCAGGCGGCCGGCGTCAAAGTTATGATTTTAACCTCGACCATGATTCGCGAAGATCAGGCCAACGATCTAAATCAAAGACTTGCCCCCTACAATGCATTCTTGAAAAACTTAGCAAAAGAAAAGAAATGTCTGTTTGCCGACCTGAATGCCGATATGCAGGAAGCGTTAAAGCACTTTCCCGAGGATTCTCCCAAAGGGAAACAACTAACTAGTGATGGCGTGCATATGAATCCACTGGGTAACTACATGATGGCCAAAGGAGTCTTAAAAGCTTTTGGCATGACGGAAAAAGAAATCGCCGCCGCAGAATTAGAATGGTCCAAGAAATAGCCGCCTTGATCCGACCACTACCGATTGCCTAAGTAACCTTCGGCGATGAGTTCCCCTAGCTTGACGATCCCCGCAGTGGTGATGACCAACTTCTTTTCCTGCTTGGGAATCGCAAGTTCCTTTAGATGGATCAGGTTTTCATCCGCAGTCGCTATTTCACTTATGGCCGTAACCACGTCAACTTTATTGACCCGCTCGTCATCTGTAGGTGCCTGCTGACTGACATACCATTTTAAAGCTGGTCGTTGTAAATCTTCGCGAGTTTTCGCGATGATCGTAGCCAATCTCGTAGCTGCCTGCTGCCGGTAAGGGTGGAATGACATGTCATTCTCTCCCACGTGATAAAAGATTCCCTGCAGTTCGACCGACTGTCCTTTTGCTGTGAGTTCTTGCACAGTGGATTTTACAAATTCAATGAAGTCCGGATAGATGTTTCTGGTTTTAGCAACACTGCCTGCCGGCGTCCAATCGATAATCTGCGTGCCACTATGGGTAAATTTGGCGATTGCGATATTTCCGGGTAACGTTTGCGACAACGTCTGCCCAAAACTTAGTTCAGGACCAAAGGTATCGTAATACCCAGACGGCGCTAAGGGTTCCCACGAATTGGATGTTTTATAGCCGCCGCCGAGGCTATATTTATATGCGATATCCCGATTAGGCTTCAATAAACTCATCTCCGGCAGTTCACGTAGTTCTTGAACAAAAGCACGTTCGCCTTCCATGTTGCGGTGACCGGCAAGTATAAACAGTTTGACACTTTCACCTTTTTTGTAGGGCCATGGCTTCAGTGGTTTTACAGCAACGTGTTGTTTCCCAATAGTTTCCAAATAGGCGGTCGCATAGTTGTCGCCATGTTCCAACTGACCGAGTGTCCCGTAATGGTAATGCAGACCAACGCCTCCCCCAATTTCTACCCCGACATGGGAGGTGGGAATATACTGAGCCAGAGGGTCTGAGGTCGTGACCGCTTTTTGTCCCTGACTAATCGCGTACATACGTGGTCGCAGGTCCATTCCCCAGATAGTTTTCGTGCAAAGTTCACCGATATAGAACTTTAGCTCAGGCGTCTTGAGATCCTTGCGCCAGCGAGCCAGAAATTTTTTCAGGTTACTTCCATAAGCGTCCATATACTCGGCATTGAACATGTCATTTTCACCTTGATGCCACATAAAACCCTCGATACGGTATTTGATCTTCTGCTGATCTAGTTTGGCCAGCGAATCCTGTATCAATTGCAAAGCCAGCGGGTACATCTTAAAGCCCAATGGTTGTTGCGGATTCCAATCACCACCTAGATGGGTACCTCCCGCAGCACATTTAATAACGGCAATCGGTGCATCAATCGTTGCGGAGACTTTACGTGCGAAACTAAGTTCCGGCCCGACGACATTATTTACAGGCTGTAAATCTACCCAGCCATTGGACTCCATTTTGTTCTCGCGACCGATAGAATATGAGAACTTTACGTCAGACTGAGGCTCTTCCAAACCGGCAAATGGCGGAAAACGGTGAATATCTTTGGCCTTGGAATCGGACCCGACCATATTCGACTGGCCGGCAAAAATAAACACACGCAACGTCGTGGCATCTTCGTCGGTCTCGGCAACAAGCGGTTGAACAATAACGCCGAAACAGAGAAGCACTGCGCTTGTACAAATCACGAAAAAGGGTTTACACAGATTCATCTTGGTTCCTCAAAAATCACTTTTATTATGAGTGTGTTACTGACAACGTACGCGTCATGCACATTCTTATTAATATCCTAGGACTTGTACAGCTAGCGCTCAGGAAAACCAAGCAGCGGCTAGTATGCCTAAAAATACGCAACAGTGTGAATTTTTGGTATGTTAAAAGAAAGCGTTTGCAGGGACATATCTATTAATCGAGGAAATTAACAATGGCTGACCTACCGGATACGTTCGTGACCCCATCGCGGGTCGAGTTGAGACGCAATTTTCTAAAACAAGCCGGTGCCTTAGCACTGGCGACTCCCGCAGTTTTGAGTCTTGACTGTCCGACCGTACGCGCCGCAGATAGCAAACAAAAACATCCTGAGACACTCGTGTCGGTACTCTACGAATCACTAACGGAAAAACAAAAAAACGAAGTCTGTTTCAGTTGGGATCATGTCGATAAGACACGCGGACTGCTACGCACCCGAATTGAAAATAACTGGAAGATTACTAAGCCGTCCATCAAGAGTAGCTTTTTTACTGCCGAACAGCAGCAACTAGCCTTGGATATCTTTCGCGGCATGACGCATCCGGACTGGCACAGTCGCTTCGACCAGCAACTTAAAGACGACGTCGGTGGTTTCGGCAATAACCAATCGCTAGCGATTTTCGGAACACCTGGATCCAAGGAGTTTGAATTTGTACTAGCCAGTCGACATATGACCCTCCGCTGTGACGGCAACAGTGCCGAACATGTTGCATTTGCTGGCCCAATTCTCTATGCACATGAAGGCGAAGGGCTTTACGAAGAAGCTCATCATCCAAGTAACGTCTTCTGGCATCAAGCCATAGCAGCCAACAAGCTTTACGATATGTTTAGCGGTAAGCAACGAGAACAGGCACTGGTAGTTCGCGGGATGCCATCCGAGGAATTTGTCGGATTCCGCGGCGCGAGTGGAAATTTTGACGGCTTACCCGTAACCGAATTTTCACCGGATCAGAAGAAGCATCTGCAATCGGTTTTGAAACTGCTCCTGGAACCATTCCGCCAATCCGATCAGGATGAAGTAACGCGTTGTTTGAAACAACAGGGTGGTCTAGATGCCTGTCATCTGGCATTTTACAAGGAAGGCGATCTCGGTGAAGACGGTCTGTGGGACAACTGGCGTTTGGAAGGCCCGTCGTTTGTCTGGTATTTCCGCGGTGACCCGCACGTGCATGTCTGGGTCAACATTGCCAATCGCGCTAAACCAACTTTAAATGCATACCAGAATTCAGTCGGCGTTTAAAATTTAAGCCTATTTAGACGGCTTCAGGGTTTCGGTGAAAAACTCTAGGAATATCTTATTAGACTCCGGTGTGATAAACTCCTTACCGCCATGTTTTGCTCCCTTCAATTTAACGAAAGTGCAGGGGACACCCGCAGCAATAAGTGCGGCATGGAGTTTTTCACTTTGACTGATAGGAACTCCCGGATCGGCAGTACCATGCATAACGAGAAAAGGTGAGTCGTCCGCCGATACGTTGTCCAAGGCGCTAGCATCTTTGGCAAGTACAGGTACATCCTTCACGGTCGCTCCGAGTAGTTTAGCGCCGTTGCTGTTAGCTACATCTTCTTCTGTTCGTCCATTGCCAACATTATTGGGCGGCATGGTCAGTAACTCCGCGGGGCCAAACCAATCTGCCGTAGCTTGCACTCGACTAGAAACTCGCTCCCGACCGGTAAAGGTGCGCGTACCCATTAACGCGGTCAAATGAGCTCCTGCCGATGTGCCCCAACATCCTATTCGTTCGCCATTTAATCCATACTTTTTGGCATTCTTCCTCACCCAGCGAACTGCTGCATAACAGTCGTTAATTTGATCGGGCCATTGACCTACATCCGTGAGTCGATAGTTAATACTAGCGATAGCGAAGCCATGAGGTATCATCCATGCTCCTCTCTTTCCCGACTCTTTGCTACCATTTTTCCAACCGCCGCCGTGTACGTACACGATCACTGGCACATCCCCTTCGATCTCCTGTGGCAGGTATAAATCCAATTTCAGCGAGATGCCACCATGCTTGGCGTATTCGATGTCCTTATGGACTGCTACACCTGGCGGTAACTGTGGCTTCTTTTTCTTGGCAACATTTTGTGCGTGCAGGTCGTTGTTAAACAACAGACAGCACACAACAATTGCAAACGAATAATGACATGACTTCATAAGGGCAATCCGCATCTAGGACAATTAAACATTAAAACTCACAAACGTTAAACAGCGGCGGCAAGTTAGTCATCACTATATAATGTATCGGCGTGTTGTCTAGTTTAGCGAATTCTCAGAATCCGACATTCCCCCTAGAACCAATCGCTAGTTGGCAATTGGATATTTGGGCACATTCCTAGCCACGCCAAACAAGACTATTCATGTCTTAACGCCTCAATGGGATCCATCCGCGCTGCGCGCCACGCAGGGTAGACACCGAATACGATACCCGATAACACCGCAATCGAAGCCGAAAGCACTACCGACCACATGGCGATTTTCGGTTCAATTTGCAGCATGTCTTCCGTGATAAAATCTGGCCAATACTCTGTCACAATCGAACGCACCACACGAAACAGAGGGCCGCAAAACAGACCCGCTACCACACCAAGCATCCCTCCAACACCAGTGAGAAGTACAGCCTCAACAACAAATTGAAAAATGATGTGTACACGTTTTGCCCCTAAGGCTCTTCGTATCCCGATCTCACGCGTGCGTTCGGTCACCGTAGATAACATAATATTCATAATGCCGATCCCACCTACCAATAACGAAATGCCAGCAATCACCACGAGCAACAAGTTAAACATGTCTCGTTGCCGTTCCGCTTGGATTAGTAATTCCTTGGGTACAACCACGGCATAGTCTTCCTGGGTATGATATTTTGCCAGCAAGATCTGTATAATTGCCGCCGTTTCATCCACATTTTCGATGGTATCCACGCCGATGGTGATTTGACTCAATTGCACTTCTTCGCCCTGCCATGACGAACCCACGCGTTTCATCACACGGTCGCCTATCCGAATTTCCATCGTCGATAGTGGGATGTAAGCATCAAGATTGTACTCACGAGCGTCCATGCTCCCGCCGATGGCCGCTGAGGCAGTTCGTGATTTAGTCTCGCCCACGACTGTGTAAAGCTCACTGCCGACCCAGACTTTCTGTCGGATTGGGTTCTGATAGGGAAACAAACGCCGGGCGGTATCATGCGCAAGCACGACGACTTTTTTTCCATGGTCTCTTTGTGAGAGCCATCTGCCTCGGGCAATTTCCAGTTGATTAAGTTCGCGGTAGGGTTGCATACAGCCCACGAGTTTGGAATCGGACGAACGATCAGCAACGCGGAGCGTATATTTAAACTCCCGCATCGAAACGGCTCGTCGAATGCTGGGGATGATGGCGATTATCCGATCGTAATCGGCACGCAACAATCCGTACTTCCGAATATTAACCTTGGCGTTTTGCTGCCCTAAACTCTCGATAGGTTTTTTAGTCCGAACGATAACATTTTTGGCTCCAAGTTCTTTGATGACATCTTGGGAACGTTCACTAACACCTTCGCCAATGGCAACCAACCAAATGACTGTGGTTGTCCCGATAAAGATACCGAGTCCGGCAAGCGCAGCACGCATTTTGTGCAACAACAGGCTTTGCATTCCTAGGTAAATTGTGCGGAAAACAATCGTAAACACAGTTCTATCTCAAAAAGGAACACGGTGGGAAGAGATTGGATCAACGAGTTGGGTCATGCGTCTGCGCCGACAGCCTAGCTTTCTATTTCGGGAGCGGACGCGTCCGAGGAATCTTTTTGGTTAGGATCTTTTTGGGAGGGCTGCAACGCTTCTTTCTGGGCTTCGTCGATATACGCCAATGGATTTAAAATAACATCTTCACCAACGTTTAATCCATCTTCGATGACGATGAAAATATCGTTACTGTCACCTAGTTTAAGGGCACGTTTCTCAACATTCACACCAACTTTCACCCAACAGTGAAAGCCATTGTCAAGTTCCAATACCGCAGCGACAGGCAGTAACAAAACATCCTTATGCTCGGACAAAACAATCTCAATTTCCGCACTCATGCCCGGTTTCAAATCCGGAATGGGAGGCAGTTCGACGATAACATCATATTTAATAACATCACCGGACCCTAGCGAAGCGGGCCGCGCGATATCCGCAACGTGACTCACCTCGGCAACAATGGGTTCACGATTCGGGAGTGTAATTCGAGTCGGTAAACCGACCGTGATTTCAGATACCATTGCTTCATGCACCCCAACTTTGACCTGCATATTATCTAAATCCGGCATCAGCAATAACACTTGTTCTTTATATACGGTGCCGCCTTCAGTGATATCAGGCGCGCCCTTCCATGCCGCCGCACGAGGGTGAATCACCAATCCATCTTTGGGAGCGAGAATCGTACAATACTCGCGTTCCGCACTGGCGCGATCACGCCGCGAGGCGTCCGCATCAGCCCGTTCATCGTTAGCCCCAAACTGTGCCTTGGCAATTTTCAAGTCGCCTTCGAGTCGCGCAACCTCCCGTGCCTTGGAAGTCTTTTCATACACTTCCATTCGCGTCTTTGTGTTCTCCACTGATAATTCACTTGTCGTCACATTAAATTCCCGCTGTTCCACATCAAGCGTACTCACATAACCTCGCTCTTGCAACATTTTCGTATGAGCCAAAATGTTTTGTGACGTCCGCAGGCGGGATTCCGCGATGGCGAGATCCTTTTCCATCTCCATTTGCCGTGCTACATACCGTCCCTCTAAGTATTCAGGGATGGAGAGTTTGGCGCGAGTCATCACAGATTGCCAGTGCTGTGCACCCGCTTTGGACCAATGCGCGTATTTTGATCTTTCGGAAATTTGTTCGTCAATATAAAGCGTGTCAAGCGTCAACACGACATCACCTTTCTTGACGTAAGTGCCACTTTCGACAACCGACGTGATCGTATTTTGCCCTCGTACACGGCAAACGATCCGGGTGTTATTGGAACTCTCAAGGGAACCTAACTCCGATACATTGATTGTCATGTCCGCTCTAGCTACTTTATGCGTTAACGCCAGGGCGAATGGATCTTCTACAGCAGGTGTAAAATACCCCTGAGTATATGCGGACCCTCCGGCAATCGCGCAACCAACAACCACAAGGATAAACAGTATAGGGCGGAGTCGTGATCGGACGGATATTAATAATGCTTGGTTCATTGAACTCTCCCTCTGATGTTCGCTCGAGTATTCCGCTGACGTGCAATACTTTCGGAGTCAGTGTGGATGGAC
The DNA here is from genome assembly GCA_963934735.1 of uncultured Planctomycetaceae bacterium. Lineage (GTDB taxonomy): Bacteria > Planctomycetota > Planctomycetia > Pirellulales > Pirellulaceae > UBA721. The sequence continues at coordinate 49,972 of CAWVZW010000016.1, forward strand.
TGACTTAAAAATTTTCCGACATCGGCCTGTGCTTCCTCTACGTCAGTAAGAGGGTGAAGAAATACCTTATCTCCCTCTTTTACCCCCTGTACAACCACTACAAAGATATCATTACTGTCCCCGAGAATCACTTGCTGCTTTTTCGGCCCGTTGGGGGTGGATATCCAACAGAACGGGCCGGTCGAGGTGTCAACAACCGCGGAGACAGGTACTGAAAGTGCATCTTTGTGAGTCGCAATTAGAATTTCAACGCCAGCACTCATGCCCGGTTTCAAACCTGGCGTTGTCGGTAGCTCAATAACGGTTTCATATTTCACTACGTTTGCCGACCACGAACCCAACGGTCTAGCGATATTGGCGACATCAGTTACTTTTGCCTCCACCACGTCATCTGGCAATGTTATCGTAGCCGGTAAGCCGGGGCGAACTGTATCAACAACGGCTTCATGGACACCAATTTGAACTTGCATAGTATCGAGCACCGGCATGATCAACAGTACCTGATCATGGCTAACGCCCACCCCTTCAGCAACATCTGGCGTGTCCTTCCAGGCGGCGGCTGTCGGATAAATCACCAACCCCGATTTAGGGGCCACGATGGTACAATTCTCCAGTTCGACCGCTGCGCGATCGCGTCTAGCGATGTCAGTTTGTAGTCCGGCTTGGTCTGCAGCGAATTTGGACGTCGACCCAGCTAAATTCCCCCGCATCCTCTCAAGCTCCAATGCCTTAGTGTATTCTTTCAACACGAACAGTTCGGTCTGCTTTACCTTGAGTTCTAGATCTGCCTGAGTGACCGTAAATGCATTGCTTTCAAGTTCAAGTTCAGTCACAAATCCACGCCTAAACAACAATTTCGAATGTCCGTATAATTTTAGGGCCGACGCATAATTGGATTCCGCAATTACCACCTCCGTCTGTTTGGTATTCAATCGTTCAAGGTAATCCCCACTTTCATAGGCCTCGATAGACAAGTTTATCTGGGCTAGATTTTGTTCAGTTTCTGCCAACGTCGCTGTGGCTTCGAAGACGTTCGTTTTTTGCAAGCTCAGTGATTCTTCGATTACCTTGGTATCTAGGCGAACTAAGACGTCGCCTTTCTCAACGATGCTTCCCGAGGGGATGACCCACGTAACAGTATTACGTCCCCGCACCTTGCATTTGATTTCCGTATTGTCGGTGCTCGTAAGCACTCCTTGTTCGGTCAGAGTGACTCGAATGTCGCCACGCGCTACTCGGTACGTCAAGAACTCCTTAACTGGCGTCTTGACAACCATTGTGGTGCCGTAATAAATACCCCATGACAAGAGCACAACGATACACGTTGCGATCACACCCCTTGCCAGCCAGCGCATCATTTTAAGAGGAATAGACTGAGAATTTTCGTTTGCCACAATAAACCTCCAAATGTCGAAAGCTAGTTTCTATATTATAACAATATTGAAGTACCAAACCGGTTGTTGATCATAAAAACCACTGTGAAACGATCGGAAGGTAATTCCGTCACCATTTGAAACCTTATGCATGTTTGACGTCAATCCGTACTGTAGTATCGGTCTGATATTTTCTTTTCAATCTTCGCCTGCAACTTAAGAATACGATTGTGAAATTGTTCGCCAAGCGTTTCTGGGGTCTCCGGTTCAGATGATGGGTTTTCCACTGGCATATCTGTGTCCGCTGGCAGCATACTCGACAAAGGCGGCAGGGGTTGATCAACCCAGTCCCCAGTCTCACTTAATTCCATGATTCCTAATTCCCGCACAAGTCGCATTCTCGCCGCATAGTAACTTAGCCAGGCCCTTAAAAAGCTATTCTGTGTATCCCTTAAGGATGACAGCGAGGACAGCAAATTAATTGCTGAAGTGGGCCCAAACTGTGCTACTCGCTGACCCGGTTGTCGAGAAGGAACCGGCGCATATAAATTAGCGCGTGTAGAATCCACTCGGCGGATAGCAATTGCCACAGCGCGTCGTTGAATTGCTAAGTTATTACGTAGTTGCTCGATCTGACGAATCAAGGCACGTAACCCCAGATGTAACGAGTCTTGTGATTGAATAAAACCACGGCGACTGCGTTGGTAGCGAATTAGTGTTTCCCGATACGCGTTGCGTTCCAGAAGACGCGTGAACGGTGCATCAAACTCCAAGCCCAGTCGCAGACTCCCTGTCGGAGCACGAAAACTCACTGGATTGTTTCTCGCCGTCGATATATCACCTCCGGCGGTTAGATTCAACATTGACTGAAGCTGATTCTGGCTAATCTGGATCTGCCTCCATTGATCAACAAGGGCGGCTCGGGCATTCATGAAATCCAGTCGATGATGGAGTGCAATTTGAAATGCGTCGCTCGAATCCAAAACAATGGTATCTACAGTTATCGTTTCAAGGCGTGCACGGGCCTGTATCAGGGCGCTTCGCTGGGTAAGACGCAGTGCATCGCCGAGCCAAACAATCACCCGCCGCAACGATTTTTCTAACGTTGCCGTCGGTAAATTCGCACGCAACGCAGCGAGATCACTAAGCACGACTGTGTGTTTCGTATTTAGCGTATCAAGCGTGAATCGAAGGCTGTCTTTTAACTTGGAAAATTCCGTCAATTCAATTTCGTCCATTGTCGCCTCCCGAGCGGAAGACGCAACATCGAGGCGATCCAAATCTCTTTTGACCTCATCCAGTTGAACGCGGACACGCTGAGCAAGACTAGCAAGTTCTATTATTGAAGGTTGCAAGTCAGCAAGATCAATATCTTCCGGAAGTAGCCCCACGTTATCCTGCGCTGCCAAAATCGCGTCCTGAACGTTAGTTCCAGTGCGGGTTACAAACTGAAATTGTTCAATAAATGAGTCGTCTAGTGCAATGTCGACATCAGGCGGCAAGCCTAGAGTGCCCGTTTTATACTGATCGAGGGCCAATTCAAGACTATTTTGCGACTGCAGCAGAGCCGCTCGCTCTCGTTGCACGCTTTGGCGGAATTGGTCCACCTGAACAATGTCGATCACCCCCACCTCCAACAGCGCTTCTAGTTGATCAAGTGTGCGCAATTGCAAGCTCAGGTTGTCCTCTGTATTTCGAATTTGCTGCAACTGTTGCAATAGCCCTAACACCCCTCCCAAGCCACCCTGTCCTCCATAGGAGTTAACACTGGTTGAGGGGTTACCTCGACGAGAACCGCTAACACCCAAGTCACCAATCGCGACTTTCGTATAAAAACCTTGATGGTACTGACTGTGCGCTCGAATATTGGCGAGCAGATTTCGTTCAGACTGCGTCAGCCCTTCTAACGCAATGTGTTTACCCGCACCTCGCAATAGTGGCTGGACGATGGAAAAATTTGCCAACGAGGACGCAAGGTTTGCATTGTTACCGGTGAATTCGAATACAAACGAATTGGCAAAACCGGCCACAATTTCTCCGGCTGTGGAGAATTTCCTTTTAAATTGTGCGGTTGGGTTGCTGCCAACGGTTAGGCGGTTACTTTCTCTGCCCTGACTGGCGGATGTGGTTACGGTGTCACCGGTTGCGGGATCGACTCCAAAACCAGCCGGATTGATATTTCCGCGATGTCGATAATTTGTGTCATAGCCGCCGAAATATTGCGTGTCAAACCGAAATCGTTGAGCTGTGACGTCTAGTGCGGAAAGATACAGTGTTTCAACCTGAGTCTGATAAGCAGGCGAGTGAATATAAGCTAACTGAAGTGCGGAATCTACATTTAATTTAACCGCCCCAGAATCGTCGACGAAGTTATACGACGACAGAAGTGCTCGCCAGTCTGGACTTTCATATTCACGTATCGTGCCATAATCGTCCCACGTTTTTGACCCTGGCATATCATGGACCATTTTCATAAATTCACCTGACGCTGGGTCATCCAACGGCATCGGGATTTCGTCAGGATTACTGGGATCAAAGAAACGACTACGATGGTCGTCGACAACATTGAAGTCCGTAGTTTTCCAGCGTGCATCAGTGCTAGCGTCCTTAATAATGGAATAGGCAGACTCATCTGCCTCACGACGTTGCTCTGCAACAGAGCAACCAATCAACGTACAAATACTGATCCATATCAATAGACGCAGAAACGCTAGTGGAAATTTTTGCTTTAACATGGACGCCGTTAAATGTAAAATTATTGGTATGAATATTTAAATCGCTTCAAAATCGTACAAACACCAACGATTTTAGGTGATTTAGGTGTTTTTGGGACAAAAACGGGGAAACCTTGAGGTCCAACACTAAGATTCCGCAATTCGCCTCGGAAATTGGCCAATGAATTTCTAGTCCGGAAGGAATATCTGAGTGGGCACACTGCTATTTAAGCGCGCACACGGGTGAATCTTCACCGCAGATTGGGCTCTGCCCGCTACCGATTTACTGGGAACCGCATGCCGATGACACTGTCTCTATTTCCGGAACGCTGGATGTTCCGGATTGGCTCCGCTGATAATATAGGCAAGCAAATCAAAAATTTCAT
>CAWVZW010000017.1:0-54280 GCA_963934735.1 uncultured Planctomycetaceae bacterium
TTTTCGGCTGAGGTTGATGATTCGGCTGAGGTTGATGATTCGGCTGAGGTTGATGTCGCCGAATAGGGAATGCTATGACCAACGCACACGATTTAATGCTTCAAGTTGACACAATGCTTAGCCATTTGTGGATGGTTCGTACATTCCTAAAGCACAGCGACGAAGCTGATGATGATGATGAATTACGAGCAGTCCACCGTGGACTCTACGATTATTCTCTGTCACTTGGCAGTCACTATGCCAATGACGATGCTGAGAGGTATTTAAAGCAAGCCAAAAAGAAGTTCCGCAGGTTACGCGAAGCGAATGATTTATTTCAGGAGATCCAGCCGGAGATCTCTAATCATACGAATTTTAAGATGGCAGCTAGGTCACTCGCCGCAACGGTTAATAATGTTGCAGAGTTATTGGACATCTGACCACTGATTAAACGGCGAACGTTATCGAGGTTTTTGCTGGGCTACAGTTCTTCGTCCTGCGACCATTCGACAATTACATTTGTTGAGATGCCACCTCGGGCACTAAATTGTGCTGTAAGTTGTATCCATTTTGGATCGAGTACGGCTACGAGGTCGTCGAGGATCGAGTTGGTGACGTTTTCATAAAAAATGCCATCGCTGCGGAAGCTTTGTAGATACATCTTTAGACTTTTCAATTCGACGCACTTCTCAGCGGCGATATAGTTGAACGTTAGTTCGCCAAAATCCGGTTGCCCCGTTTTTGGGCATACCGAAGTGAATTCTGGACAAATAATTTCGATTTCGTAATCACGGTGCGGAAACTCATTTGTAAAAGTCTCTAAAAATTCACGTCGTGATTCTGGTGTGTGCGACATAGTCATCAAATTCTACTCCTTCTCGATTTCCTCTTATTGTGTCATGATGTTTAAATAAGGGCAAAGGGGGGGTACGCGGAGATATGTGGCGGTGAAAATAGCAGAGATTTATCGATCGATTCAGGGTGAAGGCTCATTAACGGGTACCGAAAGCGTATTTGTGCGCTCGAGCGGGTGTAATTTACGCTGTTGGTTCTGTGACACACCTTATACGTCCTGGGATCCTATCGGTGAAGATATCTCCGTGAACGCAATCATGTCACGATTGTCTCAATGGGACTGCCAGCACGTTGTCTTGACTGGCGGGGAACCCATGTTGTTCTCTGAGATGTTGCCGTTGTGTGATCGCTTGCGAGCCGAGAATTATCACATCACGATTGAAACCGCCGGCACTCTATATCTACCTTTACAATGCGATTTGATGTCCATCAGTCCCAAGACCTCCAACAGCGCACCCGATATCCACGAACATCCAGACTGGCATCAGCGTCATCATCGCACTCGGTTTGCCCCTAATGTGATCCGCCAGTTGTTGGAGCATCATCAATGCCAAGTCAAATTCGTGATCGATAGTGAAGATGATTTGGATGAAGTTACGGGTTATATCAAACAATTCCCTGAGCTCTCGTTGCGGCAAATATATTTAATGCCTCAAGGAACGTCGCCCGAGGAATTAGCCGCACGGGAAGAATGGCTAAAACCGTATTGCGAGCAGCAGGGTTATCATTATTGCCCCCGCCGTCAAATTGAATGGTTTGGGTGCATCCAAGGGACCTAGGATTGTTGGTTGAGTTCGAGGGCCAACTGACTACGATTTAATCTCCAATGCCTCAGATAACGGGTCAGCGTTAGGTTCACAGAATCCAAGGTGGTTATGTTTCCGCCAGCCTTCAGCGTATTCGAACATGCCGGAAATAGTTCCGAGTTGTCGATCTAGATCTTGCATTGTATTCAGATAGGAATCGAGCCCTTGGCTTTCGTCGAGCCATTGTTTTTGGCTCTGATGAAGTGCTAGCATTTCACGCTTGCGCGATTGCAACGCACTTACATCGATAAAACAACTGGGAGTGATCAACTCACCCAGCGGATCATAATGTGAATAGGGTTGCGCGTGATAAACGGCGACAGGTTTTTCGATAGCTGCAGTAACCGGCGTGGTGGGATAATTCGGCATACCGCGGCAAAACGCAGAGGTTACAGCAAGTCGACATGTCGTCGTGTGATCCTCCATGTAATCCGTTGGTGAATGCGTCAGTAGAATATCGGGCGCCACATTGCGAACAATTGCGGTTAACTTAGCCAAAGTTGGTTGGTCGTAAAACACCTCGAGATCGTTGCACAATGGCTCATGAAATGTTGCACCGATAAAATCGGCGGCGGCTTGTGATTCTGTTAATCGGATTGCCGCTGTTTCCACTGCATTATGTGTTGTGCTACCACAACACCCATTGGCGATGTTCATATAGTGCAGTTCGTAACCAGCTTGGCCTAATCGCATCAATGTTCCGGACATGAGAAATTCTATGTCGTCCGGATGGGCACAAATAGCAAAGGCAATTTTTGAGTTTATATTGTTCATGTTTCTAATGCCGACTTAGTCGCCTCGTAATGACGAAATCAAGGGTGCTTGCAATGTTGCTCGCACAGCAACCAGTCCAGCGGCCATTCCAACAAAGATAATAATTCCGATCATGATCACGAGATCGCTGCCTGGCGGTGCTGCTTGCGTAAAGAACATGTGTGGCACAACAGCAAAGGTAGCCGCTAAAACCCCTGTAGCAAGGCCACCGAGGAGCAGCACAAGGTTTTCCCACAGGACCATCTTGGCGAGCCGCCCTGCGCCGAAACCGGCTGCCCGCATCAACGCCAATTCTTTCCGCCGTTCTAATATACTACGCAACTGTACGGTCGCTAAACCAAACGTACCCAATAACAAACCTAGTGCTCCTAAACTCTGAAAAGCACTGATGTAGGTATTCTGTACGGCGAGCAGGCTTTCGAGTAGCGACTGAGTGGACCGCATATCGAGTCCTTGGTCGTTAAAATGAGTTTCCAAAACTGTGTCTGATTGGCTGTTACCATGGTTGGTCGCAAGAAAAAATCGATAACCACTGACCTTCGGAAAAACAGTAGTAAAATCTGTTTCGTTTATCAACAAACTGCCCTGCAAAATACTATTGGACAACAAGCCGACGACTTGAAATGTCACGGTACGGTTCTCATACGTCACGTCAAATTGTTCCTCCGTGCCTAGATAAAGCTTCAGGCTATACATGGCCGTATTCTTATCAATGACCACTGGAATGGGATCGTCCGGCGTACCAGCATGCGGTGGCATATCGGAATCCAACAGATGCCAAGGATTTTGTTGCATTGCGTCTCCGCCGGCCTGAGTAGCCCAAGTAAACGGTGTTATGGTAGTTGTGCTATTGGCGTCGGTGTCATAATGATCGACAAAAGTTTGTGGCACTCCTAAGACTCGTGGTTGTCTGGCTTGATACACATTTGAGCAACTCGCATCGTCGCCATCTCGGTAACGCAAACATTGAATGGATTCGTTTTCCAATTGTGCCGCCCGCTGTTTCCCTAAAACTGAAATTCGTAGATCGTCTTGACCTAGATTTTCATAAACTGGCATTGAGCTTAATCCCCAATAATCAAACCCGCCTTTTCCTGCTGCTGAAGGGCTAAGTTTAAAAGATCCCATCGAGATTAGCAGAAAGGTAGCCATTGCCATTAAGCCGATTGTTAACGTGCTACGGCTGGGATTGCGCCCAGCGTTACGTGCAGCGAGCCAAGCAAGAGGTTGTGAAATGTTCCGTATGGACTTAGCTTTCCAGCCGCCACGTAAATACTGTCGAATCAATAGCAGCAGTGCGGATAACACGCTGAAGCCACCCCCCACAAACGCGCCAGCCTGCCCTTCGTTGCCGAGGCGGTCACCCAAACCTGGCATGGCGGCCACAACAGCAAGTAAAATTCCTGCCGCCAGCAAAGCGATTGCAATCCACTTGGATCGTGTTTGATTTATGGGGCTTGCTGAAAGCGGGGGTTCCGTATTTCCTCCAAGTAATCGGCAAGCAGTTACTGCCTTAGTCGCGCGGATAGCCCACGCAATGGTGGCAATGGACATGATGACACCCAGCAAATACCCAATCACCAAACTGCGCGGCGAAATATGAAATTCTAGAAATGAGGTAGCAATGGCATCAACCCACCAAGTGCTGAGGCCAGCCAGCATTATTTTCCCATAGCCAATGCCTAATCCGCATCCAATAAACGCTCCGACACTTGCGACGATTGCCGCCTCGCCGACCCACATTCGAATGGTTTGTTTACGACTGAGTCCCAAAGCCAGTAATAATCCGATTTGGCTGGCACGCTGCTGTATTCCTAATCGAAACAATACAACAATAAGCATTAGGGCAGCGGCAATGACAAACAAACTAAGGCCGAGGAACAAACCATCAAAGGGTGTTGAACCGCTGGACGCAGCCAAACCATTACGTTTAACGGCCACAAATTGCATATCTAAATTATTTCCTTTGTCCGCGTCGTGGGCTGCTTGTTGTAATAACGCCGCAAGGAAATCGGTTTGTTTGTCGTCGGCAAAGCGGACGCTGGTAACATTTCCGAAACGGCTGCCCCACATTCGTTGCCCGACTGTTAGATTGACGAACGCTTTGGGGGTCGTACGGTGGTTGTTCCAATAGTTGTCATCTTGGCCGCGAATTCGATAAACAAGTGGGAATGGTAAATCCCAGTCATCGATCGACGCTTGATCGGTAACTCCGGGTACCGCGGGTGTTAACGCTGGATCTGTTATCAGTGTTGGCGGGTTTTCGAAGATAGCGACGTTGCGGCGGCTGTAGGGTCTGCGAGGCGCGGTCAGCGACAAGATATCTTGGACTTCAAGGTCTATAAAATATTCTTCTCGCTCACCGTGTGTCGTTTCGGGGTCAAAATAATCAACCCGCAACCAATCCCCTTTTGTGATTTGTAAATCGTCGGCGAGCCAATCGGAAATGACAACTTGGTTGTCACCTATGACGATCGGTTTTCCGTTTGCATGGAGCAACGGTCCAAGTGCCTCTGTAGAATCTACTGCGGTAATAAGTGAATAGGGTGTGATGTTACCGTACTGCTGTGCCGTACGTTTTTCAGTGACTGTTCCACCTGCAGGCTGGGGCGTCGCGTCAGACGGGACTTTCATCATGGCGTTGGCGAGATACGTCAGAACGGATTGTGATGGATTTTCACCCGCTTGTTCAACCATGGCGACGGTCGGGTCATCGAGCATCATTCGTTGACTGGAAAGACTATGGTATTGCAAAACAGTCGTCATTTCTGATTGGGGATCACTGTGGTTTGGATTAAACTCCAACGCTACCTCATTCAGCAGTAACCCGTAATCCTCGAGCGTTGGCTTCAGCGCGGATTGCAGCGCTGCACTAGCAGCGTCATTGGGAGGGTGATCAATTTGTCCGGAGGCAACCAGGATGGTGTTTACCTTGTCTTGTTGTTTCAGTTCTTTTTGTAATCCGGAGAGATTAACGTAGGCGTTTAAGGAAGACTGCTGAGAGGGTGAAAGTGAAAATCTACCAAAACCAGTTGCGGGAATAATCGCCGAGACGACGAGTCGCGGAATACTGCGAATGCGATCTTCGTTGTTACCTAGCGAACTGTCAGCACTGACTTGTTTATTGGCGGGCAGTCGCAGAGTGACAAGATCACCGACGTTCACCTGTAATTCGTCCGCGAGTGTTTGATTGAGGACAATTTGATCATCCAGCGGATGGATGGAATATTCTCGTTCGGTTAAATCAAGCCGCCAAAATTCCTTTCGCACTCCCAGCACCAAAACATTACCGGCTACGGGTGAGACAGCATCCACTTGGTTTTCGGACTCAGCGGCTTGCAAGGTCCCTTGCGGAAACAAGATAGCTCCAGTCGCTGTTTGGTAGTGTTGTTTAAAATTAGGTTCAGTTTGTAGTTCCGCGACGATCTGTTCTCGAAAAAAGTGCTGGGTAATAAGCATCTCGTCGATTTGCCCGAGTCGACCAAGTGTAAGGTCCTTGAGGCTGCCCCGCATGCTATCGCCAATGAGCAAGGCGCCTGTGAGGACGGCAGTGGCTGCAGCAACTCCTAGTGCCACGGCGCAATTTATGCGCCAGTGGTGAATTAGGCTGCGACGAATGAATTGCCATTGAACCATAGTATTAAGTTATCTCTTAAATGTGCAGGGCGTTACTCCGCTAGCGGAGTTAATTGGCCGGCGGCTAATTCCAGTTGCTGGTCGAGTTTTTGCGATAGCTCCTGACTATGTGTAACGACGACTAAAATCATTTGTTCTTGGCGTTGGATATCTAACAGCAGCTCGCCGATTTGCCGAGCATTTTCATGATCGAGGTTACCGGTTGGTTCATCAGCAAGCAGCAGCATCGGTTTGTTTATCAGTGCGCGAGCGACTGCGACTCGCTCTCGTTCACCACCAGATAATTCCGCCGGTCGATGATGGCTGCGATCGGTGAGACCGACGCGTTCGATAAGTTCTTCTGCTCGTTCGATATCAGCAGCTGTTGGTTTACCACTCGCTAGCGTTGGAACCAAGATATTTTCAAAGACGCTTAACTGGGGCAGCAAATGATGTTCTTGGAATATGAAGCCAATGTTTTTGTTACGGAAGTCTGCGAGAGTCTGTTCGTCCATGGCGAAGGGGTCATCTCCGTCGAAAAGGACGGTTCCACTGCTCGGTGTGTCTAGCGTACCAAGTATATGTAGTAGCGTGCTTTTGCCGGATCCGCTGGGCCCAACAATGGCAACGTTTTCGCCGGCAGAGAGCTCGAGATTAAGATCGTGTAAGATCCTCAAAGGTTCACTACGAGTGGGATAATGTTTGGATAGATTTTTAGCAACGAGGGTAGTCATATTAAAATGTTACTTAGGGTGATAATGTTGCAGGTAATTTGAAGTTGTAAAATGAAAAATTGTTAATTTATGGGTTTGTTAACAGCGCGATGGTACCGAGCCCATAAAACGTATATTCGACGTCACAGACTTCGTCCCAAACGGCGCCCAAAAAACCACCACCTATTTGTTCTAAGCTACTAGCATACCGCATTAGTCGTTGTTTATCGATTTCCGAATCGCCATTGAGATCTTGAAGTGTCAAAAAACCGGTAAAGCTACTCAAAATATCGGCAATCGGAATCCGTGAGTTGGCTCGCAAACCGCCTTCATCATTCTGCATTTCTGCGAGGAATTCAACGGTTTGCGTGACAACTTTATCCGGCAATGCAGCTAGAATTTTGAGGACACCGATCGCCGCCGCTGTGGGATTTGTACCACCACGCTTTTGCACTTGGATTTCTCGGAAGCCACCCTCATCACTTTGTTGCGACATGATGAATTCAATGAGGTGCTCGGGGTTGTCCAGCGGTCGTTCAATCAACTCACGGCAGAGTAAAACTAAGAACGAGTTGTATGTGCTACTGCTACCCCCTTCGGCTGTACGAGCGTACCCGCCGTCTGGGCGACGTAATGTTTCGAAGTAATCAGAGCATTGGTCGCGCCAATTTGGTTGAGCTTTTTCATAGATGTCGATACCGGCAGCGTTGTCTAACAACGTGGCCGCGTAGATGAGCGAAGCGAGGTCGATGATTGATTGCTCGGTGGTGAGTTGCGAGATTAAATATTGAGCAACTCGTTGGGCGGGATCACCGATCAGTTCGCCAGTCATCGCAAGTGTTCGAAGTGCAAATGCGGTGTAATATAAATCGCTGCCACCTTCCCGCCCGGAAAAGCCACCGTCGCTTTGCTGGCAACTCCAAATCCAATCGGTATGACGTTGTCGCGTTTTATCATCAACATGACCCAGCGAAGTTGCGAGGCGAATCGTTAGTTCCTGTAGATACGCTGGCATGATATTGGGTACGTGGGACTTGATAGTTGTTACTCGATTGTCGAGTGCTGCAGGTATGATTCGAGTTGCGTGCGAAGTTCTGCTGGAATTTCTTGTGCAGTAGGAGCTTGGCTAGAGGTGATTTTACAACAGACGGTTGTGATACTGCCGCTAGCCACTGGTTTACCAGCAACGCTAAACGTGTGTTGATACGTGACACTGCTGGTGCCTAGCCGGCTAATAGAAATCTCTATTAGGAGTTCATCTTCAAACCGTACCGGGGCTGTATATTCCGCAGTTGCAGCGACACGAGGCCAACTTAGGGAATGTCCTTCATTAGCAACGATGACACTAGTCCCGAGGCTCCGTAATAATTCATGTTCGGCCTCCTCCATATAAGTGAAGTAGGTCGAAAAATGCATTAAGCCCGCTGCGTCGGTGTCACGAAATTCGACACGTTTAGTAGTTTGGAATGTCTCAGCCATGGGTGCATTATAGTTCGGAAGCAGCGAAGTGGGGTAATGTTATGGTACAAAAAAAGCACGATCATTTGACGGATCGTGCGTTTCGTTTGTTTTTTAGCGGCTTCAATTGCCGACTCGGATCATACGTCTTCGTATGGAAGCAAAGCCATGAATCGAGCTCGTTTAACAGCTTGCGTCACAGCGTGTTGACTTGCTGCTGTACAACCAGTTTTGCGGCGGCCAACGATACGACCGTGTCGATTGATTAGTTTTTTGAGCAGTTCGACGTCCTTGTAATCCACAAACATTGGACGAGGACGGACGCCATCTACAAAGATTGGATCTTTCTTGCGTGATCGTGATCTTACTTTACTACGCTTACGCGCCTTGTTACCTGCAAAAGGTGCCATTTATTCATACTCCTGAACGAGCCAGCTTGGCTGACCACTTATTTTACGCTCGTCGCCTCCCCAGGACTCGGTTCCAGTCCCTTGGACTAACCTACACGTGTAGGTAAATGGAGGAGGGAAACAATCAATTCTAAGTTACGGTCGGTTGCCCACAAGGGCAAATGGAAGAAAACGACCATGAATTACGACTACAAATTACACGAATTTTCCTAAACACGTGAAATCAGGAATCACTCTTCTGCGGGGAAGAATTTATTGAGCGTTTCTTTGCTCGGTGGTGGCGTGATGAGCGAGACAACAATCATCGCAATTGTGGTCATCGCGATCATGGTGGCAACGGGCATTACACCAAAAACTGTATAGTCGGCATTTGCTGCATAATTGGCATCGGCAAACATGTAGATCCATGATACAGCGGCCGCCAAAATCGCTGCATAGGCACCAAGTTTGGTTAGTCGCTTCCAATACAGACTTGCCAAAATCAATGGGAACAGGCTTGAGAAACCGCTGAAGCACCAGACGCCAAGTGTGAAGACTCGCCGCGGTTCAAATAATGAGAACAGATATGTTAGCGCGACGATTAACACAATAAACACTCGTGCAATCGTAATCAATTGTTTGTCGGTAAATCGTTTCTTACCTGCGTAATGCGAAACAATGTCTGTCGTGAACATCGTACCCACGCATAGGAATTGACTATCGAGCGAGGACATGATTGCCGCGAGGATTCCAGCGGTTAACAACCCAGCCATTAGTGGACCTGTCAGTGCTTTTACAGCTGCGGGTAATACCGCATTAGGAGGGAAATGCGCAGCGATTATAGGGGCCCCGGATATAGGGTCTGTCGCACTAGTCATCCAGACACCTAATAGAACGCACGGCACCCAGACGATCATGATAAAGATCGGATGGGCAACCACGGCTAGCTTGAAACTATCGGCACTTTTAGCCGTCAGCCAATGTTGGAATAAGTGGGGAAACATACCGACAGAAAGCGGGACAAAGAAATAAGTCAAGAATTTCCAAGGGTCCATGCCATGTGGTGGATCGGGCGCCCAGTGTGTTGCCCGGAAAACGCCTTTGGCTTTCTTGCGGGTCCAATTAGTACCTTTGCCACTGGCCGCAGGTCTATCGGGATGACCAACATTTTTAGCGAAAATCGTTAAGCCTTCACGGTCGGTTCCTGACAATCGTGGAAAGGCCATAATATCGTGATGCGTCATTATGCTTGAATTTGAAATTCGCTCATCCATTGCAACTTTCACTGCACCTTTGGTGGTGGGCATTTCATAGCGGCTGTCTTGTATTAACAACGCCAAATTCTGATCTAGAATCGAGAGGTTACTCAGCAAGCCAGCTTTCTTTGCAAAGATAGCTGGTCCACGTGTTTTCTTTAAATAACCAGCAGGGCCAGCCTTTGGAAACGCTGCAATGGCAGCTTTCTCATCTGCAGGATCAAGTTTCAGGCCTTTGTATTGCTTGGCATACTCGTATTGAGCAAACACGATCCATTTTTTGTATTTGTCTTCATAGGTGTCAATATCTGCTGGATCGACCGACCGCATCATTTTTGATGGGTTCTTGGCAAGAACTTTATTGGTTGACTCTTCGAGGCCCCCAAGTTTATCGGAGATGATGACGAACGTGATCAAGCCGAGAATCATAAACACAATTGTTTGCGCGGTATTGGCAATGGCAGTTCCACGCATCCCTCCAAAGAAGACGTAGATAAGCACGACGAGGCAAATGACTAGCGAAGCGAGCCAAGGTGGAACACCGTAGTCGTATTGGGCAAAGGCAGTGTCAAAGGCGCCTTCGGTGATACTGTTGATAACTGTTCCTGAAGCCATTACACCAATGAGCAGATAGGGGATGATCAGGCCGACAAGGATTGGGAACAACAGGATCCCGATGCGATCACTTTCGAGTCGATCACGGAAAAATTGAATCTGTGTAGTGTAGCCATGTTTTTTACCAAGGCTCCAAAGTTTTACGCCGAGCACAAAGAAGCAAAGCGAGTGGATGATTCCGCTTGAGGATGCGAGCAGTCCGTAGACGCCAGCACCTTCCTTGAAGGACTCACCGGTTGATCCCACGAGCGCAAAGGCGGTCATGGTTGTGCCGAACAGGGACATCAGTAGCATGAATGGTCCGATGCTGTGACTCGCGAGCATATAGTCCTTGCTCGTGCCGCGGAACAGTCTGCTAGAGAAGAATCCCAGTCCTAACAGTAATGCCAAATAGATGGAGATTATGATTAGCGGTGTCATATTTATGCATCCTCGGAAGTCATACTGGATGACGGTTCGTCGTCTTCAAAAGTGGGCCAAGCAATACGCGTTGCTAGATACCAAACCAGACTGGCACTGATTGAAATTCCGGCATGCCATGCCAACGCAATGGGCATGAAGCCAAAGACAGGGTCTTTATTATCCCAGTTCCAGATATCGTGATGCAGAACGATCAGCAGGCAAACGAGCCCAATGATGATGCATTTCCCCCAACGTTTATTCATAGGATTTATTTTCACCCAAAGGATTTTGCAGCTACCAATGCCAAACAACTAGTTTAACGTAATCGGGCACACCTAGGGGCGTAGGCGGTGAGTTTTATGCTGCAACAACAAATTTGTTCAACGGATTGTTTTGAGATTATTCATGTTCGCCGGCGTTTGCTTTTTTGATGGCGGGGTCCATATCATCGAAAATACGGCCAGCTCCTTCGTGAAAAATACGGCCGATTAGCAGATCGGTTAGGTCGCCCGTATATTGCGGGTGCATTTTCAAGAACTGGCCAAAGCTAAATGGATTCACATAGTAAGCATCGACTAGCTTGCGAATCCACTGGGTCCCTTTACCATATCCGGCTATCCAATTTCCCAACTGTTCGCCGGAGATGTCGTCGGCTTGTAATCCAGCAACGATGGCATCGCTTGCGAGGAGTCCTGACTTGAGCGCAAAATAAACACCGGAACTATAAATGGGATCTATAAAACCAAAGGCATCGCCGATTAGAACCCAGCCTGGACCGCTCTGTTTACTCGTCGTGTAAGAAAATTCCCGTGCAACTCGATATTTTTCAGTTGCCGTTGCTTGGTCCAATCTCGCCTGCAGCGCGGAACATAATTCCAATTCCTCGGCAAAAATTTCCTCCGGTTTACCGCGTCCCGTTAGCATATAGTCGCGATCACCAACTACTCCAATGCTCGTAATGTTATTACGTAACGGGATAAACCAAAACCAAGAATCCTTTTTCTCAGTGTGCAAGATGATTGTTGCTCCACCGTGCGGGCCGGCTTCCCGTTTAGCATTTTCAAAATAGGACCAAATTGCGATCTTACGCAAATCAGGATCGTCTTGTTTGAGCCCCATTTTGTTTGCCAAGAGGGCACTTAACCCAGTCGCATCCACGACGACTTTGCAAGCGGTTGAGTGTTTTTCGCCGTCGCTTGTTTGCAGGGTCACTCCGTTTGCTTGATCTCCCTCAAACAGCACATCCAACACTCGGGTTTCATCTCGACACTCCGCGCCGTGTTCGGCAGCATTGTCATACAGCAATTTGTCAAACTCCGCTCGCTCAACTTGCCACGTCGTAGAGTTTTCTCGCGGATCATGTTTTTCAAAGAAAAATGGATTGGACTCTCGGCCGCTATGACTAACAAACTGCACACTTTTTTTACGGATGAAATCACTTTCGCGCATTTTATCGAGGATGCCGAGTCGTTCAAAACACCAGAACGCCTCAGGCATTAGCGATTCACCCACATGGAATCGTGGTAGTTTTTCGCGTTCGATCAGCAGCGTCTCATAACCCGCTTGTGCGACCATTGCCGCAGTCGCGCATCCACCCGGACCAGCGCCGATGACGATGCAATCATATTCGTCTTTAAAAGCGGGTGATGTCATGTTGTTCAAACAGAATTAGGGACGATGGTTAATGCAGAGTAGTTGTCTTAAGCTGCAGAGGTGACAACCTCGAGCAGTTCAATGGCTGGTTCACCATTGCAATAGATCCACGCCGTGCGGCCATAAACGATTGTGTTAGGTGAAACGCAGAATAGTTCTGCTAGATCCTGACCCACTTGGATTTCCCACAACTGGGACAATTCGACCCGTCGCAGTACATTGTGGTTGATCAAGATTCTACCAAGCGGCGTGTTTTCTGCCAGGATCTCTTGTTGTATATGGGTTGCGAGGAACTCAAAATTCAAACGAACGATGCCGAACTGAACGACCGTACGGTCGGTTTGTTTTGAGAGTAAGATTTTGCGGCTGTAAGCTTGCCCAGTGAACAAAGTCTCAAGCACTTGAACATCAACTTCACAATGATGATGATCCTCTACCGTTACCGTCATGTGGTGTTCATGGTTCAATAATTTTCGAGCAACGGTCGGCATGTCAGCGGCAGAGATCGCTTCAATCACGCCAAACTCAGCAGTGTCTTGGTAGAAAAGATGAAGCAGAGTATCAAGATCCGGAGCTGGAATTTGCTGGGTCACAATAGGTGCGTTTAGGAGTAAATGTTTTTGTTGCGATTGTAGGTAGGCAGGCAGGCAGGCAGGCAGGCAGGTTGGAGCGTTAGTCGTTAATGGTATCTGCCGTCGCGACTTCTTGTTCGATTGCTACATTATTAACAATCGGTATGGTTGTAACTTGTGGTGCGGAAATTTCGGGTCGTTCCAGAATCGAATCGATGAGAAAATACATCAAACGACGGAGGTCCTCGGGTTGGATGTCATCGGCAACCGCTTCGGCGCGAGCTTGGTGTTTATCGATCAAGCGATCCGCGAGTTCGAACACTCCCGCTTTCTCGTATAAACTTTTGATACGTTGAATTCGCTCGGCGGGTGCATGTGTTCCGGCGGCTGTTAATTCAAGCAGTTCAGTTTGATCGGATTCACTTAGCGTTTCTAGTGCGAGAGCGTGCAGCAGGGTAGGTCGACCACCTAGTGCATCTCCGCCCGCTTCCATTTTATTGAAGTCGTCGCCTTGCCAGTCCGACAGGTCATTGAGAATTTGAAACGCGACACCTAAGTTTCGTGCGAACTGTTTAACGGGTTGTCGGTACTCATCGATGGGCTGTGCCATGCGGATGCCTGACAACATCGCAGCTTCAAATGCTGGTGATGTTTTTAGAGCATATATTTTCAAGGCGTCGATAGGCTTGAGGCGTTTATCTAGGGCATCTCGCCATAATAATTCCGCGCCTTGTCCTTCGGATAAGCGAGTATGTGCTTCTGCTAAAACGTCTAAGATATCGGCTGTTACATCCGCTCCGAGCGTTGCTGATTCGGTACTAACGAAGCGATACCCCATGCCGATTAAATAGTCGCCGATATTAATAGCGGTTGGAGTTCCATAACGGTGATGAATGGTTTTTTCACCATAGCGAAACGGATCATCGTCTTCGATATCGTCATGGACGAGTGATGCTTTGTGGAATGTTTCGATTGACATCGCTGTGCGCTTAATCGAATTTGTCCAACCGGCGATTGTTTTGTCGCCGTCACGTTGTGTGGCTCGCCCTCCGGTCAGGGCATCGTAGGTCGCGAGCGTGATAAACGGCCGCGAGTGTTTTCCGCCTTTGCTCAGAAAATCATAGGCAACAGCTTCGGTCGCACCAATGGGATCCATGGCTGCTAAGTTTGCGGCATTGGAGTTTTCGTCGATGCGTAGTGATCCGCGAATACGGGGGATGATTTCTTCAAGCTTATCGGGATCAAACAACGCCTCAGATGCTCGCATTAAATGCATGTAAGTACAGGTCTGTGGTGTGGAATTGTCATATTCCAAGCGGATCATCTCATCGACCCATTGTTCATCAACGGAAGTGTTTCGACAGTCATCGGACAACAGCGGTACGGCCATACAAGGGATACCGGCAAGTAATATTTTATCGACCGCTTTTTCAAGCACGTTGAGACAAGCAACTCCGACGACGGCGTCGACATAACCAGAAACTATAATCTTGAGGACGATCGGTGACCCTTCAGCAACTAAGACTCGATAGCCTAAGTCCTCAGCCAATCCGCGGAAATCAGCAATACTGCAGGCGCCACAAGTTTTGCAATCCAGACCGAACTGATCGTAGTCAGCTGGACAGCCTTCGGAGTGTTTTAGACAATGTGGCAACAAAAACAATCGTCGCGATGGTGGAACAGCGGCTACTTGGTCTCGCCAAAATTCCGAGGCGAACATAACCATGGTCCAACCGATGAAATGTTCTTCGAGTTCCATGTCCGTTAGGATTTGTCGCACAACGACTTCCATCTCTTCCGTGGTCATTGGACGAGTTTTATCAATCTTGCTAGTAATCTCCCGGCAACGGTTCCGAATTTCATCGCGCAGTGATTGAGGCTCTGGCACCTGTTTGAGGTGAGATGTTTTGCGGCGCCCCGATTTGCGTTTAGGCGGGGTTATGTCAGCTGGTATCTTCGTGTCGTCACCAGTTGATGATGCAGAAGCCAAATTCAAAAATCCTTGAATGTTTGGTTGATATGGGTGTTTCGATTAATTCGGTTTGTGTTGATCCAGTCGTTTCATGGCAGCCCCTAAAGCAGAAACCGTAAAAATGACGGGATATAAACGTTCATGATACCACAGTTTTGCGAAGTAAAACCCGATTGGACTGCAGTCCTTGAAACTACCATTCTCTACACTGTGAATCATCCACTCAAGACCCTTATTCACCGTATTTTGAGTTAATTCGGACTTTGGTGCTGTCAGTAGTGTTTCTATGGCTAGCGCAGTTTCTTCTACGCCACTTCCTGAGCGGTTGATACATAATTGTCCGGCGGCATTGCGGGAGTTGTTGACGCCGCTACCCCAACCACCATCGCTGTTTGCTTGATTTACGAGCCATTGATATCCCTGTTGCGCCATTGGGTCTTCAGATTTTCCCCACGCATGATAAGCCAACAAGACTTTGGCAGTTCCGTAAACAGGATTTTCTTCATCGCTGCGATCTTGATTACCAAACCACAGTGGAAACCAACTGCCATCGCCGTTTTGTTTGCCTCGCAGGTACGCGAAAGCATTCTCGATAAGTTGTTGTAGCTTTTCTGGTTTACCATGAAACGGCCCATCCGGAGCTAGTATCTCTTGCTCCCAAACTTTCAGGGCGCGCAATACATTTGCCGTTAAGTCCGCACCGCTACGGTCAAAAGGCAAAGTGCCCCATCCGCGACAGAACGTAGGCCAGCCATGATCACGGTTTTGCAGACCTAACATCCAGGTAACGCCGGCCATGGCGGCAGTGTTCAATTGCGGAAAATCTATCGCGGAAAAACTATCGGATCGTCGAATGGCGTCAATAGCCAAGAGTGCGGCTGGTGTATCATCACAATCAGGAACTGCACCTGATAAATTACTCCAGCCCCATCCGCCAGGGTCAGCTCCGGTATAGGGATGACGTTCTGTGTGCTGGCAACTCAACAACCATGTGGTCGCGTCAAGCTTAGCGACATCTGTTTCATTTTGATTCAAGGCTTTGATTGCTAACGAAGTATTCCACGTTGCCAAATCCGAATCAATTGGCCAGCTACCATCATCGCGAACCGTGTTCAGCAAAAATTTAACGCCTTGGTTCGTTACCGGATGATGTGCGCGTCCGGTCGCAGCGAGGCTCATTGTCACAAACGAAGTTAACGGAATTGCTTCTAGATATCCTCCGCTTGTTGGTTGGATGCGTTGAAGAACCCTGAGGCTTTTGTTTAATGTGAGTTTGCGAACGAGCCATGTTATAGGATTGCGAGGGCGTCGATGGAGGAAGCGAACTTGGCCAATCGCAACTAATGCCGGAATAGCGTAGCTTACCACCGGTAGCCTGAGAAACCGGTAAACGGCGGGTGGACAACAGGCGAGTTCAAATGGGAGTGCCGCAACTTTTTTCCAGGACACCATGCCGGCCAGCGCGGCATTGGCGAGGATCGGAATCGCGAACGTCTTGTCCTTTCCATATCGCTTTCGTAGTCCCTCTTCAATGCCGATGTCGTCGACATATTCTTGAGCGGCTTGTAGCAATTTCACGTTAGACGATTCTTGGTCGGCCAGTTTAAAAGCGGCGATGACTAAGAGCGTTGTGGAAATATTGGAATAGCTAAGGTTGGTGTCGCCCCAACCACCATCTTGGTTTTGATGATTTGCTAGCCAGACGAGGCCGTTGTCGATGACTTGTGAGAGTTGATTATTTGTCGACAAATCCGGCTCGTTAGTTGTGGCCTGATAGTGTTGCCAAACGAGGGCCAGAGCACTGATTGCAGTGGCAGTCGATAGCGACGAAGCGGCAAGTTGCCCGGTCCAATGATTACGACCCTGGCGTTGCTCTAACAAATAATCACGAGCGGTCTTGTGCGCTATATGTAGACGCGAAGTTGTTATGGATTCGGTAGTAGTTGCCATGACAATCGCAAAGACGGGGAGAGCATATTTTTCAGCAGCGGCGAGTTACTTCGTTGGCTTTTGTGGATTATCGGTTCGCGTATCGATCCACTCGTCAGCTTTGAAATGTTGCGTATAGGCACCGTAATCGTTGAACCAGAATTTCTTGGCCCAGCGATAGGCCAAGTTCTTTTCGCGGATTTCATTGCCAGGGTTATATTGTGAAGGGCGAATTTCCATTTCGTCGAGTTCCGCCAATGCTTCTTTGCGGATCGTGGTGTCTCGCGCACCATGTCGTTCGGCTAGATCTTTTAATAAATCTGGGCGTTCGAGGACTATGCAACCGCGAGTACTTTCCGCGGCAACTTTCCGGAAGTCTTTTAAAAATTCGGATTCATTAAATACTTGCTTCAATGGGCGCTCATCATAAATCGACTCGGATGCAAATTGAATGATCGGGCAAGGTTCAATATCACCCCAAGGGCTAATGTGATGAGTGAAACCTGTTGCCGCAGGGCACAGAGCATTACCTTCACCGTCATGGTAGGCGTCGATCATCACGATGGGTTTACGGGCGCGTGTTTCGACTACGAACTTACGAACATTGGTTTGTTGTTCGGGTGTGAGTGCTAGTTCCGGGCAGGCCTCAGGGCCAACGGGGCGATAAATATGGTACCAGCCATACATCACGCCGAGGTCAATCAGGTTGTCAATCCACTCTTCACTCACAAGGTCCTCGTAGTTTGTTTGGCAGACACTGGTGCAGACACCGGTAAGTAATCCGGCGTCGAGACAATTTTGCAATCCAGCCATGGTTCGGTTATAGACTTGTAACTGACCACGGCGTTCGTCGGAAACGATCTCGTTACCTTCGACACTGACTAGAGGTGTTACATTGCCAAGTCGCTTTAGTTCTTGAGCGATTTCCTTAGTAATGAAGTGGCCATTGGTGAATATTTGAAAATAGACATCACGATTGTGTTCTAGAATTTCTAGGATCTCGCCATGCATAAAAGGCTCGCCACCGAGGATACCAAAAAAAGCGTTACCCATTTCTTTGGCTTGGCCAATGATATCGTCCATCTTGGCGACGTCGATCTTTTCTTGCTTGGCTGCGACGTCAACCCAACATCCTTGGCAGCGCAAGTTACAGCTATTGGTAATGGATATATAAAGGAATGGTGGAAAGAACTCGCCCTTCTTAAGGCGTTTTTTATGCTTTTGTACCGACCGAATACCCTTGAAGCCCGCCTTGTACGCGAGGTTCCATAATAGACGTTTGTTGGTGTTAAATAACAATCGTTGTGCCATTTTTAGGTACATAATATTTGCGAGCTTTAACGAAGGTAGTAGCAACTAATGTTGTTGATATTCAAGAACATGGGATAAAAAACATCTCAAGAGAATAGTAATTGTACACCCAACTGAGCGCGTCCGCATCTATTAAAGCACAGGGTCGTATTGGAAGTCGGTGGATGACGATATTGATTTGTATGCCAAATCGTCGGTATTTTGCCCCACCAAGCCCAGTTTGTGCCTTTGCATATTATCTATCGCGTGATATTCTAAAGAACTTATAACTTTGGCGATATTACTACATATGCGCAGCCGTATTTATTACGTTTAACTCGCCTATCCACCTAATAAGTAACACCAACGGTGTTTAATTAGATTTAGACTGAGGGAAAAGAGTCATGGCAAAACCACATCACAAAATCAAAAAGGCCAATCACGGCCGTCGTCCCGCTAGCTCGAAAGCTCGCAAGGCCAAACGCAAGCATATCAAAACCTGATATTGTTTCGTAAAAGAGAGAGTTATTTTGGCAGACAAAGACTTATTTATTGATCTTTCGCTGGTTGATTTTGATAATCCCACTGCGGGCATTGACGATATTCGTCAAACAAACCCCCAGCGATTTGAAATGGAACAGTTAACAGCGATTGTGCATGACGATATCGACGCGGGAATTTTTGTTGCTTACAAAGATATTTCCTCGGAAGATTTCTGGGTGCGCGGCCACATGCCTGGAATGCCGCTGATGCCGGGAGTCGTTATGCTTGAAGCCTGTGCCCAAGCTTGCAGTTATTTTGGACAACGGCATGATTTGCTAGGATCCGAAATGCTAGGCTTTGGCGGACTCGACAATGTCCGCTTTCGCGACCCCGTCATACCGGGCGAACGATTTGTAATTATCTGTCGGCTTGTGAAAGCCCGTCGTAATCGTATGATCATCTGTGATTTTCAAGGCGTGGTGAATGGTAATCTGGCCTGCGAAGGCACACTTCGTGGCATTCCAATTCCGGTGGATTTATTACGAGCTGAATTGGATTCACGTAACGTGAGCTAGTCGAACTGTGCTATAGGTAGACAAGTGAAATGGGACGACGCGCTTTACCTCCGCAAAGATCTGTAGCTGATTTGTCGCAACACTATTTTGAAATAGAGTCCTTGCCCGAGAAGTGGGATATCCAAGATCTATTTAACGCTGACAATCCACTGGAGATTGAACTAGGAATTGGTAAAGGCCTGTTCTTAAGGCGAACAGCCGTAGAAAACCCTACACGAAATTTTATTGGGTTGGAGATTCGCAAGAAGTACGCGATGTATTCGGCGATACGGTTAGAGCGAGTTGGGATTGCCAATGCTGTGATAATTCAGGGCGATGGTCTTCTGTTTTGCAATAAATATATACCAACAGCTGCGGTGCATGCAGTCCATGTGTATTTCCCAGATCCTTGGTGGAAGCAAAAACATCACAAACGCCGCGTTTTAAACGCCGACTTTCTGAGCGATGTCGTCCGTATTCTCAAGCCGGAGGGGAAATTGCATTTTTGGACGGATGTCCGAGATTATTTCGATTCGACATTGGAACTGATTTCGCAGTTTGACGAGCTCATCGGCCCCCACGATGTGCAGGAACAACAGCCGGAATTTGATATGGATTATCGCACACACTTTGAACGCCGCACGAGGAAGCATAACGAATCTGTTTATCGCAGCGAATTTGTGCGAGCCAATACTTAGCGTAAAACGGTGCGAGCACTTGCTAGTTCTTAGTCGTTTCGGCTTCGTACGTTCGGGCGGTGTCATTTCCATTGCTGGCATTGTCGATAGCGATGCTGTATAGCTGTTGCCCCATCGGCGTGGGATACGTACCAGTAATACATGCTTGGCAAAGCTCAGAGCGGTCAAATCCAACGGCTGCCGCAATGGATTCTACGGGGAGATATCGCAACGAATCGGCCTTTAATTCTTTTGCCATTGCGTCTTGCATTTCGATTGTTAATTCATTGCCATCCATAAAGTGCGGCGCAAATAGCTCGTTGATCGTTGACATGTCGATACCATAAAAGCAAGGTGCAATAATTGGTGGACAGGCGACGCGCACATGTATTTCTTTTGCGCCTCCATAATCACGGATGCGGTCTAACAGTACTCGCATGGTCGTGGAGCGGACAATCGAGTCTTCGACGAGGATAACGCGTTTGCCTTGCAGGACTTCTCGCAAGGGAGTGTATTTTGTTTCGGCTTTTTTCCGGCGATGCTTGCCACCTTCGATAAAAGTCCGTCCCGAGTATCGATTGCGAATTAGGCCTTCTCGACAGGGAACTCCCAGTTCATAAGCCATCGAATCCGCCGCTGCTTTACTGGTGTCAGGCACGGGTACGACAATCGTGTCTTTATCGATGGGAAAGAGATTTTCTTCGCGTTCTAAGCGGGCCTGTTCAACGCCTAATGCAGTCCGCGATAAATAAACGCTTTGTTGATCAAGTGTGCTGGCAACATTAGCAAAATAGATCCATTCAAAGAAACAGTGTGCTCGTCCAACCGTTTCGGCATACTGTTCAACGGAAAATTCCCCATTGACAATCGTGATGGCATGCCCCGGCTCGAGAGATTTCACTTCGTCCGGCTCAAACCCAATATTTAGCAGTGCGACACTTTCACTGGCGGCTGCAAACATCGGGCCGCGGCGGGCATAACAAACTGGCTTCATTCCTAAAGGGTCACGCGCCACAAGCATATCACCTTGTGAATTGAGCAGCACAAGGCTGTACGCTCCGTCAAAACGTTTGCTGACACTTCGCATGACGTCGATTAGCGAAGGATTGCGATCTCCCGACATCTCTCGCGAAAGCTCATGCATGACGATTTCCGTATCCGTCTCACGAGCTAAGTGGTGGTTGTCATCACTTAGCAGCTTATCACGTAGTTCCGCATAGTTGGCTAGTTGCCCGTTAAAGGCAAAGGAGAACCATTTGTGTTTTTGAATGTGATGGCGTTCAAACGGCTGGGCATAGCTACGGTCTTCTTGTCCACACGTAGCATATCGC
The DNA here is from genome assembly GCA_963934735.1 of uncultured Planctomycetaceae bacterium. Classification (GTDB taxonomy): domain Bacteria; phylum Planctomycetota; class Planctomycetia; order Pirellulales; family Pirellulaceae; genus UBA721. The sequence goes on from CAWVZW010000017.1 coordinate 21,324, forward strand.
ACGTGGCCAATCGCGGCTCGTCCCGCATACTCCTGCATCAACGCTTCGCTTTTCCCGCGGTGTGCTAAGCGGAAGACTTCGTTTACCGTACCAATGTCTTTGTAGGTATCAATTAATTGGTTGCGATCGGGATTATAGGTTGTCATCCCCGCGGCAAGCTGTCCACGGTTTTGAATGTCCAACAGCATGCGCGGCATTAAGCGTGATATTTCATCAGGGCCTTGCTCGACGCATAACTCACTGGGTTCCTCCGATGGCATGTGATAAATTGCGGCGACGCCACACTCGTGATGGATTTCACTCATAGATATTGTTTGCTGCCCAAAAAGGGCTTAAGGGGCTTTTTCGAATTCGATAGGTGTGAGAGATAATGAGATTCGAAACACAAAATGTTTAGTCACGTTAAGCAAATGATATTAACCAAAAAAGTATTCTATGTTTAGGTTGATTTATTCTCAAGCAACGGAGGGATATTTTAATGGATTGTAAGCAATGAAGCTGCTGCCGGATCGAGTAGGAAGGTTACGTTGGGATGGTTTTGTAGGGCGCTGGCAGTACATTCACTGCCCACAGGGCTTTCAATTGCAGCTTGGATTGCCGCAGCTTTATTTTCACCGATTGCTAATAAAATGACTTCACGAGCGTCCATGATGGTGGCAACGCCCATTGTTATTGCTCGACGTGGAACATCATCCGCAGAACCAAAGAAACGTGCATTATCGATGATGGTCTGTTGATCTAGGTCCGTCAGGTGAGTGCGACTACCCAGAGCTGTGCCGGGCTCGTTAAACGCAATATGACCGTCAGTGCCAATCCCCAGAATCTGCAGGTCGATACCTCCTGCGGCTGTGATTGCGTCCTCATACCATTGGCAATACGCACCAAAGCTGTCTTCCACACCAGAAGGAACATGAATACTTTCAGGCGATATATTTATGTGCTGAAATAACTCTTGCTGCATGAACGAGTAATAGCTTTGGGGGTGATCTCGGTGAAGGCCGATGTACTCATCAAGATTGAAAGTGGTGACAGCTGAAAAATCAAGCTGGCCTGCTTGGTATTGCTCGATCAGTTGTTGGTAGACGCCGATCGGCGTGCTACCGGTCGCTAGCCCCAACACCGCAGCCGGATTGGAAGCAAGTGTTTGGATAAAGAAACCCGCTCCGCGAATGCTGAGTTCTTCATAGGTGTCGAGAATAATGATGTTCATGGTTCTATGTCTGGTTGGGTAAAGAAATGGCGGCGTTTTAGTTCCACGGGCAATCAAAGCCCTAATGGCTGTAATGATAGTTTGGGAAGGTAATGGTTATAACGATTGCTAAAGCGATTCTCTAAAAGAACCTTAGATGGAAGGTCATTACGCAAACGAAAATATGACCTAGAATAAAGTAATGTAGGGTAAGTGTACTAAGTTGTTTAGATGGTTTTAAGTAGTTGGGTTTCGCTACGAGCCGCAACGAAAGATGGATAGTCACAGATATGGGTTCTCAAGAGACCATTAATGAAAGTCAAGAAGCTGGTCTGCAGTTAGCTAATCCTAAGCTGCCTGTAGTAGTGTATAGCACTCCCAAGGCTGTCAGTGTTGCCGTCGCTCAGAAAATTGCCGACGTCATAAGGGCCGCCAGTGCGGCTGAAAAAAGTGCTGTGCTGGCACTTGCTCCAGGCTCCACTCCGCAACAAGTCTACCGAGAACTGATTCGCATGCACAAAGAGGAAGGGCTCGATTTTTCTCACGTATCCGCTTTTGTGTCGGTAGAGTTTTTTGGGATTTCGCGAGATCAGGCTCAAAGTGTGTATCGGTCGCTGCGGGAAACGTTTTTCAATCATGTCAATATTCCAGATTCGCAAGTGAATATTCTCGATAGCGAAGCCGACGGAGAAACAATTGAAGAATACTGTGAAACGTTTGAGCAGCAGATCCAAGATGCTGGCGGAATTGATTTTGCATTGTTGGGAATCGGCTCCAACGGTCACATTGCTGCCAATGAGCCGTTTTCCGGGGTGAATAGTCGTACGCGTCTGTGTGTGCTCGACCCGATTACTCGACTGCGTTTAGCAAGTGATTTCTTTGGCGAAAAGAATGTCCCGGCGCAGGCCTTAACGATGGGCATGGGTACTTTGTTGGAATCTCGGCAAGTTGTACTGATGGCACTGGGTGAACACAAAGCCCGTATTGTGCGTGATTTAGCTGAGGGTGATATTACCAATCGTATTCCCGCTAGTGCCCTTCAAGAACACGCCAATGCCATGGTTTGTTTAGACCCTGCCTCGGCGAGTGAAATGCAAGAAGTGGTCATGCCTTGGACTAGCGATACGGTTCAGTGGGACGAAACGATGATCACGCGAACCATGGTGTGGTTATGTGAGCAAACAGGTAAAGCGCTGTCAAAGTTAGAGGATGATGATTTTCGCAATCATAATTTACATCAGTTGCTGAGATTACATGGGCCGTCACACGTCTTGGCATTGAGAGTGTTTGGTTGGCTACAAGCGACGATTCATGACGGTCAAGTGGTCGAAGGTCAGCAAAAAGTGATTTGTTTCAGCCCGCATCCCGATGATGACGTCATTAGCATGGGTGGGACTTTGATTCGACTCAATGAAGAAGGGCACGAGACGCATGTGGCTTACATGACCAGCGGTAATATTGCTGTGTTCGATCATGATGCTCAGCGGATAGCAGATTTGGTGACGGAATATAATCATTTGTTTGGCATCGAAAACGACAAGTCAATTGATGTGGAACGCCGGGTACGTGAATCGTTAAGTACGAAGCAACCTGGCGAGGCCGACATCGACGCTGTGCTTAAGATTAAAGGCTTGATTCGATGGAGTGAAGCAAAAGCGGGCGCGATCGAAGTTGGGTGTGATGAAGATAACTTGCATTTCCTTGATTTACCATTTTATCGAACCGGTACAGTAGAAAAGCGACCAGTCGGTGATGTGGATGAGGCAATAATTGTGAGTTTACTACAACGAATTCAACCGGACATTATTTATGTTGCTGGCGATTTGTCAGATCCCCATGGCACGCATCGAGTATGTGCGGAAGTGATCTTGGGCGCAATTCACCAAATGCTAAACAACGACGAAGCGGTACCAGACGTATTGTTGTATCGCGGTGCCTGGCACGAATATGCGATCCATGAAATTGATATTACGGTCCCATTGAGTCCGGCTCATCTTATGAAGAAACGCAAAGCGATCTTTATGCATGAAAGCCAGAAGGACGAAGCACTGTTTCCCGGTTCAGATCCGCGTGAATTTTGGCAACGTGCCGAAGATCGCAATAAAGGAACGGCCAAAAAGTTCAATGACTTAGGCCTCCCTGAATTTCTTGCCATCGAAGCGTTTCAGCGGTGGACGGGACAAACGCTGTAAGCAGGCATTACTTGTGGCACACGTTGATTTGCTTGTCTGCTAGAACCAAGCATAACCATAGATGAAATCATGAATGACATTGTCCGACAAGAAGTAACTACGACTGCTGACACGATTGTTGTCAAAGTGGGTACGCGCGTCTTGACGGATGAACAGGGTCGACTGGATTCGCAACGCATTGCTAGTTTGGCTGCGCAGTTGAGTCAGCTCGCCTCGCAGTCAAAAAAAGTTGTTCTCGTTAGCTCGGGCGCGGTCGCTGCTGGAATGAATCGTTTGCAATTGGATATTCGCCCAGCGGACCTTGCTGTGTTACAAGCAGTGGCTGCCGTTGGACAAACCGAGATGATGCAAGCCTATCAGCAGCAGTTTGAAACGCACCAACGAATTGCCGCTCAAGTGCTGTTGACCGCGACCGAACTTGACGACCGCGCGAGTTATTTGAATGTTCGTAATACGCTATTAGAGTTGTTGAATCTAAACATCATTCCGATTGTGAACGAAAATGATACGGTTGCCGTTGAAGAGCTGCAAACAACGTTCGGCGATAACGATCACTTAGCGGCGTTGGTCACTAATCTACTCGGAGCTCAGTTGCTGATCATCTTGTCAAATGTCGATGGGCTCTATGCGGGTTCACCAGCAGGTGAGCAAACGGAAATTCTTGAGACGGTGGCAGCGGTTGATGATACGATCCTCAGTTATGCCGAGGATACCAATAACGCGCTGAGCCGAGGTGGCATGAGCAGCAAGTTGCATGCGGTAAAGATGGTGACGTCTGCCGGGGAAAACGTGGTGCTTGCCAATGGACTTGCGCCGGATGTTATTACTCGTATCTTGGCGGGTGAATCGGTCGGTACGTTATTCTTGGCCGAAGGCAAAACACTGAGCCCTTGGAAACGCTGGCTTCGATTTTCGGCACAGTCGCAAGGGACAGTGGTGCTCGACGCCGGTGCTTGTACAGCGATTGAGACAGAGGGCAAGAGTTTGCTGGCGATTGGAATTGTTGGATTTAGCGGCGAGTTTGCCAAGGGTGATGTCATTTCGATTTGCAATGACCAAGGTCTTGAACTGGCACGGGGATTGACCAATTACGACTCTACTGAGATCGCAAAAATTCGGGGACAACAGAGCACCGCATTTCAGGAAATCTTAGGCCATTGCCCTTATGACGAAGTTATTCACCGAGATAATCTAGCGGTTGTGCTAACCTAAGCCTGCTTGAACTCGCCATGCGACCTCAGCACGGAGACTGCTTAACCCAACTGTGCACCTGGTTTTAGCTGGTAACCACGTAGAAATTCGTCAATTTCCAACACCCGTTTTCCGGCGGGTTGGATGCGGCTAATACTGATACATCCCGCGCCCGTAGCCACACAAAGATTCTCCTTGCTGTCGTTGTTCTCACTGGCAACTACGGTCCCCGGTTTGACATCGACATGTGCGGACGAATCTTCGGCGAGCGCCATTTCAGTGATGATTAGCCTCAACGGATTACCATTTTCTCGCTGCCATTGTGTAAAGCATCCGGGCCACGGGCGGAGACCACGATGCAAGTTGAGGATGGCCGCTGCCGGTTTGTTCCAAGGGATGTTACCAAGTTGTTTGTGAAGTCGAGGCGCTTGGGTGACTAATTTCTTGTCTTGTAAAGTTCCAATCGCGGATGTTTGATCCCACTTAGCTAGAATTTCAATGGCGTCGATGACCGCGGGCGCTCCGAGTGCGGCCAGTCGATGTTCAAGTTGTTCTGCGGTTTCAGTTGCTTCAATAGCAACTTCGATTTGGCACAGCGCTGGGCCACCATCTAATTTGGGTGTCATGTGGATGACCGTTACACCAGTTGTGGCATCGCCGTTAATGATGGCCCATTGAACAGGCGCTGCGCCACGATATTTTGGCAACAGTGATCCATGAAGATTAATTCCACCAAGTGGCGTGACTCCCAGTGCGGCGGGGCTGAGAATTTGACCAAAGTCACAAACGACTAATAGATCGGCTTGTAATTCAGCGAGTTCAGCAACGACGTTTGCTGCATTAACGTCCGCAGGGTCCAACAATTTTAGACCGTATTGATTCGCTGCTTCGCGCAGTGGATTGGCTGCAGGTTTTTTACGACCTTGTGGCGGTGGCAACGGACGAGTTACGACGACGGGGACGTCATGGCCGGTGGCTAAAATTGATTCAAGCATTGGAACAGCGAAGGGACCGGTGCCCATAATAATAATACGCATATGTGACCTCCTTCTCATGTGTCCAATTGGTTCTTAAACGGTCTCGTGGGCAATCAAGCGGGTTGTGTGCAAAATCTATCTTCCCACTCGGCAAGTTTTGCATTGATCGCTTCGTCACTTTCAATAATGCCACCGAGTTGCCGACTGGTAAACTCGAGCTCAAATTCCTGTATATCAGCTTGCAGCGATTTTAAGCTGAGCGGATTCATGCGATCGAGGAACATGATTCCATCTAAGTGGTCCGTTTCATGCTGCACGACGCGAGCAAGCAAGCCATCGAGATCCATACTGATTGCATTGCCCTGCAGACCAAATGCTTCGACGTGAATGGTGCGGGAGCGGTTTACTGGGCCATAAACGCCTGGCAAACTCAAACACCCTTCGTCTTCGATCTCGCTGCCCTTTCCTTTGCTGAGTACAGGATTAATGAATACGTGTTTCTCACCCTCTTCGGCATCGCCGGACGTATTGACGATAAACAATCGCAAGGGCAGATTGACTTGATTCGCCGCTAGACCCACACCTTGAGCGGCATACATCAATTCAAACATTTCGGCAACGATGTCACGCAACTCAGAATTGATCCGTTGAATTGTTTTTGATTTGTAGCTCAGCGTCGGATGTGGATGTGTAATGATTTCCATAAGCCAATGTGCATTTATAATAGTTTATGTTTTAATGAATATGTATTATGCGGATAGGCATCCGTTATGGGTACCCATTCAAGTGTAAAACGGACCACGAATCCGCCAGCATTGGACGGATGACTACGAATGTTTGACAATAAGTAGGAGTGGCAATGAATGAGTGATGAAAACCCACCTGACAATTTAAATATGTCGAACGTGGATTCAATTCCGATTCGCGGACCGGTGGGTAATGGCCAACGCGATTTCATGGAAAATCTCTCGTCGACGGATGATTTGTTTTATTACCAATCAGCCCGCCCAGCGGCATTGTTAGGCAGCCTCGTTCTGCATGCTGTAATTTTTGTTTTAGTGCTACTGTCATTCACCGCGACGACATTTCATGGTGCGGCCCAAGAAGAGGTGCGGTCGGGAGGCATTGTTTTAGTCGAACAAATCGGTGACAAGCCTGAATACTTTCAAGATGCAACAACGGACAACCAATATACAGAGATGCAGCAGACAGACATCACTGAACAGCCGTTACTTAAAAACAGTACGGCAAAGAGCCAAAACTCAGAGGGAGCCGACGTTGATTTGCCAGGTGGCTTACCCAACATGGACCTGTTCGGATTAAATGGAAGTGGAGACGATAAAATAGAGTTGCCTTCCTTGGATGATTTAACGGGTAACCGGACTCAGAAAAATGGTGAATTTGGTGCTATACAGACTGGCGTATTCGGAACAAAAGGCACCGGTTCGCGCTTTGTCTATGTCTTTGATCGATCGGGATCAATGTCGGGATACGGGGGTCGCCCGATGGCGGCAGCCAAACAGCAGCTATTGCTAAGCGTAGCAGATTTGCAAGAGAACCATCAGTTCCAAGTAATTTTCTATAACGAGCGGCCCGTCGCCCTAAACCCACTATCTCCCGCACCGCCCAAGTTGCTGTATGGCACGTCGGAAAACCGTGAATATGCGATGAATTTTGTTCAGCAAATAAAACCGGATGGCCGTACGAACCACATTGCCGCACTGGATCTCGCCCTTAAAATGAATCCCGATATTATTTTCTTTCTAACCGATGCTGATGAACCTCAATTGACGACCAGCGAACTCACTCGAATTTCACGAAAAAACGCCTCAATACGTGCTTCTATTAATACAATTCAATTTGGTATTGGTCGACGAACGAACCTGCAAAATTTCCTCCGACAATTGGCAAGTGAAAATGGTGGGCAATACGCTTATGTCGACTTGAGGGAATTAGTACCAATACGTTAACCTTGCCTCGGTGTGATCCTGTACGTGGAATTATATATGCTTTGCAATCTTCATTACTTCGGCCGCTATGTTTGCAGCGCACTAATACTGTGCCTGCCGCTGCTAGCTACTGCGCAAAATGAGTCTGACCTCGTGATTGTATGGGACGCCAATCGAGAGAATCAACTCAAAGTGTCCGGTCAGATTATCGAATATACAAATACCGCTATGTCCGTCAAATTACCCTCAGGCAGGGTACGGCAATTAGAATCCGACCGCATCATAACCATGGTGACGACCTGGCGGGCGGAGTATCAGGAAGCGGAAAATTTGTTTCATGAAAGACAATATGAACGAGCGGAAAAGGGATTTCGGCAAGCCTATGCTGTGGAGACACGAGGATGGATAAAGGAACGAATTCAGGCGCGTATTCTAGGGTGCTTGCGCGCCCAAGGAAAATGGTCTGCCGCGGCACGGTTTTACGCTAACGAATTACGGAAAACAAATCCTCTGACACCCTATCTAGACGTGATTCCCGTTGTCTGGCACACCTTGATTCTCTCTCCGACCATGCAGAACCACGCAATGGCACTGCTTGATAGTGCAGATCTCAATGACCGGCTGATTGGAGCGAGCTGGTTATTGGCTTCATCGATGCGAGCAGAGGCGGTCAGTGCACTAACGCAATTAGAACTAAACACGAACAAACGAATTGCAATTCTGGCGACCGCACAACTTTGGCGAACCAAACTTCCGGTAGCATTAAATGCCGATCTCGAAAGATGGCAAAATGCGATTAACCGTTTACCGTTAGCCTATCAAGCAGGCCCCTATTATGTGCTGGGACAACTTCAACAGCAGCAAGGTGAATCCGAATTGGCAGTGTTGACTTGGATGCGAGTTGTTATTCTGTTTCCGCACGGACATCAATTAAATGCTGAGTCATTGCTGGCTGCGATTAAAGCGCTGCGACAACTCGACAAACCGACTCAGGCCATTACCCTGTGCCGGGAATTACAAAATAAATACCAATCCACTATCGCAGCGTCTCAAACAAGTCGCTTGATTAAACAACTTCAACAGTTACAGCTTGCCCTAAAAGCTGACAGCGAGAAGTAATTAAAAGGAGAGAAATTTTGAAACGGTTCAATTGGTTTATACTTGCCGTGACCACCGGCCTACTTGTCCTGATGATTCGTATGTCTGCCGTCGCTCAAGACACCGCTACGGGGACAGGTGAGCCCGCGACCAAAGGCTTACTGGACATTATCTTTTCCGGTGGACTCACCGGGATGGCAATTTTGATATTGTTGCTCGGGTTGTCGCTGACAGCAGTCTACCTCGTGGTCGATCATATACTTACCCTGCGAGCATCGGAGATCATGCCTGTTGAATTAGGTGTGCAATTGCGTGAATTACTGAGTAATGGAAAATACCGCGAAGCAGATGCTGTATGTCGTGAAACTCCTTGCTTTCTTAGCTTTGTTATTAGTCATGGACTAGGTGAACTGGAAGGGGGTTGGTCGGCGGTTGAAAAAGCGATGGAAGATGCGATGGCTGAACAATCAGCGAGGTTGTTTCGCAAGATTGAATACTTATCAGTGATTGGCAATATCGCGCCGATGGTTGGGCTGTTAGGAACGGTTACGGGTATGATCTTTGCATTTCAGCAAGTGGCCGCAACCCAAGGTGGTGCAGGCGCTGGAGATTTGGCTGAAGGGATTTATCAAGCACTGGTGACCACGGTGGGTGGATTGATCGTGGCGATTCCGTCGTTGGGAGCATTCGCTATTTTTCGTAATCGGGTTGACCACTTGGTTGCCGAAGCATCCTATGTCGCTCAACACACGATGTCACCAGTCAAACGCGCGGCGCGATCACGAGGCAAACAACGTTCAACTCCAGCCGCCCCGCCTGTGCAATCATAAAGACAATATTATCGGACTCAATTACATATTAGTTATTACAGTAAATTTTAGCCCTAGGGCAAACGCATTATGAAGACGCCAAGATACGCTCGATCCAAGGAGACCGGATTCAATATGACTCCGATGATCGATGTTGTATTCTTGCTGATCATCTTTTTCTTGGTATCAAGCCATCTCGCTAGGCAAGAAACGCAATTGGAACTGGATTTACCGGAAGCAAGTTCTGGTGAGCAAGTCGAAGTGACCACGGCACCGCGAGTGGTGATTAACGTAACCGAGTTTGGTGAGTTTATGTTGGCAGGGCGGCAGGTGACCGCCGCACAACTACAACAACAATTGGGCAATCGCATTCGCAAAGAAGGGCGTGAGCTGGAGGTGCGAATTCGTAGCGATCGAAATATTGCATTTGCGAAAGTCCGACCAATCATGTTGGCATGTGCTAAGGTCGGAATTTGGAATGTCACCTTTGCCGTCTATCAGGCCATGGAGGCTCCCCGATGAGAAGACCCTCTGTATTCCATCGCGATCAAGGTGCCCTTGAAATCAAAATGACACCCATGATCGACGTCGTTTTTTTGTTACTTGTCTTTTTTGTGTGGACGGCGAGTTTTCATGCTGTGGAATATTTACTACCGAGTTCTCTTAGTCAGCAGCTTGGGAACGCGGAGGTTATCGATAGTCCGCCGCCGGAAGCGGAGTTTGAGGATGTTATCGTGCGGATTCTCTGGCAAGATGATCAGGTAGTCTGGCAAGTTAACGGTCAAGATGTTTTAAGTTTGGACGGAGTGAAACAACGTTTGCAATTGGTGGCTGGTATTAAGACAGACGCGCCGGTGATTCTGCATCCGGATGAAGAAGTTCCAGTGGGTGATGTTATTGATGTGTACGACATTTCCAGAATCGCAGGTTTTGACAAGATTCAGTTTGCGATTGCCCAATAGACATTTGGGTGTTGATATTAGGTATGTGTAAGCTTTAAGGAGTGTTCGGTTGTTGCCGATCCGCAAGGTCAGTTTGATAGTTCTCTTACTCAGCATTGTGCTGAGTGGTCAGGTCTGCGCGGGGCCCGGTGAGGAAGCTCAACTATTAAGTGGCTTACGGGAACGGGGTTTGTTTGAAATCGCCGAGTACCATTGTCGCAATCAGCTTGGTCGCGAGGATCTGACACCTCGTGAGCGTATGCAATGGACCGTGCAGATGGTTCGTACTATGGCACAAGAAGCATTGAATTTACCGGCAGACAAGCGGGCAGCCGTTTGGAGCCGAGCGGTGGATACGGCCACGCGATATGTGACAGTTCACGCGGGACAAACAAATTCATTTACGATCCCTGTGAAAACGCAAGCAGCACTTGTTTTGGCCAAACAGGGAGAGTTTCTCAGGCTCGAAGCGGTTGTGGCACGTGACCCAGCCTCGGAAATGCAAGGGGCTCGTGGCAAGTTGCGAATAGCTGCTAAAAAACTCAACGATCTTTTACAAGAGGTGGATGTGCAGCTCACGATGGCGACGAATACAACGACGGACGAAGCACTTTCCCAGCAGGAATTGATCTCGATCAAACAACGGTTATCCTTTTATTTGGGAAGTGTGTATCGTAACCAAGCAGTTACGTATCCCTTGGGCAGTGGCGATCGCGTAGCGGCAATGCAGCGTGCTATATCGGCCTTGAAACAACCGTTGTCACAATTGGCGGCTGAGGACGGCTTGGTCGTTGATATTCAAATTGGGCTAATCGGCTGCCATCGTGAACTGGGTCAATGGCCCGCAGCGACTGGCTTGCTAGAGAAATTGCAAAAGAACACTCTCGAACCTTCATTGCAATTACGTGTGCGGTCCGAGCAGGTGCGGCTATTGTTAGCTCAGCAAGAGCTGCAGAAATGCACATTGTTACTCGCAGGCCCGCGTTTCGTAAGTGGTGTTACATCACCGGAATTAGATTTAGCAAGACTCGATACATATATTGGTTTGTGGCAACAGGCCAGCGATGAAATGAATGAAGAACGGTGTAAACACTGGGAGCAGTTAACCGTTGCCGCCGTCGCGGCGGTTGAGCAAGAGCATGGTGAGTATTGGGGCCGCCGAGCGGAATTGCGATTGCTAGAACATGCCGGTAGCCGCGGTGCGCCGTCGAACCTTGATGTTTTAGAACGGACAGCCGATGAATTGTATCGGAAGGAAAAATTTATCGAAGCAGTGAACGTCTATGACAAAGCAGCAGATTTGGCTTTGGCTGATGGGTTTAACGAGGTTGCTTTAAAGCTGTCGTATAAAGCAGCGCTGGTCGTGCAGCAGCAAGGTGACCTTGATGAATTTATCAACCGTTTGGTGACTTTAGCTTTGAGGCTACGGAAACAGCCAACCGCAGCAACTATTCACATGCTTGCAGTTCGTAATGTAGCTGCGGTGATGAAGGATGATTCCCAGCGACAAGTGCAGTTTAGGCAGTTGCTCGAGGAACATCTGCAGTTTTTTTCAGAAGGTACAACGGTGGATCAAGCGCGAGTTTGGCTCGGTGCATTTGTACAACGAGAAGGCAAATGGGATGAGGCCATAGCGTTATATGTGCAAGTGGCATCAACACACCCGCAATTTCCTGACGTGCTGCAGCAATTGCAAATGTGTTGGGATCAGAAATGGGCGGCATACGACGATGCGGAATTGGCTCAGCAACCTCATCCGTTGACACCAGTGATTGATTATTGTAATTCGTTGATGACAACGGATGACGGTCAATGGTTGAAATCGTGGGACCCTGTGTCTCGTCAAGCCGCATTGGTTTATAGCCGGTTTGCCTTGCGACTGCCTCAACCCCAGTACGATGAAATTGCGACGATATTGAACGTCGCGGCGTTAGGTGATACGAAACCGGATCCGAAATGGTTGTCCGCAGCCAATACGATTCGAATTGTCGCATTGGTTGCTCAAGGTCGAAGCGGGCAGGCAAGTGAACTAGTACAAGAGTTAAGCGAAAGCTCGCCACAACGATGGTTGGAGATGTTGCAGCAGTTAGCAGCGATTGCCCAGACGTCCCCGGCGAACGTGCAGCAGCAGATTGCACAGTTGCAACTCGATACAATTTCAGTATTGCAAGGAAAGTTAGGAGAAGTAAATGTGGAGTACCGTTTGCAGTGGAATTTATTGCATGCGGATGCGAGTATCATGTTGGGAAATGCGAAAAGTGGATATACGCTCTATGCTAAAATAGCGAGCCGCAATTTGAAACGAGGGGATATTCAACAGCGGTACGCGGAGGCCTTGTTGTTGAGCAATGATGAGATGCGTTTACGAGAAGCATTAGTTCAGTGGCGGCGTGTGTTAGTGGGGCATCGTCCGCGGACGGATCAATGGTACGCGGCTAAATTTGCGTTGGCTGAAACATATATTCGTTTGGGTGAGCGCGAGGAAGCACACCAACGTATTCGATATCTCAAAGCAACCAGTGGGTTGGGTAACGCTGCCTGGACAAAGAAGTTCCAGGAATTATTAAACCGCGAGTAATCGAGAATGATTACGCGCGGTTTAATGTAACCGATAAATTTACTTTTAGCGTGAAGCTAGCAGTGTCTTACCAAGGTCCCCGGATATAGTACGCGCCAAATTGGTCGCTGTTGCTCGGGTATATCGGCAAGGACTTATAAGGTCCGTAACCAGCTTGGCTTGGTTGTGGTGCACCAAGTTGGTACTGGTGGTACAGTGGCGCAACGACGTTTTTGGAAACGCCCCAACCGAGTAAACGGGAAGACGTTGCGGTTGGAGGAACGATCACGGCCAGTGGCGTGCTGTATGCTTGGTGACGATAAACGCCATTCCAAGGTGTTACGTTGGCGCGTTGGCGTTCCCACTGATTAACGCGATGGCGTTTTTTGGCTTGAACTGTATCAGATGTGGCAAACATGCCAATCATCACAATAACAAATAAGCTACAAATAAATTTCGAGTTCGTGGTCATGTCAATTAATCCTAATGAGGGTAAGGGGGGTTAGCGGATATTGACTTGCCAGCTTATCGGTAACGGACGCTCGTGCGAGTGAAACCCATTCCATTATTGTAGTAATGGTGGTACGCACGATAGTGGCGGTACATGAACTCATGTGGCATGAGTGGCTGGTAAGTATTGTAAGTATGCCCCACAACTAGTGGTACTTGGCGAGGTGCTGGGTAAATTCCAGCAGGAATTCCTCCACCTTGGGTGGGAGCGTAGTAGTTATAGAAGAGTCTAGCAGGTGTAGGGGTTACGCGGGTTACTCTTGAAGGCGCTGGAACTTGGTGTAAAACACTGGGTTCTTGCGGATTCTCGGTTACCGATTTCTTGGCTTTCTTGGGCGCATATTTGATCTTAGGTCCAACTGCTTGAACTTCAAAGGCGATTGATCCAACCAATACGGCAACTGCTATGACAACAACGCTATTCATTAACTTACTACGAACCATAACAAACTCCTCTTTCCTACTCTTAGCCACCTAAAATTGTGTTAGGGGTTAGCAAGTAGAATGATTACTTGTTTCTATACTGATTACACATACGCAACTACTCAATACAATAAATCGGTTTTTTCTACTTGTAGGGGTAAATCTTTGTAGGGTATTTTTGTGATATTACCGCAGCTTGTGGCACTTGGGCCAAAGTCAACTGTTCCAAATCCGGATTAACCCTTATAATCGTCAGACTTTAACACTGCTTCAGGCAGAGTAATACAAGGAACGGATTCCCGATGTTGTAAAAGGAGTGCAGTCGAGTTGGCTAGTCAAGTGCAAGCGAGTGGTAAAAAGCGCACCAAGCGCCGTAGTACCGCTCAGTCCATGGCCGCGAAACAGCGGTCAATTTCCGTTAGTGAGTTCTTTGCCAAGAACCGTCACTTGTTGGGATTTGATAATCCCCGTCGCTCGTTACTGACGACGGTCAAGGAAGCTGTTGACAACTCACTGGATGCTTGCGAAGAAGCCGGTATTACGCCAGAGATTTGGGTTAACATCGAGCAGACGGAACCGGATCGTTTTAAGATCGCGGTTCAAGACAATGGACCTGGGATTCTCAAACGCCAGATCCCGTTGATTTTCGGGAAATTGCTTTACGGTTCAAAGTTCCACCGGTTACGCATGAGCCGTGGACAACAAGGAATCGGAATTAGTGCTGCGGGAATGTACGGCATGTTAACGACGGGCAAGCCTGTCAAAATTGTATCCAAACTTTCGATTCGCAAACCGGCTCATTACTATGAATTGCAAATCGACACCAAGACCAACAACCCACAGATTCTCAATGGACGTGGCGATGGTTTAGACATACCACCTGGAGAAAAGGGACGAGCTAAGTTTCTCCAACATAAAATCGATTGGCAGAGTCACTATCCTGTTCAGGATGATGAGGAGGATCCGAAAGAAATACGCAGCGGGACGCGAGTGACTATTGAGATCGAAGGAAAATATCAAAAGGGCCGCGGCAGTGTCGACGAATATTTGGAACAAACGGCGATTGCCAATCCACATGTGACTTTGCACTTTAATGATCCTGAGGGAACTTTACATATATATCGTCGTAGTACGACAGAGTTGCCGCCGGAGCCCAAGGAAATCAAACCGCATCCCTACGGCGTTGAACTTGGTCGCCTAATGACAATGCTCAAAGAGCAAAAAGAGGGCACGATTAGCCAGTTCTTGACAAGCTCGTTTTCAAGAGTGAGTCCCGCGGTTGCACGGCGGATATGTGAAGCAGCAGGCGTGTCCACTCGGGCTGGCATTAAGAAAATTGAACGCTCTCAAGCGGATGCGATTTACAAAGCGATTCAAGTTACGAAAATTAAGAACCCCAGTACGGACTGTATTTCGCCCATCGGAGAAGATTTATTGCTGCGTGGATTGCATCGAGTGGTGCCAGGCGAGTTTTATGTCGCGGCGACTCGGCCGCCGGCAGTGTATCGTGGAAATCCGTTTCAAATAGAAGTTGCTTTAGCTTACGGTGGTGTAAACTCCGTCCAAAAGGTCTCCATGGAATTGCTAGAGCGGTTGCTCGAAGAAACGGACGCTCGCACATTAAGGCAATTTATGTTGAATACGTTTGATGGCTTAGGTTCCGAGTCGGCGGATAAGATAATGAAAGCCGGTGAATTTGGAAGTCGTCAATCTCCTGGGAAATTGGATTTAAGTGATCGAGAGCGATTGCATCATTGTATGCGAAACGTCAACGTGTCCGATGGGCAATCGATGCAGGTGATGCGATATGCGAATCGAGTTCCCTTGCAGTTCAAGACGCGAGACTGTGCGATTACACAGACCATTATGCAAACCAATTGGCGCAGTTACGGATTGACGCAATCCCGTGGTAGCTTGCCTAGCGGTCCAGTGCGATTAATGGTTCACATGGCGAGCGTGTGGGTGCCTTTTACTAGCGAATCTAAAGAAGCGATTGCATCGTACGACGAGATTCAAAAAGAGATGCGATTGGGGCTACAAGCAGTCGGGCGAAAGCTCGGTATTTTCCTACGGCGTCGTAAAAAAGTAAAACAGGAAGGCGAACGGCGCAGCGTCTTCTTGCGGTATCTGGGCGAAGTGGCAACTGCGGTTTCGGAATTGAACGGTTGCGATCGTGAAGATTTATTGAGTAACTTGCATCGAGTTGCCAAGCGAGTGACAAAGGAAGCGGATACCAAATTAGATAAAAGTGGAAAGAAATTCACCGAAGAAAGCGAACAAGATTACGGTAGCAATGTCTTGATTGTTGATGCAGATCACGAACAAAATTTGATTACTCATTTGGAACAAGCAGATCCGCAGAAGAAACTGTTTTAAGAAGTGGGTTTAGATTCTCAGTGGAAATTTAGTACCTATTGATATGACGGAAAGTGACGATGGCAAAGAAAAAACGAACTCCAGCACAAGCTGCTCGCGCGTCCAAGATGACGGCAAAAGACCGCAAGACAATAGCGTCTCTGATTGGCATGGCAGATGGGGTGACCAAGTCCGCTAAGCGTGGGCGAGCGCCCCATCTCGAAGTTCCGTCACGGAGTCTGTCGAATGTGAAGTTCAATCAAAGCCGAAAAATTATTGAGATGGGGGCGGCTAAAAATCGCCGAGAGCTCTTTAATCTTTCCCAAGCCAGAACCTACATGCAGACGATGCTTGTCGGGCGAGGTTGTAAGGAACTGATCGAACAAGGCAAAACTACCAGTATTCGTGGTTTGTACTATTTACTGAAGCATACGATCGAAGGTACTCACGAAGAGACGTTCGATGACCAAGCTGATTGCGATCCAGTTATTGAAGATGTCGAAGTGACGCTCAACGCACTGCGCGAAGAATTGCACGTGTATGCGTCGAATCGAGGTTCCATGGTAGGTAACATTCGACTTGTGGATAACGGGGATGAAATTGATTGCTCGCGGATGGGTTCCGGTGGCTATGCGATCCCGTCGATTGTCGAACCTGAGATTATGCAGTTTTTGGAGTGCACGGCGGACTTTATCTTACATGTTGAAAAAGATACCGTCTGGCGAAGATTCAACGAAGATAAGTTTTGGAAAGATCACAATTGTATTTTGACGCATGGCAACGGACAACCGCCGCGAGGTGTGCGGCGACTGTTGTATCGTATGCACAATGAACTGAAACTGCCCGTGTTTTGTTTGCTTGATAACGATCCGTGGGGATATTACATCTACAGTGTGATGAAGCAGGGGTCCATTAATTTGGCTTACGAGTCTAATCGGATGGCGATTCCTGAAGCGAAGTACATTGGTATGCGCAGCCGCGATTATGAATTGTGTGAGCTTAACCCGAGCGTGACCATTAAACTTAGTGACAATGATATTAAACGCGCGAATCAAATTGCGAAGTACCCTTGGTTTGAAAAGAAAAAGCGCTGGCAAAAAGAAATCCAAAAGATGCTCAGCAATGGATTTAAGCTGGAAGTCGAATCATTGATCTCTAAAGATATTAGCTATGTGACGCAGGAATATGTGCCCGAGCGTTTGGCTAAAGGTGATTTTCTAGATTGAGTTGCGTTGACCGGTAGGCCTAAGCAACGTATTCCGGGATGTTGGCTAATGAACCATCCCCTGTCGTTTATGATAAAATTTGGGTTGAATCGCGTATGCTCGCAAGCTAGTTATCGAGGGGAATGGATTATGAAGCGATTGGTACTGGCGTTTGTTTTGATGGTGGCAATGACCATGACGTCCTCGGCAAAAAAACCTGACACGGCAAGCTTGAAAGAAGCAACTGCGTGGATTGGGCGTCAGATGAAAGTAACGGGTGACCCGGCGCTGGCAATTGCTGTTGTCAAAGATGGCCGCATCATCTTGGAACAAGGGTTTGGTCTGGCCGATACCAAGAAACAGACGAAGGCCACCGAGCATACATTGTTTTCGCTGGCATCAATTTCAAAACCGATTACGGCGACAGGGATCATGCTGTTGGACCAACGCGGTAAACTTGAAATCGACCGATCGGCGAATGGCTACTTAGGTGAGGCGAAGATTCGAGCGAAAGTTGGCGATGCCGCTGATGTGAGTGTGAATAATTTGCTGAACCATTCGTCAGGCATCGGATTGCATTATCATTTTTATTATCAAGATGACGGCTATGCGATACCGAGTCGTGATGACACGATTCGTCACTACGGGATTGCCGTGTCAAAACCGGGGTCGGGGTATAAGTACTGTAACTTGGGCTATGGGATATTAGATTATTTGATCAGCCGTCACAGTGGAAAACCGTATGCACAATTTATGCGGGAAGATGTTTTTGAACCGCTGGCGATGAGCAACACATTTGTGGGGCTTCCCGCTGAAAGGGTTGACGATGCGGCCGTGAAATATGACCGGCAAGGTAAAGCCGTAGAGCAGTATGGTTTTGACCACGATGGGGCGTCCGCTGTTTACAGTTCTGCACATGACCTTGCGATGTTTGCTCTGTTCAATCTAGGTCGTGTTAGCAAAGGGCAAACAGCGATTCTTGATGAGGATGCGCTTCAACGATTACACACGCCGACTAACCCCATTTCTGCTGGACTTGGGTATGGGATGGGTTGGGCCACCAATGAAAACGATTCTGGCTATAAAACCGTTAGCCACACCGGAGGGATGCCAGGAGTTGCCACTCGATTAACACTGGTCCCAGAACACGGAATCGCGGTTGTCTGTCTATGCAACACTCCAAGTTCGTTGCCACATAAAACAGTAAAGAAACTATTAAGTGTGCTGCTTGAAGATTATAAATTTGATCCACCTAATGTATTGGTGCAACGTCGCACTCTTCCGCCCAAGTTTCAGCCCTCCAAGGAGCTAACTGGAACGTGGCGTGGCAGCATCGAGACCTATGAAGGCAATCGCCGCTTGTTTTTGTGGATTGCCAAAGATGGAGCCGTGCGGGTGAAATTGGGGAGTCAATTTATAACACTCATTGCTCATACGCGGTTTGACAATGGCGTATTTACGGGCGAGTTTGCGGGCGACTTGCAAACATCAGATACTTCACGAGTGCCGCATTTTTTGCGATTGGTGTTGAGATTAGAGGAGGGTGTGTTGCGGGGCGCAGTTGAGACAATCACGGATGAGTCGGTACGTTGGGTCAAGGGAGAGCGAGTTTCGCAACGAGGTTATTTTGGCTTGACGCATTGGGCAGAATTAACTCGAGCTTCGGTTGTGGGCGGAGAACGGTCGTTGTTTGACCGTAAATCGCTTACTGGTTGGAAAGTGATTGAGGAAAACGATTTTAAGAACCACGGTACTGTGGCAGTGACCAATGCTGTGATTCAGATTGGTAAAGGACAACCAGCGGCCGGCATCAAAGTGGCGGGAGATTTTCCGCGAATTAACTATGAAGTCGCATTTGAAGCCCGGCGGACGGAGGGCAACGATTTCTTTTGTGGCGTTACTTTTCCGATCCACGATAATTATTGTTCGTTTATCGTGGGTGGCTGGGGAGGTGGCGTTGTTGGGCTATCAAATATCGACACGATGGCCGCGGTCGAAAATGATACGACTCGCTACTTAGAAGTAAAAGATAACCAATGGTATACGATTCGATTGCGAGTGACTGAGCAGCGGGTGATTGCTTGGATTGATGGAGAAGAGTTTGCCAACATAGAAGTCGCGAATCATAAATTTGATATTTGGTGGGAACAAGAACCGGTACGGCCGTTTGGTATCGCATCATGGAATACATCAGCGGAAGTGCGCAACATCCGCTTATTGCCCGCTGTGGATTAGTGGCGATACGCCTTTTCTCTCTTGTCACCAGGCTGCCAGCGTTGCTCTTGCTCAGAGTCGACATTTTGTAACAATAGAAAGCACTTCTCACGGCGTTGCCTCCATTCTTTCTCAAAAGGAAATATGGACCATGATTTATTATCTAGGCGAGTTGATTGAATGTGGCGAATTGAATGTAACCTCGACAAGTTCTATCGATGGGTGGCTGAACCTTGCCGGTGAAACAGAATTGATTCGCTTCGAATTAGATTCTGCCGAAGTCCAAACACTGATCGGTTGCCGATTGAAGTTTGCCCATAGCGCCGCAACTGAGTTGCCAGATGTTGACGAACAATCAACGGACTCCTCGCCAGTAATTGTTGATTTGCTGGGGCCCGTGCAGACAGGGAGAGTGGTCACTTTGAGATTGGCGGACATCGTGCCCGATGATTTCGACTCGCAAGAAGTCCGAGTACGTCGTGCCAACGGGTACCGAGGTCGCATGCAACTTGTTTGGGAAAGTGAAGATGGATTGATTGATATTACCATTAGCGACTGCGAGATGGATGTCACGTGGGAAAATGCCGCCGCGAACGCTACGAAGTTCGACGCTTATCCGATGGCCACTGATATTCCCAGCGAGATGCAGGAAAAAGTTGCCAGACGGCTACAGCAAGCACGAGTATTTGGCGAGTCGGACGATTCTCGAGGTGAATATCTATTATCGCTATGCATGCCCAGCAATGAAGATCTAAGCAATATGGCAAATTTCCAGGTGCAGACGATGCTGCATCGAGTGGAAGACGAGGAGACTCCTCGCTTGGTGGAGTTTATGAGTGAAATATCTCAAAAAGCGAATAATATACCGGTCTATGAATTGATCGAACCCCCGATTCAAACCCCCAAAATCGAGGATATGTCGACCGATCAACTGCAAGCAAAAATGGTAGAAATCACGCGACGACTCATGGCATTAGGAATCGAGTTCAAAGCTTGTGAACACTTTGACGCTGCCCATACCTATGACTGGATCGTTAACCGAGTTATCGCTTGGGAACATGTGCATCCGAAACTCAAAGAGTTTAAGATGCGCCGTTGTTTTGATTCCGCATTTTGGTGCGATGAATGCATTCAGGATTGAGGGCTATTTTTTGACAACCCATATATTACGGAACACAACAGGGTTACCGTGGCCTTGTAGGTATAGGATTTGTGGACCAGGACCTTCGGGGTGCTTGCCTGGCGTACCGTTGGGCAGTTCCAGATCATCGTGAATCTTGACACCGTTGTGGGAGATCGTAACTCGTGCGTTCTTGACCTTTTTCCCAGCGTCATCATAGCGCGCCGCAGTAAAATCAACATCGTACGTTTGCCAAACTAGCGGAGGTAGGCACATGTTGACGGCGGGTTTAGCAATGCTATAGATGCCGCCACATTCATTGTTCTCGCCTGCGAGGCCAAACGAATCCAAAATTTGGCATTCGTATCGACCTTGTACGTACATGCCACTATTACCTCTGCCTTGTCCTCGAGCATAAGGCATAAAGGGTAAACGGAATTCCAAGTGCAATTGATGGTCACCAAATTTGGCATTGGTTTCTACATCGTGACGTAGTAGATTCTCCATCACAATTTGGCCACGTTGGAAGTTGTTTTTGGCTGCTTCTTTCGTGCCGTCGAATAGTACGACCGCCCCCTTAGGCGCTGCTTTGCCCATAGTTGGACTTTTACGTGCCACCTTTTTCATTTCAGTAGATTCATCACCAGTGGTGATCGTCAACTTATCCGCTTTAAGAGTGCCGATGACTTCGCCTTTGCCATCGTCTAGCGTAAATGTTAGTTGGCCTTGATCGTTTAATTTGCCATCAATCGCATCGCTCTCGTCTCCACGGCTCCACCCAGCCCCTGGCAATCCACCCACGTAGGCAACAGCACGGAAGTTGCCACCACCGAGCGCGATTAACTGCAGCCCGACAGTTAGCTCGGTTCCCGTACCATCATCTTTTTTGCCGAGATACTCACCCTGCAGTTGGAAATCAACCACTTTGGCAGCAGCTTCCGGTGAGATCCACTCTTTTTTGTCTTGTGCTTGAAGTGCAATGCCTGGCATTGCAATAAGTAATATCATGGTCATGAACAGAGATTTGGTTTTCATTGTGGACTCCAGTTATTGGTAAAAAAGTGTCTATATTGATGTGGTTTATTTAGCTTGTGGTTCCGGCCAGTCTAAATGCTTATGTAAAAAACGATAGGTGCCGACGCCGTTGATCGTGTGCGGGCCGTCGAACCATTCGATTTCGGCCGTGTCTTTGAGCTTTAGTTTCGCTTGGTACATATGCCGAACACGGGCAAACTCGTATCCGACCCAATGGTCTTCGCCCACTCCGTCATAATGTCCTCGTTCCACCATAAAGGGACGCGGTGCAATCAAATATGCCATCTCGGCGTAGTTAAAAGTTCCGCCCAAATTCCATTCGAAGATTTCATATTCGCCGGTCCACATATAACTGAAGTTATACCGTGTGGTAGCGTTTTTAAAGACCCATTCATTAAAATCTGCCGAACAAATGCTCAAGCAATAGTCCGTCACGAGCGGCGGAATTCGCATGGCACTCTTGCCACCATAGGACAAACCATAGAAAGCGATTCGTTTGGAATCGACTTGATCGAGTGTCTTCAGCCAATTCACGATTTGCTGATGTTGTGGCACGATCGTCGAAAACAATGTCTTACGCAGAGGATAGCTTTTTCGTTGCAGAGTTCGAAATCGATCTGTGAAAATATATAGGTTCTGCGGTGCAAATGTAATGAAGCCACGTTCGGCCAAGGCCGTGGCGAACCCAGAATAGGCATGGTAACCCTTTTCCCCAATGACATCGTCCGGGCGGCCTTCTAGACCGTGTTGGCAAACGACAACAGGTCGTTTTTCGTCCGCTTTAATGCCAGTCGGTAGTGTCAGTAATCCGTATGCGATCACATCCTCAAATACGTCAAGCACAACTTCATATCGCGACCATTTATCGTTTTTTTCAATCAACCGAGATCGTGCGTTCAGCGGTAAAAGATCGAGTTCAAAATGACCGATTGTTTCTTCGCGAAAATAATCTCGATACCATTCCGCGGACTTTTCATAGGCTGCCACGGAACTTGTATCGAGGTTCTTCATAAAATCTTTTCGCACAAAATGGCTTTCCGATAGTAGCCATTGGTTATGTTGGTCAATTTCGCTCATTTGTGCAGCTTCGCGTTTTTTAGCATCGACTTGATTGTCCGACATTCTTAACTCAACAGACTCCGCCGACCAATCCGCAGTTTGACCGAGGTCTTTGACAAACTGTCTCAGTGAGCTTTGACTACCAAAATCACCTTGACCATCCTTTGTGATGATTAGATTAAACGGTGATAAATTTGGTGTGTCGATAAGTTCAACGGCGCGTGCCATTTCAGCTTGGACCATGGGAAGAGCTGGTGAAGCTAACTTTGCAGGAGCTCCACCACCGCCGGCTAATTCCAATTCTGGACCAGCGGCAGCTTCGATGACTAGTTTTCGCGGTGCAATGAGTGTTGCTAATTCAGCATCGCCAAACTGGTCGAGCAACGCATATACATTACGGGAAATTGGCTCGGACCACATGGTTTGCCGCGAATTAAAATACCCGCTTACGCAGGCCGCATCGATGCGTTCGTCGAGGGCGGCACTGTACAGCGATAATAAACCGCCTTCACCCCAACCAATGACTCCAATGCTCGCGTCATCGTTGTTTCTGGAACTACACCAATCTACCAACGCCAGTATTTTTTGGACTTCATAGCCGATTAAATGCCGCCCGAGGATGAAAGAGCTACGATACAAAAACTCACGGCTCGTCATCTTAGCGCGGCCGTTTCGTGCGGCATACTCACGGCTGATCAATGTGGGCACTAAAACCGTAAAGCCATTTTCGGCAAGATGTCGCGCGTATTGTTGTGAAACATCGAGTCCTGGAGCGAGTCCAGAAATCATTTCCGGAGTGTGATCCGCATCGGGAACAGCGATTACATATTTGCCATTTGGTTTTGTCGGGTTTAGCAATAATCCAACACCATGGATATTGCGGATGACGGGCCAGCGAATTTTGATGGCTTCGAAGGCAGCACTCCTTCCTTGCACTGGTCCATCCGTTGTACCGCCAATAACTTCTAGATCATCAAAGGCAATGCGGGTATCGACGACGCCGGTGATTTCCGCAAGTCGTGTGCGATTGGGCGCAACGGATTTGGTGTAAGCGGCTGCCGATGACGTGTCGCGATTCCAATATCGACTGCGGGCTGTAATCGAGTGTTCGAGTTGCTTCAATAAAAACCGGTCTACGCCGTCCACTAAGTGCGATGCGATATCGCCTTCGAGCTTTAACGCCTCTGTGTTGGGAAGAGGTTGCGCGATGATGATTGTTGGTATTGCGGCTAACAGGACTGCAAGGATTAATGAGAAACGGCGCATAGGTTATTCCTGATTTGAAACATGGAAAAAACAAAGATTGGTGGGCTACACTACATTTGATTTTAAGGTGTTGGAGACCAACAAGCAAAACACTCGTGAGATGTTTAACGCGATTATTTGCGGCGACTACACGTGGTCGACGTGACGGATTGTATCTAAATGGTTTATCAGCACTTCCGCTGAGGTGTTATTGTCATCGCTTTGTGTAAGTGATTTGATCATTGCAATTTCGGTCTTGCGGTCACAGTAATAGTACCCATCCATGTTGTCTGCCGTATGCTGAACTGTTGGTTCAGCCGGATTGGACAACTTGGGATACCAGCCGAAGATTTCATCAGTTTGTTGTTCGTGGCAGAAGTGACTTAATGTTGCGAGACAGCATCGAAGTTGCTCGGCGGTGGGATTCTGGAGCGCGAAATCCTTGAGCATGGTATTCCCTTGAAAAGTTTGTAGTAATACATAACCGACTGTTTCACCGGTGTCATTACATAGCCAAAACCACTGGTCATCTTTATGTTGCTGGACGATGTGGTCCCAATGATCGTCGTTACGATGAACAAAAAAAGGCTTTCTCTGGAAGTGCTGTCGATAAATATTAGAAAGTGTTTGGAGGTATTGGGTGCAATCAAATGGCCGTAACGCGAAACGGTCGCTTTCCGCAACGGACTTGTTCGGTTTAATACAGATGTTGGGAGCCGTGCTGATTTGATAGCCTAAACGTTCATAGTACCCCGCCGAAATATCCGAGAACAACAAGCTCCATTTAACGCCGGCCTGTTGCTCCGCGATTTCTACAAACTCAAATAACTGGGGCACAAAACCTTGTCCGCGATCTTCTGGTCGAGTGTGAACGCACCCGATAAAAATTGCCCGCTCAATGGAATCAGCAAGGCCAAGTTCGAAGGGAAAGGCGCCAAGTGAGCATGCCACCGTACCGTCAACACAACCGACGTACCAAGTAGCGCGTTGATGATGACGCGAAGCTAGTCGCTGTTTGACGAATTCGTCAATTTGCGAATCACCGCCCCAAAATTCATGGACATTGCGGAATGCCGCCGCTATTTCAGCTGAGCTTGCAAGATGACAATCTAGTGAAGTAGGCATCGGGCTATTTGTATTTCCAGTATTCGTCAAAAAACCCAGCGTCGACGATCTTACCGGGGACAACATCATTGGGGACCGTGGTGATATCGACTACGGCCCAATCGGGCAGTTTGGGATTTTGCAGCGAGTTGGTGCGATCGTGGCCTTCTCGGTGGGTTGGACCACTGTTGATGACAATATACTTTCCTGGTGCAGTTGGGTTGGGCGTTATTAAAATAGGTACGTGTGTCTGGGCATCATAATCTTTTTTGTTGATATGTAATTGCTTGGCATCCCATTGAATCACACCAGCTTGGGCCCACGAATTTGAAAGCAGTTGTTTGAGTATCGAATTAGTTTGAAAATCACCCCATAGAATCAAATTGTATTTTTGCTGATCTTCCTTTGTGACGAATTTGTCTAGTTTGATGCGAGGTGTACCGCGGTATAGTGATCGCCATCGGTCAAGAAAATGTTGCGATTCAAATTTGATCCAACGTTCGACTTGGGGGCTTTGTGATACTCCGCTGGGCAATACCACCAAGAAAGGATCTAAGAAAGCATCGTCAATTGGGCCTTGTAGTTGTGGTCCCTTGGAAAGACCGGCGGCGCGGTGATCGCCCAGTTTCCATTTGTTGTCAACCTGAGTGAAAACGATCGTTGCCTCGGATTGTTCTTCGGGCAGCGAGATAGAGTTGCCGTTAATGATGACGATTCTCTGAGGCCCGGGAGGCCCAAATATTTTCTTCTCGATTTGAAAACAGGTGATATTTTTGGTTTGAATATCGACGACGCCATTGTCACGAATTTTTCCATCGATTCGTGAGTCGAGCCAGTGCTGAGTGAGTTGCAATGCTTGCGCCCAGTGCATTCGGTTGTATCGCAGTGTCCTAGTTTGCAAGTGGATTTCTGAGGGAACATCCAGTTGGCCGGCACTCGCCGCTTGTTCCATGCGTTGCATAATGTTCGCGAGCGATTCAGGAGCATAGCGATGCCCCATTTTGGGACCAATGATATGTGTTAACGTTCGACCTTCTGTAATAAATGCCCGCTCCATGACTCGAGCTGCCTGGATCTGTTTGTCGATTTCTCCACTGTAAGCCACAACTGGAACATTAAACAGATTGCGGACATACAACGGGATATCGTAAGTTCCCCATAAAGTTTGCACGTACGGAGCTGGGTAGTTTTCGGGTTTGAGCTTTATATACTCTTTGGTTTCAGCGAATCCTGCGCCAGGTGAGATGGCGGCCCAGTGGTCAGCATAATGTGCACCAACATGCCATGCTCCTGCTCCACCCATTGAAAAACCCATCAACACGATGCGGCGGGTATCAATGTTGTAGTGTTGTTTTACATTTTCAATACAATCGAGAATGTCAATTTCACCGGCTGATTTAAAACCCATGCAATGGCGCCCAAAGGGGTGTACGACAATGGCATTGCTGGGCGCGATTTGACTGGCACGTGTCATTCGCTGCTGAATGAAATGCATGTCTGTGGTTTTATCTCCACGGCCATGTAGCCAAACATAAAGCGGTACCGACTTGGTCAAATCGAGATCTGCTGGGATTTCCAATCCATAGGGTTGCGCTGAGCCATCAATATTAGAGTAATAACCCCTGACAACCAGGCCGCGAGCCTGGTGCCAATCTTCCTTGCCTGCTGCTAGCAATTCGACGCGACGTTCTGCTTCAGTTAAAACTGCTTCAGCAACTGCGATTTGCCCTTGTGAATAGAATTCGGTGAATTCAACGGCTAGCTCAACACTTTCGATAAGTGTTTGAATGTCAGCCGACAGATTGACGGATTTCGAGGCGACATTACTTCGCACGTCATATATTACCGTACTTGGAATTTGCGGTAAATGCATTGCAATGTTTAGAGCGGCGAGCCTCGACTTGAATTTGTTGATGACGTCAGCGTCTACTTGGATACCTGCGGGCGGAATCTTACGGGCGATAGGTGCAATTGGCTGTAGTCCAGATTGGTCTCGCAAAACTACCGGGCCGGTAAGTTTAGTGCCTAACCGCCGATGGAATTTGTCAGGTGTCAGTGGCGTGGGGATTTTGTCCTCGGTTCGGGTAATCCACTTGTCGAGCTCACCACTGAGTCTTGATTTGGCAGCAACTGCCGTTGGTTCGGCGATAAGATTGTTAAGCGAATAAGGATCCTGTTCAAGGTCGTATAATTCCTCCGCAGTTCGAGGGACAACAAAGCACTGCCTCTGTTCGGGAGCTAATCTTCCCTCGGATTCTAACTGCTGCATTGCGTCATACGTCAAACTGCGGACGGCGTCGGCTGGCGGGGTGGCTGGGAATTCGGGAAAGGAGTTACGTATATAAAGGTATCGTTTGTCACGTACGCTCCGCTCATGGGCAGCGTAGTCATGCCAATTGTGTTCAGCAAAAACGTATTCGCGTGTACTTTGTCCCGTTGCATCTAATAACGGAACAAAGGACTTACCTTGAAATGCATCCTTTGGATTTGCGGAGTTATTGATTCCAGCAAGTTCGAGTATGGTGGGGGCGATATCAACGCTGCTTACTAAGTTTTTGTTCACCAACCCCGTTTTGATTTTACTGGGCCAATGTACGACGAAGGGTGTACGGATGCCACTGTCGTAGAGCGTTGTTTTACAGCGTGGAAATGGCCGACCGTTGTCTGCCATAACTAAAATAAATGTGTTGTCTAATTCCCCTTGCCGTGTTAGTTCGGCAACAACTTTGCCAACGTACTCGTCCATGCGACTGACTTCGTCATAATATTGACCTAAATCGGATCGAGTGCGATCAGTGTCTGGCAAATAGGGCGGCACTACAATGTCACTTGGTTTATGCTGCTTTTCAATGGCGTTAGGTGACCAGCTTCGATGAGCGTCGTAGGAAGCGAACCACATAAAAAACGGTTTGTCAGGCGTTCGATTTTTCAGCGTGCTGACCCATTGTTCGCATCCGCTAGGCTTGCCATTGGTGATCGCGTCAAAGTGTTTACGCGGGGCAGTACCAAGATGCCATTTGCCAGATGCGGCGGTGTAATAGCCAGCGGCTTTTAATAGTTGGGGGAAGACGATTTGATTCGCTGCTAGCGGTTGGTGTAGTTCACCAGCACCCGTTGAATGTGGATAGCGACCAGTCATGATACTACAGCGACTCGGGCTACAGGAACTCGTTGTTAAAAAGGCGAGGTCAAACCGGATTCCGTTTTTTGCTAGTTGGTCAACATGTGGAGTTTGAATATGGGGGTGGCCATAGGCTCCATAATCATTCCAACTAATATCATCGCCGATGATAACGATAAAATTTGGGCGATCATCAGCAAGGGAGGTCGCCGATGCAAGCCATCCATTCAGCGTGAGAAATAAAGCGACTGCCAGAAGCCAATGAGATTTGGTGAAAGATGTCATGGGCGTTCGTGTCGCTTGTTAGGTTATTTGTCGTTAGATGGTTTGCGATCAGAATATCAGTATACTTTAGATTACACGCGGCGGATGCTGCTGTGATAAAATGAAATATCTGTTCCCACAACCACCAATATTGAAAGTTGATCCGTTGAGTCCATCTTTGCCTCGAGTTATTTCAGATGACAAGCTATCAGATAATCTGTACGAACTACTGGAAGGGAAAATTGAACGACTTCCGTGGGCGACGATCGATGGCCCAGTGGATACTTCAGTGGATGGCATTATGACGTTTGGACACCATGCTGTTACCGCGGCCCATATGGCGAATTTCCCACAGCTAAAGGTGGTTAGCAATTATGGTGTCGGGGTGGATCACATCGAAGTCGCCGCTGCGACTGAATTGGGAATTTCGGTGGGCAATACTCCCGACGTGTTAACAAGCACTACGGCAGACATGGCACTGACGTTGATGTTGGCGGCGGCACGACGAGTATGTGAAGGTGACCAATACGCGCGGTGTAGTGAATTTAAGGTGTTTGATCCAGCTTATATGCTTGGTACCGAAGTGCACCATCAAACGGTTGGCATTATTGGATTAGGCCGTATTGGATACCAAATTGCCCGTCGATGTGCGGCTTTTGATATGGAGATTTTATATCACAAACGGACACCACTGGCGGACAATCCCGATCAATTGAATTTGACCTACTCCAGTTTAGAGGAATTATTGCAGCGGTCGGATTTTGTGATTGTGATATGTCCTCTCACCGATGAAACGACCGGTTTGATTGGTGCACAACAACTCGCCGCGATGAAAAACTCAGCGGTCTTAGTAAACGTAGCTCGCGGCCCTGTTGTTTGTACTGATGCCTTGACCGTAGCACTACGTGAAAAACAAATATACGCAGCTGGTCTGGATGTTACGGATCCTGAACCGTTGCCACGCGATCATGAACTACTAACGCTCGACAATGTAACGATCACTCCGCACCTTGGAAGTGCTACGATGCAGACTCGGCGGAAGATGGCTGAGTTAACGGTTGTGAATTTAATGTTGGGACTTGCCCGAGAACCTCTGGCACATAGTGTCAGTTGAGTGTGTGATGAGGATAGGTGCCCAAGACGGCGGATCGACAAGAGTTTTAAAATGAATCTGAAAACCCCATTTTTACTTTTGACTGTAGCTTTATGTGTCAGTACCACCGTTTTGATTCGTGCTGATGAACCGCTAGAGTTTTCCACGCAACAGATTGAGTTTTTTGAGAATAAGATTCGGCCTTTAATAGTCTCTCATTGCATCGAGTGCCATGGAGCCGACGTGCAAGAATCTGAATTGCGGTTGGATTCACGCGCCGCAATCTTCCAAAGTGGAGCAGAAGCAAAAATCGGCCAAGTGCTTTCCTACACCGGCGAGGTGAAGATGCCACCGGACGGTAAGTTATCCGACGCTGAGATTGCTGCGATGAAGCAATGGGTTGCGATGAAGCTGCCGTGGCCCAGCGGCGAGAAAGCCATGATTATTACCGCCGCAAAGTATGATACGATTCGACAGCAGCATTGGTCCTTTCAGCCAGTGCAGCATCAAGCGATTCCTACTGTACAAGCTCAACAGTGGCCCGAAAACCGCTTGGACTATTTTGTTTTAGCGAAGCTTGAAGCTGCCGGGCTTGCACCGTCACCCAGAGCAGATCGTCGGACGTTAATACGCCGTGTTATGTTTGATTTAGTCGGGTTGCCTCCGACGCCGGAGCAAGTTGTGCAGTTTGTCAATGATAAACAACCGAGTGCCTACGAACGGATGGTTGATCGAGTATTGGCGATGCCTCAATTGGGTGAACGGTGGGGACGACATTGGCTCGATATCGCTCGTTATAGCGACACCGTTGGTTACAACTTTATGCGTGAACGTCGGTTTCCGTTTTCCTATACGTACCGCGATTATGTGATCCGTGCATTTAACGAAGACCGACCGTACAATGAATTTGTGCAACAGCAGCTGGCAGCTGACTTGTTAGAGCTGGAGGATAAACGAGACCTAGCGGCAATGGGATTTTTGACCGTTGGCAGACAGTATCGCAATCAACAGTTGGACGTTGATGACAAAATTGATACCGTGACTCGCGGAGTACTCGGTCTGACCGTGGCTTGCGCCCGTTGCCATGACCACAAATACGATGCAGTAGCAACGGAAGATTATTATTCACTTTACGGAGTGTTTGCTAGTTCAAACAAACCTGCGGAGTTGCCTTTGATTCAGAGCGAAGAAGACACCATTGGCTTCGCTGAATTTAGTAAGGAACTGGCTAAAATCCAGGCCGAGATTGATAATTATGATCGAGGTCGCGCCGCTGAGTTTCGTAAAACATTTCGCAACCAACTGACCGAATATTGGGTCAGGGCAGTGGGAAATCCGAATGATGAACAAATTAAAGGGTTAGACTTTCTTACGGTAGAGTCGATTCATATCCGCCAAGGGCAGATTAAAGCATGGCGTGCGTGGTTAGTGGAACGAGCACAATTGGATCATCCTGTGCTCGGGATTCTGAAGGCCTTGGCAACGGTGGCGGACAAAGAGTTTGCTGCCGCAGCGATGGTGGTCAAGCAAAAGATTACCGAACTGGAAGAGGGCATAGAAACGGGACAAATAAATCCTGTTATTAAACAGCGGTTTATCGCGAACCCCACAGTTAATAAAATTCAACTCGCACGTTTCTATGGAGATTTATTACAGGAATTGCACCTGCAAGCTACGTCAGCGGGTGAAGAACTAACGGTTGCCCAACAGCAGGTGTATCAACTGGTTACGGCCGCAGGTACGCCAACGGACGTAACGTTGCAAAACGTCGCGCAGTTCTATAATCGTGACGATACCAACAAACGGGCGCCCTTGGTAAGCAAAATCGACAAGCACAGAGCATTTTCGCCGGGCAACCCTCCACGAGCAATGGTCCTTCAGGAAAACCCGAATCCCCACAATCCCCGAGTGTTCATTCGCGGGCAAGCGGGACGTAAAGGCGACGCAGTCCCCAGACAGTTCTTATATGTGCTGACCGGCCCAGAACGGGAGCCTTACAAAAATGGAAGTGGCCGCCTCGAACTTGCTCAAGATTTATCGTCGCCCAATAATCCACTCACCCGTCGAGTCCTAGTGAATCGACTGTGGATGCATCACTTTGGTTCATCGATAGTGGTCACTCCAAGTGACTTTGGTGTGCGGTGTCCAAAGCCTGTGCAGTTGGATGTGATGGATTACTTAGCTAATTTATTGTTAGACCATCAGTGGTCCATGAAAGCAGTTCATCGCGAGATTGTGTTGTCCGCAACATATCGGCAGTCTTCCAATTACCGTGCAGACGCCAGCGAAATTGATTCGGAAAACGGATTGTATTGGCGTATGAATCGTCAGCGATTGGAATATGAAATTCAGCGTGACTCGATGCTAGCGGTCCTCGGCGAGCTAGACCTAAAAATGGGTGGATTGTCGGAGGATCTAACGAATTCGACGACGATTCGGCGGCGAGCGGTGTACACATTTATTGACCGTCAAGATTTACCGAATTTACTGCGAGTGTTTGATTTCCCGAACCCAGATCAGCATAACGCACAGCGTTCCAATACGACCGTCCCTCAACAAGCGTTGTTTCTGATGAATTCGCCTGCCGTGTTGCAACGCGTCCAGCGGTTTGTGGCGAGTGGTACATTCCAGTCGATTGCCAAAACCGACCGCATAGAGTATTTGTACCAGCAGTTTCTCCAGCGGTTGCCGAGCCCTGCTGAATTCGAGGTGAGTCGCCAGTTTGTTGAACAAGCCGCAGTGTCTAGCGAAGATAGCCGTCAAGTTTGGCAACAGTTGGCACAGTTGTTGTTGATGACCAATGAATTTAATTACCGCGATTAGAGTCTCTCAGCGACAGCATCGATTTTGTGATTGGCGATTATGCTAACCAATCGGTTTTCACATCACCGTGAACATCGGTGAGTCGATAATCTCGGCCCGCGTAGCGATATGTTAGTTGTTTGTGATCAAACCCCAACAGATGCATCATTGTGGCGTGCAAGTCGTGTACGTGTACCGGATTTTCTTCTGCTCGAAAACCAAAATCATCGGTCCCACCATAGACTTGGCCTCCTTGAATACCTCCACCGGCAAGCCACATGCTGAAGCCCCAGTGATTATGGTCACGGCCATTTACACGTCCTTGGTTGGCACCTGCTTGTGGTAATTCGACGGTCGGTGTTCGCCCGAACTCGCCACCCCAAATGATCAACGTTTCTTCAAACAAGCCAAGTCGCTTTAGATCAGACAACAAAGCAGCGATCGCGCGGTCTTGCTCTCCTGCTAAACGCCGATGGTTCTTTTCGATGTCATCATGATTGTCCC
>CAWVZW010000018.1:0-50812 GCA_963934735.1 uncultured Planctomycetaceae bacterium
CGATTGATGAAACGGAAGAAGATAAAATCCCAATGGTTACATTTACGGACTTCCCTTATTTTGGAAAAGGTCGGTGGAGCGGTAGTGAAATGTTGCCGGATGAAGCCACCTCTTTTTCATTGATATCTGCGACCGGGGGTCATGCCGCTTTGCCCAAGCTCCATCCGATACGTCGCTGGACTTCGCCTGTTCAGGGAAAACTACAAATCAAAGGGACGTTGAACCATGGAACCGATAATGGAGACGGGATCCGCTTGTCGATGATCAGCAGTCGTCAGGGACTTTTGGGTAGATGGGTCGCTCATAATTCAACACAGGCGTACGAATTGATGGTGGATGTGGAAGTCGGGGATATTATTGACGCGGTCGTTGATGCACAAGCGTCGCATACCTCCGATAGCTTTTCCAATCGATATGAAATTTCGATTGTCGGTCAAGACGAAGACAATCGCTCATGGGACTCGACAACGGATTTTCATGGACCGTTGGAACCCAATGCCTATGAACAAAAAGCTACGGTTGGTCAGCAACTGGCCTATGGTTGGCTGTTAGCCTACGGACGCCGGGCCACCGCAGAAGAGTTACAGGTGTCGATTGAATTTATTCGTGAACAGTTAAGTTTGTTACGCAGCCAAAACCATAAGACTCCGCTGTCTCAGGCTATGACAAATTATTGCCAGGCCTTATTGGGATCCAATCAGTTTTTATATATCGAGTAAAAGATGTCGCCCTCTGGAACAAACCGGGAAGTAAATCGTCGTCAGTTTCTATCGGAAAATGCGATGGGCGTGGGCATGGTCGCGCTAGCAACGTTGCTAGGCGAAGAAAATCTGTTGGCTGTACCCAAGAATGTACAACAGGCGCCCGTCACTTATGATATGCAGCCGCGCAAGCCGCATGGTCACCCAACAGCCAAAGCGATGATTTCGCTATTTCAGCATGGCGGTCCGGCCCATATGGAACTCATGGATCCCAAGCCGGAATTGACGCGACTGGATGGGAAAACCTATGACGGCGAAGTTGGCTTTAGCTTTATTAAACGGGCGACCAAGACGCTGAAGGGCTCCAGCTTCAAGTTCAGTAAACATGGTGAATGTGGTACAGAAATTTCCGAGCTATTGCCTGGACTGAGTTCTATCGTGGACGATGTTTGTGTCATTCGTTCAATGCACACGGGCCATAATGGCCATGAAGTTTCAATCCGCTATATGAATGCTGGTATTGCGGGGGTAACCGGACGACCATCGCTGGGCAGCTGGATCACCTATGGGTTGGGCTCGGTCTCTCAGAATTTACCCGCTTATATGGTGCTTACCGATCCGGCTGGAACGCCAGTGGACAGCACACATAACTGGTCCAATGGCTGGATGCCATCTTTATTTCAGGGAACGGTTCTGCGACCGAAAGAACCACGAATTCTCAATCTGGCGGCGCCGGCACATTTACAAGGGACCGTTCAGGCTTCCAATCTCTCGTTTCTCAATAAAATCAATCGACGGCATTTGGACAAACACCCGGGCGAACACGATTTAGAGGCAAGGATTGCGAGTTATGAATTGGCGGCACGGATGCAGGATTCGGCCCGCGAAGCACTCGACATTTCTCAAGAAACCAAAGCGACACAGCAATTGTATGGCATTGATCAGGATGTCACACGGGATTATGGGACGCGCTGTCTGATCGCGAGGCGGATGGTGGAACGTGGTGTACGGTTTGTGCAATTGTTTCATTCCGGCCAGCCATGGGATAACCATACGAACCTGATTAATGCACTTCCCAGTGCTTGCCGCAAGACTGATGTTCCCTCATCAGGATTAGTAAAAGATCTGAAACAGCGGGGGATGCTGGATGAGGTGCTTGTACATTGGGGGGGAGAAATTGGAAGACTGCCCGTCATGGAAGGGGATCCGAAGACAGGTGGCCGCGATCATAATGGCCAGGGCTTTAGCACGTGGCTTGCCGGAGGTGGGATTCAAGGCGGTATGACGTACGGAAACACAGATGATGTCGGACATCGGGCTGTAGAAAATATTGTAAAACCCAATGACTATCAAGCCACCGTGTTGCATCTCTTTGGACTTGATCATAACGAACTGTATTATTTACATAACGGCCAGGAACAAAAACTGGTCGTGTCCGATGCTCGAATTGTTAATGAAATTATTGCCTGATGTCCTTTCTTAAAATGATGTGCGTTGCCTTCGCCTTACTGACACTCTCGATCACTGTTGTCGCTGAGGATTTGCCCGATGTTTCCGATGATCACTATCACCTGCGGGGATCGTTGACCAATAGCAAGCATGTGTTTGAGTCCACCAAGCGGGGGCATGTCGCCTTTATCGGCGGTAGTATTACCGAAATGAACGGCTATCGGCCGTTAATGAGCGCTTATTTACAGCAGCAATTTCCGGCAACTCAGTTCACTGTTACCAATGCCGGCATCTCCTCAACATGTTCAATGACCGGTGCCTACCGGATTCAACGCGACGTCTTATCAAAAGGGCCGGTGGACCTGCTGTTTATTGAGTTTGCGGTGAATGATGACCAAGATGCGGGATTTGACTTCGCACATGCCGTACGTGGTATGGAAGGGATGATTGCTCATGTGCGACGGCATAACCCGCATGCGGATATCATTGTCACGCATTTTGCCAATCCTGGCATGATGGACCGACTTAGAAAAGGTGAGACACCAGTATCTATGGCGGCACATAATGCAGTTTGTAAACATCACCACATTTCTACAAATGATCTTTGCAGCGAAATTACTCAGTTGATTGATACGAAAAAAACGAGTTGGGCGATGTATGGCGGAGTGCATCCGAAACCCTACGGGAATGCGATTTGTCAATTGATGCTGGTCAAACTACTGCAGCAGGGGTGGAAAAAGCCAGCGACTAAGGTCACACCTCATTTTCAGGCGGCGGCCCTGTTGGACGCCAAGAGCTATGTATACGGACATTTTGTCAGCCCTCAAAAAGCTCAACGGGGAGCGGATTGGCAGTTTTCGGAGCCGGCATGGAAAGAGATCAAAGGCAGTTTTCGAAATCGATTTGGCGGTGCACCGTTACTCCATGGTCAAAAACCAGGGAGCGAATTTCGTTTTACATTTGAGGGCACGTTTATGGGAGCTTTTGTGCTAGCAGGCCCCGATGCCGGAGTGGTGGAAGTACAAGTGGATGGCGGCAGATGGCGATCCGTTAATTTTTACCACCGTCATAGCGGAGGCCTTCATTATCCACGCACTGTTGTTTTTGCTGAAAACCTAGATGCTGGCTCCCATGTTTTGACCGTCCGGATTAGCAAGGCCACCGACGCGCGGAGTCAGGGACGGGCAATACGGATCATGGAATTTGCTGTCAATGGTCCTCCGACCAAAGATTAAGGGGTCAGCCCCACTTCAATGGTTCCATTAGCATCCGTGGTCGCTTTGATATTTTTAAACGATTGAGTCCAGCCTTTGTCCGGCTCACTGACAACAATGGTATAGGTTCCCGCGGCAAAGACTTTGGGACGGAATTGTCGACCGTTGATGCGAATTGTGTAAATGACCTCTGCTGTTTTGTCATTAACGACTTGGATGACTGGATTATCGATATCGGTTTCAATCGTCGGTAGGAACGCCACAGCTTTTCGCAGGTAGTTATCGGTCTGGTTAATTGTTTTAGGCCAACCAGGATAGGGCCGCGCTGTGGGGTCAGTTGGATCCGCGAAGCGGGGCCAGCATTCCATTTTTATTGTTCGTTTATCTTTATCCATGATGACGATTCCATACCCGGGCATGCCGTTGTGCAATGCCTTAGGCTCTCGTCCCATATCCGGCCCAGGGTTGGTTGCCGCATAAACAGTCACTCGATTACCAAATCCGTCGAAATGCTCACCTTGCCATGGCGGTGCTCCCGCGGGACGATTTATTCCAGCAACTTTAGGTTGCCACATTCGCGGGTAAAAATTTGCAATAGAGGGCACGCAAAAGGACCAAATGGAATTATTATGTTCTTCCACTCCGTGGTGTACGATGGTCGCCAAATGCTGGTCTCCGGCTAAGTGAAATGCGAATCCTTTACGCAATGCACTTATCGCTTTATTGCGGCCTGTTTGTGGCCAGCCATTGGAATCGAGGTCGGCGATCAAGTACTGCAAACCTCCGCCATGATGTGTAGCCATGTTCGCGAAGATGGTCTGGGACAGCGCCATTTTCATATCGGCCCCCTTCCAGTCGCCGCTCCAGTGTTCCAAAAATGTCAACTGTCGATCGCCTAGTAGCTTTAATCCGGGTACGTCCGCTTTCAAGACGTCAAACTCGGGATTGTTAATATGGTCTGGTCGAGCCGTTCCGGTAGGCGGCAGGCGACCGGCACAGCCAGATTTGAACTTGCGGTCTTCTAGAATGGCAAAGCTAATGCGGCCATAGGTCATGCTGGTATAGTACACGCCAATGCCTTGGTCGATTTTGGTAGGGTCATAAGCATCCGGTAAATGACTAGTTTGAGTGCGGTCGACCATCTTCACGAATTCGGCTGGGTGCACATAGCCACCAAAGTGATCTCGGACTGCCTTGCGTCCACCTTCACCCCATACATTTCCCTGAAAAACATCGTGGTCATCAGGGATCGTTACGGTGGGAATGTCACGAGTGAGGTCACGGTATGCCCAAGACCAGAGATACCACTTGTAGAGATAATCTAAAAGGATGTTTTGAGTATCCGGGAAAGTTGGGCTGCGACCTTCGTAAAGTTGATCCCCCGAGAAAAACAACACATCGGGTTTGTGTGCTGTGACGTGGTCGGAGACTTCTTGATGAGGGAACCACATGCCGTTTCGCCAGTCGAACGGTTGGCGTCCGATGCCGTGCGAGACATTGTGGTTTCCCGTAAAGCCCGCGACAATGATTTGTTGTTTGTCGATCGGATCTCGCTTGATGGTCCCGGTAAACGCGGAGGTTTGTAACTGGTTACTGCGATCACGGGTTTCATAGATAACTCGATAGGGCGTTGTCTTATTCGAGTCCCAATTATCAATCGCAAACGGTGCGGTATAACCAGGAACAATGATTTTAGTTGTCGCAACACGAACCCACTGGTCGTCTCGCTGGAACTCTAAATGTACTTCTTGAACGTCGTCTGTACCGATCGGTGCCATTTGTGCGGTCAATTTCAATCGATTGCGACTCAAGGTATGCTGTGCTCCGATTACGGGACCTAAGCGCCGTTGCGAAAACGCAGATATTTTATTTCCCCGCAATTTCCAATCTTGAAACCAAAATCGACATCCAGGTCGGGTAGTGGAGACCTGACCTGGGTGTGAAACAAGTGCTACATTTCCAATAAGACGAGTCGTCTCCGTTTGGTAGGAAAGGCTTTGCACGACATCGCCGCTGGCAATATTGATCAAATCGAGTGTGAGTGTCGCTTGGTCTTGTTCCGGGCGTACAAAACCGTGCAATCGCAACCGGTGTCCCACCAGCGTATCAACAACAGGAGGAGCAGGTTTGAGGACAGCGCCTTGTTGTCCCAAGGCATAGAATTCAGCCATCACGGTACTTGGTCGATCCAAATGCGATGACAGCGCGACGAGCTTCAGAAAGCGGCCTTTGACGGGTTCGAAAGATATTTGTTGCAGGTCGCCACCGTCAGGCAGCGATCCAGAGGCGAGGGGGTCACCCCAAGTTTCACCGTCGGCACTTATATAAAATTCGTATTTTAGGATGCGCCCAGTAACGTTGCTTTTCCGAGGCTGATAGGCGAAACCATTAATCACATTTGCTTGACCCATATCGATCGAAACGTGATGTGGGTGTTTCGGTTTGGCTGTTTTCCATTGCGTGTGCCAGATTGTATTGTCATTGCCGTCGAGTATATTCGCGGCCGGTGATCCGGTTTCAATACTATCAACATCGACGATTTTCCACTTTTCGCGGTTTAACGTACCGCTGGGTACGTCAGCGACATACTGGAGGGTCCCGAGTTGTTCGAAATCTTGGATGACCAGAGAACCGTTGGGGCGTACGCCCGCGAGAATCCCCGCCCCAGCACCTCGGTACTGGTGAACGATTGCTGCTGCACGGTAGTCCATAGAATCGCCGCCGACCCCGATTAGAAATCCAGCTAATCCATGCGGGTTGACGGACGCTGGATTTTCATTTGTTAGGCCCAGAGTTATATCGAGTTGAAATCGTCCCGCTTGATCGTTTAACCGATGCGTCAGTGTATGCAGGGTGCGAACGCCGAGGCGAGATTCGCCCGCGATGCATTCTAAGCGGCCATCACGCACGGCCCAATCTTGTAAGCGGTTCGCCCAAAACTCGGAGCCAGCCCAAGTTCGTGAGTGTGTGGCGGACCAGTTATATGTGTGGTCAGCAGCTGAGGTGGACAAACATAATGCAGCCAAAAAACAAGCGGCGATGGTAGATATTTTGATCATGGTCAATCGTTCGCGTGAAAAGCGAAACATAGAAAGAGTGGGAATTGCAAAAATATTATTGTGGGCTGCTGGCGGGTACTTCCAAGACAGCTTTTTCCTTGGCATTTGCAATCCCCATTTTAACGAACTTAATTAATTGAGCACGCAAGGCGTCATTGGTTTCTAAGGAAACCGTTATGGTGTTGTCCGTTTTTGTCACACTGATGTTTTGCACAAGTATGTTGGCCATCTTTAAAGCCTCAATCATTTCCGGTTCCGCATTGGGGTTGGATTCGAATTGCCGCACTTGATTTGGCAAGATGCTTTTCCCAAGTGACGCAAAAAAGTTAACCTGGGTAAATACATCGATCGTCGATTCCTCATCGGGCGTCATGAGCTCGATGAAGATGGGAGTGTTTGAATCTGGGTTGATAGCAATCGCCGATGAGCTTACCTTTTTCATGAAAGCGACTACGGGTGCCAGTTGAGGTGTCTCCTTGTAAAGTTCGTTGAAGGCCCATTCCGGTACAGAGTCAAAAACCGATTTTGTTTCAGTCGCTACGACCAGCAGGTTATCTTCGCTCAGAGAAGAGACGAGTTGAGAAAGTGCGTTATCACCGCCAAAGCCGGCGACCATTTGCATTAGCTCAGGTTTTGAGCCCAACATGATCGTAGAACTATCTTTGACGTGAATGGCAAGCTCGTCGCTAAAACTGTTCTGCCAGACTTCATACCCATCTTCGTTTGTCGCTTCGAACCCACTATCTTTTAGCTTGGTGATGAGTGAATCGGTATTGGCGTCCTCGAGTAGTGTAATGACAACTCCATACTTAGGAGTTGGAGGTGTCTGTTCATCGGCGGTGTCGGGCATAGGTTCAGCGACGGAATCAGGGGCCGGTTGATTTTCATCGATGGTTTCAGTTGTTATCGCTTGCGGTTCATCAATAATAGACTCGTCATTGTTTTCTGGAATTGGAATACTACCAAGTACCAACACGCGCTCGATTTGCGTAACAGCGATTCCGGTCTGGGCTTGTAATTGGCTTAGTGGATTTTGATTGTCTGGGGCGGCGGACAACAAAGCGTCCATGATCGGAGCGACGAGTTTGGAAGCCATGATTTTTGTGGGCCGTGCCAGTACAGCGAACTGGAAATCATCGAGGATAACTGAAGTATCTGCGGAGTTACTGCCATGGATGTTTGTTACTGGTGTCGCGCCCGAAGTATCGGTTATATCCTCGGTATTTGCAGCAGTGGACGAGTTGTCAACAATTGGTGGTGGCGGCGGCGATGCTTTTTCGTCAGAATCACAACCCGTGAAGAAGAGTACCGTTACAAGCAGTGGCAGAACGTTGAGATAGCGGTAGATGCTGAACATAGTAATAGCTTTAAGGTGAAAAGAGAGAAGTAAACACCGCGAGACACGTCTAGCGGAAATTATTATGGACCGAAATGGTTAAGATTTCAAATCCCCGATGTTTCCTATTACGAGTGCTATTTTTCAGCCGTCAATACGCACCGCAGGCCCAGTGCGTCGTCTTTATGGTCAGCGGGAACGATAAAACGAAAACTGCTAGTCAGCTTTAGCGGTTTATCTTTCCAGCTCCCGCCGCGAGCGATGCGAGTTTTGCTCTTCGTGGCAATCCAAGCGGAGCCATCTGCGGGCGCTTGATCGTAGTCATTGTGCCCAGTGTCCAAACACCATTCCCATAAATACCCGTGGATGTCATAGAGTCCCCAGGGGTTTGGTTTTTTAGCCCCGACTGGGGGATCGTTCCCGGCGGCATTTCCGTTGTGCCAGCCGTAGTCATTTAGTTTGTCAACGGAATCACCGAAGCTATAGATCGTTTGAGTTCCTGCTCGAGCAAAATATTCCCATTCGGCTTCTGACGGCAAACGTATGACTTGGTTTCCCTTGATCAATTTTGCTTGTCTCATCAAGAGAGTTACTTTACGGCAAAAATCTTGTGCCTCGGCAAAGGAGAGCATTTCAACGGAGTTCCGCGGCCCCTTCCATTTAGAAGGGTTACTGCCCATAACCGCTTCCCATAGGTTTTGAGGAATTTCGTAGCGAGCGACGGAAAAATTATATGCGATGGTTACTTTGTGTTGGGGTTGTTCAAGCGACGCGGCAGTTTTGCCGCCACCCATTTGGAACGTCTTGCTAAAGTGTTTGGTGCCGGGTCCAAGTTCAACGAATTCGCTGTGAAAAACTTTCAGCAGTGCCAATTGGCTGTCGGTTGGTTGTTGTGCCTGCACGGTTGCCGATGCCAGAGTGCTGATCATCGTTGCAATCGTCAGAATGAGGCTTCTAATCACGGTGTGGATCCTTTAGCGAATCCAATTTGTCCGGTTTGGAATGCGGTGGCCATTGCCAGCGGCACTTGGGCTTCCGCGAGTACTAGTTTGGCCTGATTGGCGACAACAGCGGCTTTCATTTCTTGTTCTACGGCGATTGCCTCTGCTCGACGCTGTTCAGCTTGAGCACGCGCGACGCGGGTATCAGCTTCCGCTTGATCGGCCTGTAATCGCGAGCCGATATTTTCGCCGACATCGACATCGGCAATATCAATCGAGACAATTTCAAAAGCGGTTTGCGAATCTAATCCTCGTTCCAGTACAGCCTTGGTGATCATGTCTGGATTTTCAAGTACAGCGGCATGTCCGTCGGCGGATCCGATGGAGGAGATGATACTTTCACCGACTCGAGCAATTATAGTTTCTTCTGTGGCGCCCCCAATCAATTGCGCAAGATTGGTGCGCACGGTAACTTGAGCACGGACTTTGAGTTCGACGCCATTTCGTGCGACAGCACTTAAAAACGTTTTTCCGCTACGTTCGGGATCGGGGCAATGAATAACCTTAGGTTCGACACTGGTGCGAACAGCGTCCACGACATCGCGGCCTGCAAGGTCGATCGCGGCGGCTTGATCAAATTCGAGGTCGATGCCGGCACTTGAGGCAGCAACTAATGCATCCACCACTCGTAATATATTACCGCCGGCTAAGTAATGTGCTTCAAGTCGTTTAGTGGTGACAATTCGGCCGTCGTGAACAGTATCGCCGCGGGCGTTCGCTTCGGTCGGCAGATTAGCCTGAACCGCTTGGATTTTAGCTCGCATCATGGATTTTTGATTTACTTGTCGGAACCCCATGGTT
Source organism: uncultured Planctomycetaceae bacterium (assembly GCA_963934735.1). Lineage (GTDB taxonomy): Bacteria > Planctomycetota > Planctomycetia > Pirellulales > Pirellulaceae > UBA721. The sequence continues at coordinate 9,562 of CAWVZW010000018.1, forward strand.
ACTAGTTCAAGTAATCCAATTTGCGCTCCACAATTAAAGCCTTCAAACCACAGCGCGCCGTATTTCAATGCGATGATGAATAAAGACACCCCAAAGATGCCGATAAACCCAAAGATAACGGTCCAGATGGATTCCGAAAGTGCTAAAACAAAAATATGGTCCATGATCAAATCCTCTAAAAAATGTCTACTCCTAGATGATACCCTATAATGAATAACGATGTGTACCGTTTATTGGTCAAAAGAGCGCAGCTTTTTCAGTTTCGAGGTTAAAAATGCCGAAGGTTTTCCAGATGAAATGGCGCTGGAGTTTGTTTGTTATAGCGAGTCTAGTGTTTATTGCGGGTTGTGGGGTCCGTGAATCCAATGAGGCCGCATCGGGAAATACAAATACGGAGCAGCTTACCACCGATGGTAAGTCATTGACGCCAGTGACATTACAGTTGAATTGGTTTCCGGAAGCGGAGCATGGTGGTTATTATGCGGCGCTGGTACACGGATTTTTCGCTGACGAAGGATTGGATGTAGAAATTATCCCCGGCGGGCCGGGAAGTCCAGTGATTCAAAAATTGGTTGTAAAACAATCAACGTTTGTGGTTGGTAACGCAGATCAAGTACTGACTGGAAGAAACCAAGAAGCGGAAGTCATAGCGCTGTTTGCCCCAATCCAGATGAGTCCGCGGTGCATCATGGTGCATGCGTCTTCTGGAATTGAAACACTCGATGAACTGCGAAATATGACGGTAGCCTTAAGTGCAGGTCGAGCGTTTGCTTTGTACATGCAAAAACACTTATCGCTAGAAGGTGTCCGAGTGGTCGGTTATCCGGGCAGCATGGCTGTGTTTTTGAATGACAATAATTTTGCCCAGCAAGGATACGTGTTTAGCGAACCATTTATTGCTAAGCAGCAAGGCGGTGACCCGCACGTATTGATGGTTTCTGAATTAGGGTTTAATCCCTATGCGAGTTTGTTAATAACTCGTAGCGATACAGTTGATACTAAGCCCGAGTTGGTTGCAGCGATGGTGCGTGCTAGCAAGCAAGGCTGGCAAACGTACCTCGAGTCACCCGAGAAAACTAATGCGGCGATCCATCAACAAAATGAAGAGATGGGGCTGGAAATTCTAGACTACGGAGCTACCGTGCTTCAGGACTTGTGCTTGCCGGATGCGATGCCCTCGGCACAACTAGGCGACATGACGTTGCAGCGTTGGACGCAACTGCGAGACCAATTAGCAGAAATTGACCTCGTTGATAAAAATCTGGATGTTACCAAGGCGTTTACGGCATCCACGGGTCACGAATAGAGAATCTACTCGCCACCCATCTCCGCTGCCCCTAACTTTCCAGAGACCACATCAACTGGAGGATAATCTTCTCTGGCCATGTGTGGTCCAGTGACAGTACTAGCGATGCCTTGTCCGTGCGAGTAGGGGTTATCGTAGTGCAAGGATGCATAGTCGACATTGTTGTTTTCTTGGAACATATGCAATGTTTGAGTTGGAAATGCAAATTGGACATCAAGTTTTTCGGCAAGCTTCATCACATCAATAAGCAAACGATGGCGTTCACGCAGCTCAGTCGGCCAATCGTCGCATTTAAAAAATATATACAGCAAAATATCCACGCTACTCGCGCCGAAGCCGTTTAAGTACACCTGAAAATAATCTTTACGCGTATAAGGATGCCGGCGAATAATCTCGCGAATTCCTTCACAAAATGCGTCTATTTGCTCGGGAGTTGTGTCATATTGGACGCCGATGGAAGTGGTGAAGCGGCGGAATTGGCGGCGGCCCATGTTGTCTACAACCGAAGTGGTTAAGCGGCTATTGGGCAAGGTAATCAGCGAGTTATAAAAAGTACGCACTCGAGTACTGCGCATGCCAACGTTTTCAACCGTACCTTCGACGCCATCGGAAACAATCCAGTCGCCGATTTCAAATGGACGATCGGCCAAGACGGTAAGTGAACCAAACAGGTTACTAAGTGTGTCCTGAGATGCAAATGCAAGAGCGGCACCCCCAAGTCCTAGACCACCAACGATGGCGGTTACTTCGAGGTCAAAGACGTCAGCGAAAAAGATGATGCCGGTACAGACGGCGAAGGTCTTTAAACATTTTTGGATAAGCGGAACCAGCAAATCGTCAAATTTTGTTTTTGTGCCAAGTGCTTTGCGAGCAATAAACCCTGCGATCCAATCAATGATGCGAAAGGTTGTCCAGACAGCCGCAAAGACGGCAAATAGTTTTAACCCGACGGCAAGCACTTTCATGAGACCCAGTGGGAAGCCGATGATCCATGAACCGTAATACCACGTCGCAGCTTGTGCCAGCAAACCAATTGGTTTCCAAACCTTTTGCTCGGCAAGTTTATCCGATTCTGTATCTCCCCGGGAGCTATCTTTGCGAGCGAGTCGTACCAAGGCGCTCAATACAAACCGAGTAGCCACATCGACAAATAAGCCTAAGAACACTAGTACAAAGCAACTGATCCACTGGTAGTGGGCCAGCAAAAAAGAAGTTTCCCGCAGCGACTCGGGCATCTTTTCACGAAACGTTTTTTCGAGGCTCTGGTATTTTTCCAACTCGCTTTCGAAGGCATTTGCTTTCTTCGGAACGATGGCGTTACTGTCTAACGTGGTACTCTCATCGTCGGCGCTTGCACTGCTAGCGGAGGGCCCTAAACCGGGTATAAGTTGAGCTTCTACGGCCGTTACACAACCGCACACGAGCCAAAAGAGAATTAGATATCGAAATGAATGAAGGAGCATCAGACGCATTGGGTGTTCCGCTTTGCAAACAAAAGATTGTCGTTAACGCTGCGAAGTATATCACTGCAACGGGAATTAAATACAGACCGATTATCGCTCGAGCTGAAAAGTCCATCGAGCGAGTAGAGTGCGGCTGATCACAGCAACAGCGGTGACCATAGTCACACCGAGCAGAGAAGATAGAAAAATCGACGCAAACAGAATCTCAGTTTGAAAGTTTTGGCTGCTCATAAAGATGTAATACCCTAGCCCCTGCTCATCGATCCCATGACCCGCCATGTATTCGCCAATAACGGCGCCAACAATCGTTAAGCCACTGGAGACCTTTGCTCCGGTGATTAAATAGGGGATTGCATTGGGTAACCGAACCTTGAACAGAACTTGGTGTGGCGATGCTTGATACAAGGTCATTAGATCTAACAAACCTTTATCAACACTGCGGAGGCCTGTCGTTACGTTTGTCACGATGGGAAACAGGCTAATCACTGTGACGATAACAACAATACTGGCCATGCCGCCACCAAACCAAATTATGATCAACGGGGCGATCGCAACGATTGGAACGGTTTGCAAAAAGATCATGTACGGGTATGCACCTAGGCGAGCAATTTTTGATACGGAGAACAACAAGCCGAGTGTCGTTCCGATTACCAAAGCCAAGGCAAATCCCGAAATGGCTGCTTGTGCGGTTATCAGCGTTGCACTTAATAAATCGTCTATTCGTTTGAAGCTTTCGGTTCCGATTTCCCAAGGACTGGGCAGTATAATTCGCGGGATATCCCATTTCCAGTCCGCGATTTGCCACAGAGCTAAGAGCAACAGCAGAAATAGAATTGGGTAGATGATTACCGAATTCGAGGGTTTTGTTTTCATAAACCCTCCTGCAGGATACGAGTCACTGCGGCCGTCTTTTCCAGAAACAGGGGTGTGTTGCGGATGGCTGGGACTCGATCAGCGGGCAAATTAATATCAACATCACCGCACAAGGTCCCGTTAGCGTTGAGCACTAACACTCGCTGACTTAGATAAACCGCCTCGGCGACATTATGGGTTACGAACAAAACCGTCATTTGTTGCGAGCACCATACCTGTAGCAGTTCTTGATTCAGTTGTTGACGCAGTATTTCATCGAGTGCAGCAAATGGTTCATCGAGTAGCAACACGGTGGGATTTGTTATCAAGGCACGAGCAATGGAGACTCGCATCCGCATCCCTCCCGATAGTTCCCGTGGATACTTGTCGATATCAGCAGCCTCAAGCCCGACGAACTGTGCAATCTGTAATACAAGTTTAGACTGGTTTTCCGTAGATTGTTTGTTGAGTTCAAGTGGTAATTGAATATTGCCAGCAACACTCCGCCACGGTAACAGCGTCGGATCTTGAAACACAAAAGCTGGTTGTTTGCCTTCAAGTCGGACCGTTCCGGTGGTTGGGTCGGTGAGTCCAGCGACACAGCGTAGCAAAGTAGACTTGCCACAGCCCGATGGTCCGACAATGGATACCCATTGACCAGCGGGGATGTTGCAGGAAACAGAGTCCAATACAGTGGCGCTGCCATACTGCATATTCAGATCATCAATTGTGATGGCAGAATTTTGTGACATAGAAATAGGTGTGGGGCTTTGCGGAAACGTTTATGGAACCACTATAATAGTCACATCATAGACAAACTAGCTATGCTTTTGGCAACATTCAATAATCATGACAGACCCTCTTCCAAAACGAATTGACATTCAAGGTGATTGGCCGTCTGAACTTGCGGCGGTTGATATCGGAATTATTATTATCGACCATGGTTCACGCCGTGAAGAAAGCAATCAATATGTAATTACAGTTGCAGCGGATTTCCAAAACTCCGAGGGTTATAGAATTGTTGAACCGGCTCATATGGAACTAGCTCAACCGGACTTGGCTGCTGCTTATGACAAGTGTGTTAGCCAAGGGGCAAAATATATCATTGTGCACCCCTATTTCTTAGCTCCAGGCCGTCATTGGCACGAGCACATTCCGCAACTCGCGTCGGCAGCAGCAGCCAGTCATCCACAAACGAGCTGTGTGGTCACAGCACCGCTAGGAATCCACAGTGCCATGTTACAAATTATTGCCGACCGAATCGACCAATCGTTGTAACGGCACAGAGCTGGATCAGTTTTTAGTGCACACGTTGTCCGGGGAGGGCGCCATCGTCGATGGCCAGCATGAATACTTCTTCGCCCCCAGGACCCGCGGCAGCAATCATGCCTTCACTGAGGCCAAACCGCATTTTTCTTGCGGCTAAGTTGGCTACCATGATGACGAGCCGTCCTTCTAAATCTGCTGGATCGTAAGCTTGTTTAATACCCGCGAAGACTTGGCGAGTTTCATTCCCACCTAAGCTGAGTGTTAACTTCAACAACTTATTGGCTTCTTCGATATGTTCGGCTTTGACCACCCGCGCAACTCGCAGATCGACTTTCATAAAGTCATCAAAGCTAATTTCATCGGCCAACGGTTCATCTTTAAGCGGTTGATCGCTATCAGAATACGGGTGGTCTACGGTAGATTCCGCCGCCGCATCATCCGTTTCGGGAAGTTCTTGCTTATCCTCGGTAGATTCCGCAGGTGGGTTCGCCACAGATTCCGTAACGCCATCCGCTTGAGCGTCGTTTTCTTCACGTGTTTCATCAATCATAGTTTGGAGGTCTTTCTCTTCGAGTCGTTTTAGCATGTGTTCAAATTTAGCAACGGGACTTCCCGTTAGCGGTGTTTTGGCTTGTTCCCAGCTAGTGAGTTGTTCGCCGAGCAGGGAATTTGTTTTTTCGACGAGGTCCGGCAGTACCGGACTAAGGTAGATAATGATCTGTCGAAACAGATTAATGGCGACGGTGCAGATGTTTTGTAATTCATCCTGTCTGTCGGGATCTTTCCGCAACTTCCAAGGCTCATGTGTTTCCACATAGGGGTTTGCTCGGTCGGCCAGTTCCATAATAAGTCGCATGGCTAGACTGTAATTGCACGCTTCATACGCCTCGGCAATTGCATCTCCGGCCTCTGCTGCTTGGGCAAATAGCCCGCCGTCATCTGGGTACTCAGTAGCCAAACCAAGTTCTTGAACGAATTTAGCAGTCCGGCTAGCAAGGTTGACGACTTTGCCCACCAGATCGGAATTGACTTTGGCAACAAATTCTTCAATGTTGAGGTCCAAGTCGTCAACTTTTCCATTCAACTTGGAAGCATAAAAATATCGGAGGTATGTGGGGTCGACATGCTTAAAATATGTTTCGGCTTTGATAAATGTGCCGTCGCGTTTCGACATCTTTTTACCATCCACGGTAAGAAACCCATGGATATGTACTTTTGTTGGCAACGTGTAGTCGGCGACCTTAAGCATAGCAGGCCAAAAAAGCGTGTGGAAATAGGTGATGTCCTTGCCGATGAAGTGGTGGATTTCAGTGTCGGCGTTTTTCCACCATGAGTTCAAGTCACTGCCGATGCGATCGCAATATTGTTGGGTGGAAGCGATGTATCCAATAGGTGCATCCCACCAAACAAACCAAAAGTGACCTGGATGATCGGGTATTTCAAAACCAAAATAAGGAGCTGGTCGTGAAATATCCCAATCTCGTAACGGTTCGTGCAGAAAATGTCCTTGCAGATAGTTTGCAATCTCCGTTTGTAAATGCTCTCCCGATTGTGACCAGTCTGACAGAAACTCGTGCAACTGTTCGATCATGATAAACAGATGGTCAGCGGATTTTTCAATGGGAATTGAGCCCGTTAGGGTGCTGGTTGGATTTTTGAGTTCGCGGGCACTATAGGTCGCTCCGCATTGATCACAGCTATCACCGTATTGCTCTTCGGCATCGCAATGAGGGCAGGTGCCTTGGACAAATCGATCAGCCAAGAAAATGCCCTGTTGGTCGTCAAATAATTGTGTGACTTCACGCTGTTCGACAAGCCCAGCGTCTTGAAAAGCTTGCCAGAACTCTTTGCACAGGTCATAGTTCTCAGGACAATTTGTGCTGCCATAATTATCAAACTCAATTTGGAAATCAGCGAAATCCCGCATGTGTTCCTGTTGAATTTGTTCGATCCACTGCTCGGCAGAACATTGAGTGCGTTGGGCGCTCATCATGATCGCTGTGCCGTGTGTGTCATCGGCACATATATAGATGCACTCATTACCGCGCAGTTTTTGAAACCGCACCCAAATATCAGTTTGGATATATTCCACGAGATGGCCAATGTGAATCGGACCATTTGCGTATGGCAGGGCGGAGGTTACGAGTATGCGACGGGGTGTAGACATGTGGGCACTAAAGAGAAACCGGTTTCTTTGCTCCGTCATTGTATCGAAGAGCGCAAGTTTGCAAAACCGCAGTAGGTGATGGTGGCTGTTTTGACGTGTTGCTGTAGAAGCAGTCTCAAGACGGTTAGTTTTTACCGGTAGAAAAAATCCAACCACCAATTTACGCGAATTAGACAAGCGGGTCTACGGCCCGAATGTTTAGGGAGAAGCAAACTCTAAACTGTGCGCCGCTGCGGCCTGCCCATATTTAACTGGCAGCGCCGGCAACATGCACTGGCATATATTGTTCAGCAGTACGCCCTACTTCTTCGGAACCGCGGCGTTGCCCGTAGGTTGGCCAAGCGGAGATACCATCGAGCTCAGGCATCAATTCGAGGAGCTGACTAACGAGCGTATCGGCAAAAGCTTGCATGCTTTCGCAATCAGCGTTTTCTTGGATCGAGACGGCACTTTTCATGATACGAATCAATTGTGCTCGTTGCTGAATCGGGCTGGCAAGTCCTTGACCGGGAACATCAATCAGATCTTTGACGGGTACATCAAGTGCATTGGCCCAGTTTGTTAGTTCGGTAAGAGTTAGATTTGCCGTTGGCTTTTCTTGCTTGCGTAGTGTACGCACATCGACTCCGGTATGGCGAGCGACACTGCGGAGCGACATTTCTTGCTGTTGTCGTACAAGAGCGATGCGGTTAACCGTTTGATCTGCTTGGTCGACGTCTTTGGAAAAACGCTTTGGTTTAGCTGCCGAATTGGCTTTAACGCGTTTCGCTACTATCGTGGAACGCAAGGAAGCAGGTGCGATGGCTTCTAGTAAATTGAAGTTGATGTCGACAGTCGCCATAGGTGAAGTCCTTTGTAGTTTTGAATGCGAAATTTGCCCCGTTGCAATTCTTCTATTTCTATTTGTGCTTGTTGGATGCTCTAGCTCCTCCGCGCGTTCCCTACAAAACGGATAATTTATCAAAAAACTCTAAAAATATCGCGCAGCGGGCTTTCGGTTTTCTGGTAGACAGCTTCGCTGGTAAACCACATACTTACTGTGTCAGCCGTAGAACGATGAAAACACAATATTTAAGGGAAAACACGTGGCATCTGAATCTAAAAGCTCCGAAAAGGGTCCCGATTTCAGTAAAAACGGTGGTTTACTGCCAGCTATTGCTCAGGACTCGAAAACACATCAAATATTGATGATGGCGTATATGAACGAAGAGGCGTACCGCGAGACTAACGAAACGGGAACGGCTGTTTATTACAGTCGTAGCCGTGAAAAACTATGGCGCAAAGGCGAAGAAAGTGGCCATGTGCAAAAAGTCGAGAAGATCTACGTGGACTGTGATCGTGATACGATTTTATTAAGCGTCGAACAACAAGGAGTCGCTTGCCACGAAGGATACCGGAGTTGTTTTTTTCGAGAAGTGACTGCCTCGGGCCTGCAAGTGATTGCTGAGCGCGTCGTTGATCCGGCAGACGTCTATAAATAAAACTACCACCAGTCTTTCATCATGCGCCAGAGTACTGATAATAGAGTTTCAGCATTGCAACAATCAAAAGCAAACTAATATATAGCGAGATAAGAAGATGAGTGCAGAAGCCCGTGTAGAAGAACTTGGCCTAGAATTACCAACCGCTCCCAAGCCTGGTGGCGTATACAAACCTGTTTTAATCACCGGCAATATGTGCTACGTGTCCGGACACGGTCCTCTCAAGGTGGATGACACGATGATGACGGGAAAAGTTGGCTCGGAAGTGGACGAAAAATACGGCTATGATTCCGCTCGACAAGTCGGCCTTGCGATTCTAGCAACGTTACGAGCAAACATCGGAAGCCTCGATCGAGTACGTTGTGTCGTTAAAACTCTTGGCATGGTGAATTGCACGGCAGAGTTTTCCACGCACCCCCAAGTCATCAATGGCTTCAGCGATTTAATGGCTGAAGTCTTTGGTCCCGACAACGGTGTCGGTGCTCGCAGTGCGGTCGGCATGGGCTCGTTACCGGGGAATATTACCACGGAAGTGGAAGTCATTTTTGAATTGAATGACAGCGAGTAAGACCGCTAAGTTAACCCAATCGGCGTGTACTACACACCAAGTAGTTTACCGTTGTGGTTGGCAGCGATCGCTTGGACAATTGTATCGCGTATCGCGTCTGCTTCTTCTCCGGTCATGGTGGCATCACCGCGGCGGAATTTTACGTTGAATAAAACCCGCTTCGTGTTCGCTCCGTCTTGGTCAGGTGCGAGATATGTTTCCTGATAACCGACGACCTCTAAGGCTTCCCCAGCGGCTTGTTCGACAGTCGCTTGGAGTTGGTCCCAGCGTACCGACTCCTGTAGCACAACATTGAGGTCCCGCGATATTGCTGGGAAGGCACTGAGATCTTGATGTTGTGGAATGAGCATAGCTAAATTGACCAAAAGGTCCATTTTTAATTCTGCGACTATCGCAGCGGTCTTCAGCGAAAATGCTTTGAGTCCGGGCTTGGATACTTGGCCTAGGAACCCCAGTGTTTCATCTCCAAGCAACAAGGTGCAGCGTTGCTGGTTGTCCAGTAATCCATCAAATACTTCTCCGGCAACTGCTACGGATAAAGGAGTAGTGATTTTGAGTTTAGCCAGCAAGGATTCAATGACACCTTTGAGATGATAAAAATCACCGCTACTGGTGAGGCCGATCGTCTTTTGTTCTTGAGGTAAACCTTCAGCTTGAGGTAGATAGATTTTCGCCGTTTCGAATAACTCGACGGCGGGATTTGCCAACGATTGGTTGATTCGTCGTACTTCTAATAAGCTAGGGGCTAAACTTGTACGCAGGGCATCCGCACCTTGTAGCATTGGTGAAATGGTACGCAATGGACTAGCGGTTGCCCACGGGTTGAATTGTTGCGTCCAAGCGAGTGGCACAACAGATCCAGTCAGGGACTCGTCAAAGCCCGTAGCTGTCAGCGTGGTACGGATAACTTCAGCCACTCGGTCTTCGTTGCTACGAAACGAAGCGGCCATCGGCACTCCCACATCTTCGGGTATTTTTTCATAGCCGTGGATGCGGGCGATTTCTTCAAGTAGATCACATTCACGCGTGAGGTCCCGCCGCCAAGTTGGTGGGGTAACGGTGATAGATTCTGCTGTGCTAGCGGATTCGGCATTCCCTAGGGCGATTAAGATCGAGCGTACTTCTTCAGCGTCAATTTTGATTCCGAGGATTCTCTCAACCTGAGACAATCGCAATACAACCGGTTCCGCTTGCCAAGTTGATTCACCGGCTTCTACGACACCCGCGTCCAATGTACCACCACAGTGTTCGAGGATTAATTCGCTGCAGCGTTGACTGGCCCAATCGACACCGGCGGGATCCAGCGCTCGTTCAAAGCGATAAGAAGACGGACTATGTAAATTTAATGCGCGAGATGTTGCGCGAATTGACATCGCTGTAAAATCAGCGGATTCGATAAGTACGTCAACGGTTTGCTCATTGACTTCAGTTTCAGCTCCGCCCATCACTCCGGCAATGGCGATGGATTTGGCGCCATCTGCGATGACACACATCTCGGCTTGTAATTCATATTCTCGGTGATCGATCGCTTCGAATTTCTCACCCTGCTCTGCCGCTCGAACATTGATTTGTCCGCCGACGAGTTTGCCGAGATCGAAGGCATGAAGTGGTTGACCGGCTTCCATCAAAACATAGTTGGTAATGTCCGCGACGTTATTGATTGGTTTCCAATCTCGATTGATCGGCAAGAAAACGGTTCGCAACTGATCCTGCATCCACGTAGGGCTGTCTTTAATGGTGACGCCGCGGATGATCCTTGCGGTGTAACGCGGGCACAACTCAGGGGCAGTAATGGAAACACTAAAGCCGGCATTGACGTCAGGTCCGCTGGCAGCCGGTTGTGGGTTTGGCAGTGTTAACGCTTGGTTATAAAGGACTGCAATTTCACGAGCTACGCCGATGTGTCCTAAACAGTCGGGTCGATTACTGGTTACTTCGAGATCAATGGCGATATCGCTGCCTACGGGTTCCGAACCTTCGTGGTTGAGGCCGGACATAGCGAGCCGATCTTCCAGCTCTTCTCGATCCATATCGAGTGCAACGTATTGTTTAAGCCAGTCCCAGGAAACGAGCATGATTCAGGATCACTTTGTAATAAAAGGCAATAAAAGTGTATTGATAATAGAATTAGAATTGTGCGAGGAAACGCACGTCATTTTTGTAAAATTCACGAATGTCGGTGACGCCATGACGTCGCATACAGAGGCGTTCGACTCCTAGACCAAAGGCAAACCCAGTAACTTCTTCGGGGTCATAACCAACGGCCTTGAGCACATTGGGGTCAACCATCCCTGCACCGCCAAACTCAACCCACTGACCATTCCAATAATAATCGGCTTCAACACTTGGCTCGGTGAAAGGGAAAAAGGAAGGTCTAAAGCGAATAGTAACATCGTCGCCGAGGTAACTTGTCGCAAACAACCGTAGAACGCTTTTTAAATCTGCCATGGAAACGTCGGTGTCAATCATCAAACCTTCGATTTGATGGAACATCGGATAATGTGTTGCATCAGCGGTATCGGGGCGATAGACGCGGCCGAGTGAAATAATGCGGATCGGCGGAGGCATTTTTTCCATGACTCGTATTTGAACTGTGCTCGTCTGGCTGCGGAGCAACAATCCGACAGGGTCTTTATCGCCGCTGATAGCATCGGCAGTGGCCAAATAAAAGTTTTCCAGCGGATCTCGAGCGGGATGGTCGTCGGGGATATTTAGTGCGACAAAATTGTGCCAGTCATCTTCAATTTCGGGGCCATCGACAATGGAGAATCCAAGGCGGCCCATAATATCTTTTAATTCTTCGATGGTTTGCGTAATGGGATGGACAGTGCCACAGCGAAATGTGTCGCCGGGCAACGATGCATCAAATTGGTTGCTCGCGGTACTGTCACTGTCTGTATTATCGCTGCGCTGTTGGGCTGCTTCAAAGGCCGCTTCGATACGACCCTTGGTAGCGTTAAATGCCTTGCCCGCCGTCGGCTTGTCTTCCCGCTCAATGGAACCCATTTGTTGTTGAATGGATTTGAGGCGACCTTTTTTCGCTCCTAGAAAGGTAACGCGAGCCGCTTCTAATGCTTCAGTGTTGGCAGCTTCGCCAAAAGCGGATTCCGCTGCGGTGCCCAAATCGTCGAGCTGATCAAGGAAATCTTGCAATGCCATAATGGTTATTATTGAAAGGGAACGTAGTTCTATAGGTAAATGATATAAGAACAGGAGAGAAAAGTCGTGCGACTTGCCTCTCCTGTTCGAGTGCGGTACTTATTGTGCGAAATCTAAGTGCTATGCGGCAAGAGCAGCTTTGGCAAGTTCGACAACGGCTTCAAATGCTGCTGGGTCATGAATCGCCATTTCGCTAAGTGATTTACGGTCTAATTCAATTTCGGCTTTATTCAAACCATTAATGAATTGACTGTAGCGGAGATCATGAGCGCGACAGGCGGCATTGATTCGAGTGATCCACAAGCGGCGGAAATCTCGGGCTCGGACTTTACGGTCACGGAAGGAATATGCACCGGAGCGGATGAGTGTTTCTTTGACAGTCCGAATCAGGTGGTTACGACCCCCTGTGTTTCCTTTGGCTCGTTTGAATAGACGTCTTTTGGCTTTGGTACGCGCGGCACCTTTACGAGTTCTCATTTTCTTATTCCTTGCTTTCGCAGTGGGTTACGTCAGGCCTTTTCCATATACAAAGTGTGTTTATGCACTTTAGGAAAACGTTCTACTGCCCACGCAACGGAGTAAATTATTCTTGGTTGTCAAATTGTCTTGTTTGAATATCAATTTAGATATTCGGGAAACACAAGCGTGTTTTGCCCGCTGCGGTGAAGCTGCAGGAGTTGCGAAATCAGTTGCTGTAGCCGTTGAGAGCACGAGCAATCTTCTTTTCGTCAACAGTGGCTTGTACCGTCGTTCCACGTAGATTACGTCTACGTTTTTTGGAAACGGCTCCAGCTAAGTGGCTTGTACCAGCACTACGGTGCTTCGCTTTGCCGTTAGCAGATAGTCGAAAACGCTTCTTGGTTCCCTTATGGGTCTTTTGTTTTGGCATTGTTTTTCTATCTAATTACGGTTTACTTAAATAATCCAAGGGGGAAGCTAGTTATTGTAGACGCGTCCTAAATATTCGAAAAGGGGTAAAACAACACAGAATAGCGATGAAAACCTAGCAACGGTGTTTAGGGCGTCTAAAACCATGCCCTATTTCCCATCCTCGCCATTAGCGAGATCTTGTAACCCCTGATCTCGCAATTTGATTTGGTCTAATGTGCCTTGCACATTGGATTTGATGTTCTTGATCGATGTCGCTGGGTTTTCCGACGGCGCAGGTTGGCTTTCCACTGCAGCGTTGGTTTCTACCGGATGGTCATCACAGCCTGTGATCGAAATGATGGTCGTCAGCGCCGCGATGGCAATAAGCTTGTATATAAGTGGTTTCATTGTAAATACCTTCAAATGTTTTGAGAAACATGGACGATGTTTTTGATGTTCAAGATGTTCAAGACGTTCAGACAGTAGTTTTCTGTGGTAAAGAGCAAAGCGACCTTACCCAAATTACTACCTAATACTATACTCCACCAGTAACGCTGAGCAACAACGCTTAAACGGTAAGTTCATTTTTTGTAGCGATGAACGCGTTTGTTCAACAAATATATTATAGAAGGCTTGCGCCATGCTTACGGTATCCTTACCTGACGGTTCCACTCGAGAATATTCTGAATCAACCACCCCTGGCCAAGTAGCCGCAGAAATTGGTCCTGGCTTGGCCAAAGCAGCCATGGCAGCCGCAGTCGATGATACGATTGTTGGCTTAGACTTTGTTATCGACGATGGCCAAAGTGTTACATTACGAATTCTGACCAAAAAAGACCCAGAAGCACTGGGTGTTATGCGCCATTCGGCAGCACACATAATGGCCCGAGCGATTATGAAGTTATTTCCCGGCGTGCAACTAGCGTTTGGCCCGACGATCGAGAATGGTTTTTATTATGATTTTGATCTTGAGCACGTATTAAGCGAAGAAGATTTTGAAGCAATCGAAGACGAGATGAAAACGATCATCAAGGCGAACGAGGTTTTTGAGCGGATTGAAACCACGCGTACCGCCGCCCTCGAAATTGTGGAAGATCTTGCTCAAGAATACAAAGTCGAGCACATAACCGAGGGCCTAGCGGACCATGATCAATTGTCGTTTTATCGTCAGGGTGAATTTATTGACCTGTGTCGCGGCCCGCATATCCCCTCCGCCGGTGCTGTAGGTGCATATAAATTATTAAGCGTAGCCGGTGCCTACTGGAAAGGCGACTCCAGCAACAAACAGCTACAACGGGTATATGCGACGGCGTTTTTTAACAAAGAAGATCTCGCAGAACATTTGGTTCTTATCGAAGAAGCAAAACGCCGTGACCATCGCACATTAGGTAAACAACTCAATCTGTTTACGATTAGTCCACTCGTTGGCGCCGGCTTGATTTTGTGGCAACCCAAAGGAGCGATTATTCGCAGCACGCTGGAAAATTTTATCCGCGATGAACTCCAGAACCGTGGCTACCAACCAGTCTATACACCGAACATTGGCAAAGTTGATTTGTATGAGAAGTCGGGACATTATCCGTATTACAAAGACAGCATGTTTGCGCCAATACAAATGGAAGATGGCAAAGAGTACTTGCTCAAGCCAATGAATTGCCCGCATCACATTATGATTTATAAAGCCAATCCGCGAAGTTATCGCGAATTGCCTTTACGATTGGCGGAATTCGGAACGGTCTACAGAAATGAGCAGTCAGGAGAATTAAACGGGATGACGCGAGTTCGCGGTTTCACGCAAGACGACGCGCATATTTTCTGTACAGCCGATCAAGTTCCTGCTGAGTTTATGGGTTGTATAGAGATGACGCAGTTTGTGCTTAAAAGCCTGGGACTGGATAACTACCGCGTTCGTTTAGGGTTTCGTGACCCGCAAAGTGACAAATATGTTGGTTCACCTAAATTGTGGGATCATGCGGAAAAGTCACTGATCGAAGTTTGCCAAACATTGGGAATCGACGCTGAGTGTGAAGAAGGCGAAGCGGCGTTCTATGGCCCGAAAGCAGATTTTGTGCTGACCGATTGCCTAGGGCGGGAATGGCAACTTGGTACGGTTCAACTGGACTACAATTTACCAAGTGAAGAACGTTTTGCTTTGGAGTATGTTGGCACAGATAACTTGTCCCATATTCCAGTCATGATTCATCGTGCACCGCTAGGGTCGATGGAACGGTTCATTGGAATGTTAATAGAGCATTTTGCTGGCGCTTTCCCGCTATGGCTCGCACCTGAACAAGTACGCGTTTTGATCGTAAGTGAGAAATTTGAAGAGTATGGCCGACAGGTCGAACAGCAATTAAAAGCGGTAGGATTACGCGTGGGCACGGACTTTCGAGCAGAGAAGATTGGCGCGAAAATTCGTGATGCACAGCTTGAATTAATCCCCTATATGCTTATTCTTGGTGGCCGTGAAATGGAATCGGGCCAAGTGTCTATTCGTGATCGTATTGATGGCGATTTGGGAGCGGTGCCGATTGCCGAAGCGATTGCCAAACTACAGACCGAGATAAATGATCGGGTTGTTCGCCAGTCATTCAGCGGTAGTGCAGGATTTGTGGCCAAAGGGTCGCAAAACGAGTACTAGTGGGGCACCCAATGTCCCCAAATGTCCCAAAAAACGTCAGTGAGAATTAATGTTTTTTGTATTCCCGCTTCCCCATCTAAACAAGTTATCTATAGAATAAAGTAATAGGTGGAATCGTTTGTTCCACTGAGCTGTTTCATGTTTCACAAAAAGGACACCCATCATCGATCGCAACGCACCTCGTGTTAATGACTATATCCGAATTTCACCCATCCGCGTCATCGACCATGATGGGGAACAACTAGGAGTTATTGAGACTGACCGAGCTAAAGAAATTGCCATTGAAGCTGGTCTAGATTTAGTCGAAGTCGCTCCTAATGAAGATCCGCCAGTTTGTCGAATCATGGACTACGGTAAATACAAATACGAGAAAAAGAAAAAGGCGAACAAGAACACGGCTCATAGTTCGAAAACAAAAGAAGTACGCTTGCGACCCAAGACGGGAAAACATGACATTGATTTCAAAGTAAATCAAGCTAAGAAGTTTCTTGAGCACAAAGATAAAGTCCAAATCACCGTACAGTTTCGCGGACGCGAGATGGCGCACATCGATGAAGGTCGTAAAGTTATGGACGATGTCGTCAATGAATTGGCCGAGCATGGCAAAATTGAACAGCCGCCGGTACAACACGGGCGCCGTATGACTTGCATGATAGTGCCTTACAGGTAGATCGCGAAAGTCTGGCCTACCATCTACGACACGTTGATCAATCGAGTAGTTTATCAATAGCAGCGATTGTATTGCTGGCCATTGAATTTGCATCACGACGGTCGGAAATGTTCTTTCGTCCCAAGCCGCCATACTCTGCCAAGCTTGTTGGGTTTTCAAGTAGTCCATGTAACAATTGCGCTAACGCTGTTGTATTGCCAGGCTCAAACAAGATGCCGCCTTCAAGGTCGGTCAACATTTCCGGGAACACACCATGTTCCGGTAAAACAACGGGTACACCCGCTGCCATCGCTTCGAGTGCATACAAACCTTTGGGTTCTTGATAAACCGTTGGTACACAGAGTAGATCGATGTTGTTAAGCAATCGTTGTTTCTGAGCACGATCCACCGTGCCTAAATCTTCGTAGTCGTTTTCTAACCCAGCGGCGTCCAGTTTGGTGAGTTCGGCAGCAGCGTATTCTTGATTTGTTGCGCCTCGCCAACCGGCTAACAGTAATTGGATATCCTCCGTGTTGGGCAGCTTTTTCAACTGAATGAATGCGTCGACGAGAACATGTAATCCCTTTTCCTTTGACATCCGCGCCAAATAACCGATGGTTCGGGGCTTGGATGTATCGCGTGGTTGTGGATCAGGTAATGCGGTGAGGTCGAGGCCCAGCGGTACTACTTGTATTTTGGATATGGGGATTTCAAACAAGTCACTCACCACATCTTGATAGAACTTACTATGTACAATGAAGCCGTCGACTTGCTTGGCCAAGTCCCGCATGAGTTTCAATGTTTGGCTTTTATAGGGTTCTATCAAGTCTTGCAAGAAGATGTCGTCGCCTTGTAGTGTGACAAGGACGGGAATGTCGTGTTGTCGGATGGATGTGATACAGCCTCCGATTAAAAGATTGCTCAGGATGACAACACTTGGTTTGATATCATTGACTAGCCAATTGGTAAGTCGCTTTACTTCTTTGCGCTGGTTTCCATCTGTCCCTTTCAACATGGAAACTGTTAGAGCGCCCAGTGCTTGAGGGCGAATCGCAATCCCACGCGAGGTGGCTCGTCTTATCAACCAAGGGGCGTCGAGTATGCGATCTACGAATTTGGGAATGTGGCGAAACAGCGGTATTTTCTGTTGCAGATAAACGTTTATGCCCCCGAAAAATACTTGGTCAATGCTGACGTCTTCCTCATCAGTTCGGATTGGCGTATACGTTGGCACCAAGAGTGTCTCCACTCCGGCGGCGTTCAAAGCACGCGATAGGGTGTTGTCGTGCAAGCAACTGCCACAATACATGGTGGCAGCGCCACTTGTAAGGTAGACAATTCGATCGAGGTTGTTGTGTTTGATAGGCGTCATCGGAAGTAATTCATGTTCGGGTATTCAGCTATCGTCTGCGGTGTCAGGCCTGCTCCATTTTGGTAATAGATAGCACACGGTCATACCGACTGCTAGGTTGACAGTCAAAGCAAAAGGGCCAATCCACTGAAACGAAACGGGGTCGGTACAATATTCAAATGGTATACCAGTGGAGTCGTCGATGCCCTGCGCGATGACACCGCCAATTATAGTTGGATCAAAGCCGTGGTTTAGATAGAGCCAGTAACAGATCTGCCCACTAAACGCGGTGAGGATTGCTGTTAAGGTGCCTGCAATCGTACCTGCCCAAACACCAGCGGGGTGGACGCGTTTGGCGAAGATGGCATAAAAGAACAATCCAAAAATTGGCGTGGTTAATAAGTTGACGGATTTTTGGGTGACGGCGATGATATTTCCCTCTATATATTCCGTGAGTCCGCTACCAAGAACGACGATAACTCCAACGCCAACTGCTATCAAACGAGCGAATCTTAAGTGGTGTTTGTCGCTCAATTTGTTTTTCCGCAGACGCTCGACAAAATCGGACATCACCACGGCAGTAATCGAATTTACACCGGAGTCGAGACTCGACATGGCCGCAGCAAACATTGCAGCAATCACCAAACCTGTTAGTCCGATTGGTAGTTCTTGAGATATGAAACGTGGGAACCATTGATCGGAACCGATTAAATCACGTCTAGTTTGTTTCAACGTTGCGGCATTCCATTGCAGCTCTTTTTGGATTTCAGCGTCATTAGGAAATCGCTTGTTGTCGATTTGGAAATTAGTATTTAAATCGGAATACATGCTGATGTTGGCTGTTTGCTGCACAGGCAACGAGGCTTTTTCCTTCTGGTAATGTGCCATCAAGGCGATGCCTACTAAACACAGGGTGCCAGAAACGACGATTGAGATGCCCAATTGGTAAAGTAAAGCTTTGCGGGCTGTTGTTGCATCTTTGGTCGCCATGAACCGTTGTACGGAAGTTTGATCGCTACCGAGTGTGGCAACATACCAAACTAGTGTCGTGATTACCGACCCGATCCAGGAGACCCGCGTCGAAAGCCCTTCGGGCACGACGGGCTGGGGTTTCCAATCACTTGGCCATTGAGTTGGTATCCATGAAAACCCACCGAAATTGATAGTGACCACCGCCAAAACAGTTATGGCTCCACCGTACAGCAATAGAGTTTGCATTAGGTCAGTAATGACGACAGCTTGTAGTCCACCCATCGACGTATAGATAATGGCGACTAGCCCAATGATGGCGACAACCAGTGTGATCCATTTGTGATCGACATCGAGCATGGTGACCATCGCTTCGCCAGCGAAGTGTAACAGCACGGCCATCCAGATTAGTCGTAGTGTTAGGAAGAGGCATGCACCGAGCACACG
Source organism: uncultured Planctomycetaceae bacterium (assembly GCA_963934735.1). Lineage (GTDB taxonomy): Bacteria > Planctomycetota > Planctomycetia > Pirellulales > Pirellulaceae > UBA721. The sequence continues at coordinate 28,754 of CAWVZW010000018.1, forward strand.
AAAAGAATACCCGAGTCGATTTTCAAGCAGTTCATAAGCGCTCGTTACCTTATGCTTCATATAGTAAGGAAGCATTAAAAAGCCAACCAACAAAAATATTAGCGGATGGGCTAGATACCCAATAAATGTAATTGGGCCCTTGCCTGCAGCCTCACCGGGCATCCCCAAGTAGGAGATTGTGCTGAGCAAGGTTGCAAATAACGAAACACCAATCAACAGCGGGCTCATGTTGCCGCCGCCAGTAAAATAGTCATCGCGGTTTTTTTGCCGCTTGGAAATAAAGTATCCCAGATAGATGGTGCCGATTACGTATAGGCCCAACACGGCAAAGTCTAACGAGTGGATTCCCTTGGCTGCTGTAGTTTCTGCCGCAGCCAGCAAGCCTACCATTGGGGAAAAAAGTAAGAGTGTTAACACCGCGAGCAATAGACTGAAAAATTTCAAGATCGTGGATTCCAGTTGGAGGACGAAATATATTTGATGGGAAGTAGGGTATCGGACAAAGTTTGGTTGAACTGCTCACAAACCAACTGGTAACCAATAGTACCTTATGCCTGACAATTATTATATATTACGATAGTCAGCTAATTGATGCACGCGCTGTGAGTTTCTCTGGTACGGGTGTATTCGATGGCGTTCTTTGAATTTCAAAACGAAACCAAACACAAAAAAATAAGGATTCTCAACGGTGCGGAAAAGTAAAACTCTGGAAAAGATTCGAAATAACGAAGTGGTAAAAATTTGTGCATTGGGGCATTTTATACCGTCCTATGTTCGGCATGCCGCAGCCGCTGGATTCGATTGTATCTGGCTGGATTGTGAGCATCGAACTTGGGAGAACCGAGAGATTCAAGCGTTACTCGCTTTTTTCCATTTATCGGATATTGATTGCATGTTACGGTCGCCTACGACGGACAAAACGCAACTATATCGATATCTCGAAGACGGCGCAACGGGCTTGATGTGTCCGCATGTCAATGACGGAGAACGAGCTCGGTATTTGCGGGATTGCACGAAGTTTCCGCCGCTAGGTGATCGCGGCATTGATTCGGCTGGTTTAGATAGCGACTTTTATCTTTCAGGTGGATTACAATATACGCAGGGGGCCAATGATGAGACGTTTTTAATTCTGCAGATCGAAACATTGGACGCGGTGGAAAATGCTGAAGAGATTATTTCGACCGAAGGTGTTGATGGCATTTTTGTTGGGCCAGGAGATTTAGGTTTACGGATTGAACGCTGCGGAGCAGATTTTGATCTTGAGCAAGCTATCGAAAAAGTTGCGGCATTGTGTCAGCAATACAACAAACCTTGGGGGCTACCGATCGCGGATATTGAAGTCGGAAAAAAACGGTATGACCAAGGCGCTCGCTTGCTGGCGTATGGCGGTGAGTTCATGGTGCTCAAAGAAATGCTAGAAAACAATGCTGCTGAATTGTCGACTTTGGAATAGTTACCAATGAACCCGAAAATTTTGATTATTGGGGCTGGTTCCATTGGCGAACGTCATTTGCGTTGTTTTCAAAACACCGGTCGCTGTGATATTTCGTTTTGCGAAGTCGATGATGAGTTGCGAGAGTCTATTGCCGAGCGGTATCAGATTGAACAATGTTTCGCCGATCTTGCGGATGCAATTGCTGCTGGTGCCGACGCGGCCGTAATCTGTACGCCGGCGGACTTGCATATTTCGATGGCTCACGAGTTGGCTATCTCCGGCATTCACTTGCTGATCGAAAAACCGTTGAGTACCAATACTCAAGGTATTGAGGCATTGTGTACGTTGGTGGACTCGAAGTCACTGACGGCCGGCGTTGCTTTTGTGACCCGTTGCCATCCGCTGGTTCAGCGGTTGCGGGCGGAAATAAATGATTTAGCCGAGGCAGATCAAGTCGTGCAGGCCACGTTTGTTGGAGGCCAAGATTTCCCATTTTTCCGACCAGCTTATCAGGATGTATATTACGCTCGACACGATTCCGGCGGTGGCGCCATACAAGATGCTCTGACGCATAGCGTAAATACAATGCAATGGCTGATTGGGCCGATGACTTCGTTGGCCACTGACGCCAATCATTTGGTGTTACCAGGTGTTACAGTGGAAGACACCGTGCATGTGGTAGCGCGACATGGCGAAATAATGTCGAGTTGGTCCTTAAATCAACATCAGCGAGCTAACGAAACAACGCTTCAGATAATTTGTCAGCAGACGATTTTGAAGCTGGAATATCATACGCAACGGCTGTTGAAAATGACGGAAACCGGCAAGCCGTGGGAAGTGTTATTAGAATGCCAGTTGGAGCGGGACGATAACTTCGTTGCTCAAGCGGAAATGTTTTTAGATGCTCTGGCGGGGCAAGGTCAAGTATCGTGCACGATCGCGGAGGCACATGAGACGCTCAAAGCGAGTTTAGCGATGCTTGAGTCGAACAAACAACGGGCGTGGGTTGATATTGATGTGAATTCAACAGGAGTACCAAGATGACGTTAGAACCGACAGTTGATTCATTGTTTGATTTGCGTGGGAAAGTAGCTTTGATTACCGGCGGAACGGGTTATCTGGGCTCAGCTATGTCGCGCGCCCTAGCTGAGGTGGGTGCGCAGGTTGTTATCACAAGCCGTGAACTTGTGCGAGCCGAAGAGGCTGCCGCAGTGTTGCCGGGGGAGCAACAACATTTTGGCGTCGAGTTAGACCACAAGAGTGAAGAGTCGGTTACGACTGGATTTGCAAGAGCTGTGGAGTTAGCGGGGCATGTTGATATTTTGGTGAATAATGGACAGGGTGGAAATGCCAAAGATTTGACCACAACGGATCAGCAACATTTTGATGAGCACTTAGCGAACGCGACGGGTTATTTTTTGTTAGCGCGGGAGTGTCGCGATCATGTGGTTGCCCGCGGGACGGCGGGTAGCATCGTAAATATTGGCTCGATGTACGGCGTGGTTGGGTCTTACCCGGATGCATATCAGGATGTGAGTGGTGCGAGCCCCGTGGCCTATCATGCTCTTAAGGGTGGAGTAGTTCATATGACGCGGCATTTAGCGGTATATTGGGCAGCGGATCAGGTGCGAGTCAATTGTTTAAGCCCTGGGCCATTTCCGAGCGATAATGCGCCGGCTGCTTTGGTGGACCGTTTGATTGAAAAGAGTCCCATGAAACGCATGGGTATTCCGTCAGAATTGAAGGGCGCCATTGTTTTTCTATGCAGTGATGCAAGCAGTTATGTCACGGGTCAAAATCTATTAGTCGACGGTGGCTGGACCGCTTGGTAAATGCTTATCTGATAAGCACGGTAGACTTGTGCCTACCCTTAGTGCCGATTTATGATAGTAGAGACGATATCAATGACACAATTTTCCCCGATGCCGATTGGTAGGACTATGAAACAAACCATTGCAGTCTTATTTGCGATATGTGTCTTGGCGGATAATCTAGCGGCGCAAGAATCTCCGACGGTAATTGAAATCCCAGCGGCAGTTGCTGTGACCGAAGCTGAAATGAAGCCGTACGGTGAAATCATCGAACACACCCGCGTGAAAATTGAAATGCTGCCGATTCCAAGCGGCAAATACTTGCTAGGTAGTCCTGACAAAGAAAAACAACGCCGTGCTGATGAAGGGCCACAGCGAGAAGTGACGTTAGAACCGTTTTGGATGGGTAAGACGGAAATCACTTGGAATGCCTATGACGTGTGGATGTCGGATATCGATATTCAAATCCGTAAAGTCTACGGTAAAAAAGCGAATGATCGTGACCGACTTGCGGACCCGCTAACGATTTCCAAACCAACCGCGCCTTACACTGATATGTCGTTTGGCATGGGGACACGCAGTTACCCCGCGATTTGCATGACGCAACATTCCGCGAGAACATTTTGTCAGTGGCTCAGCGCAAAAACTGGACGGTACTACCGATTGCCTACCGAAGCGGAATGGGAATACGCTTGCCGCGCTGGAACAACGACTGCCTATTCGTTTGGCGAAGATGCAAAAAAACTGAGTGAATACGCTTGGTTCTACGATAACGCTGGCGAACAATATCAAAAAGTTGGGCGGAAACTCCCCAACCCTTGGGGCCTACACGACATGCACGGCAATGTTTCCGAATGGGTGTTGGATCAATATGACGTAGCGGGTTATGCCAAACTCGGTAAACAACTCAACAACCCGCTTAGCGTTCCGTCAGTTTTGTTTCCACGAACCGTTCGCGGTGGCAGTTGGCAAGACGAAGCGGCACAGTTACGTAGCGCTGTGCGAGTTGCTTCGACCATAGACTGGAAAGAACAAGATCCACAGATACCCCAAAGCATTTGGTATCATACAGATGCACTGCATGTTGGGTTTCGTATAGTTAGGCCATTGAAAACACCTACTGCCGAAGAACTCAAAGACAAGTGGAATAAATCTGAACCACTACAGTATGACAAAGACAATCCTAAAAAATTCAACGAATAGCCGCTAACGAAAAAGGGAAAAACATGAGCGAACAAAAACCATCACGACGCCAATTTTTGCAAACGACCGGAACTGCCGCTGCTACGGCAGGCGTGTTGAGTGGTGTGCAAGCAGTCCATGCTGCGGGCGAGGGCACTATTCGATTGGCTATTGTCGGTTGCGGCGGTCGCGGCACCGGTGCTATTTCAAACGCCCTTTCTGTTCCCAATGAAGACATCCAACTTGTGGCCATGGCCGATGTTTTTGAACACCGACAAAAAGCCAGTTATGAAAGTTTGGTACGCCGGTTTCCGAAGACGGTTAAAGTCGACAAAGAAAACAAGTTTTTAGGATTTGATGGCTACAAAAAAGCCATGGATGTCCTGAGCCCTGGCGATATCGTGGTCCTGACCACTCCTCCAGCCTTTCGCTGGTTGCATTTTACCTATGCCATCGAAAAGGGACTCAACGTGTTCATGGAAAAACCGGTTACCGTAGACGGTCCTGGCAGCAAACGCATGTTCGCGTTAGCGGAAAAATCTGTTGAAAAGGGACTGAAAGTAGGCGTCGGTTTGATGTGTCGCCATTGTGACGCTCGTGGAGAATTGTTCGAACGCGTTCGAAATGGTGAAATCGGCGATATCACAATGATGCGAGCGTACCGGATGGCCGGGCCAACAGGCTATGCTGCTGTTCCTCCCAAGCCTGAAGGTATTAGCGATTTGATGTATCAAATCAAAAACTTCCACGGATTTTTATGGCTCAGTGGCGGAGCCGTTTCGGACTTCTTAATCCACAACATTGATGAATGCTGTTGGATAAAAGATGCATGGCCCGTCGAAGCCAAGGCCGCCGGTGGCCGTCACTATCGCGGTGACAATATTGATCAAAACTTCGACAACTATTCGATTGAATACACGTTCGAGGATGGGGCGAAGCTATTGATGAACGGGCGGACGATGCCAGGTTGCCACAAAGAGTTTGCCAGTTATGCACACGGAACCAAAGGCTCCGCCGTGATTTCTCAATCAGGACACGCGCCCTCCAAAGCTCGTATCTTTAAAGGCCATGTAATGACCAAAGAAAATATTGTGTGGGACTGGGGCAAGCCAGAACCGAATCCTTATCAATTGGAATGGAATCATCTAATCCATGCGATTCGTAATGATGAAGATTACAACGAAGCACAGCGTGGTACGATGGCTAGCCTTGTCACTTCGATGGGTCGTATGGCCGCTCATACCGGACAGACGATGACCGTCGAAGACATGCTTGCCTGTGATCACGATTTTGGTGAAGGTCTCGCAGATCTTACACTTGACGGAGATTCACTGCTGAAACCAACTGAAAATGGCACCTATGATATTCCGCAGCCAGGATTGAATCCGGATTACGAATATTAATGGCAGATGTTCTTAGCCGAGAATTTCGTTGATCACTTTTCCGTGACTGATGCGAACGGGACGGTTAAGGGGATCAAGGATTTCGGTGTGGGGTGCATAGCCCAGCAGATGAAACACGGTAGCTAAGATGTCGCGTGGGCGGACAATGCCGTCGACTGGGAATGCCGCGTGTGCATCGGTTTGGCCATGGACTACTCCACCTTGAATTCCACCGCCAGCCATCGCGATAGAAAAAGCACTGCCCCAATGATCGCGGCCAGCGCGAGCATTGAATTTGGGGGTGTGGCCAAATTCACTTTGGATCATCACTAAGGTCTCGTCCAACATTCCTCGCTGCTCAAGGTCTTCGATTAAAGCGCTTAGCGTTTGATCCATTACGGGCATCAAATGCTCTTTCAGCGATTGGTTGTGTTTTTTATGAGTATCCCATCCACCGCCGTTTTCGTATTTGTTCTCATCAATCACGCGTGTCCAGTTGACCTGCACCAATGAGACACCGGATTCAACCAAACGTCGAGCTAACAGACAGCTTTGGGAGAAACGACTGCGGCCGTAACGATCGCGGGTCGCGGGGGTTTCTTGACTCAAATCAAACGCATTACTCGTTGACGCGGACCCCAATAAATCGAATGCTTTTTGGGTATGCCGCTTAAAATCTTGTACGACGTTTGCGTCCTGCAGCGAATGTTCTGTAGTGTTGATGTTTTTAAGTAATAACTGGCGTCTCAATACGCGGTCAGCTGATATGTCTTGCGGCAAGGACATGCCCGGTACATCAAAACGATCTTCTTGCGGGTGACACTTGATTAACCAAGGGTTGTGCCGCCGACCGATCACACCTGCCATCTGTCCAGGCCATGGAATATTACCATCGTTCCAGATATGTTCGGGAATGACCATTGCGGATGGTAAGCCTTGATCCTTTCGTAAGGCGCGCACCATTGCGGCAAGGCTAGGTGATAAATTCGGCGCGACAGGCAACGCGTTTTCTCGGCTGAGAGGAATATGTTCAACGCCGGTTAACATTTGGTAACCACTCGAGGAATGGTTGTTGTCGTGGGTAACGACTGCGCGTAAAACTGCCAAGCGGTCGGTTAATTTTGCGACTTGCGGCATTAATTCGCCGACGTGATAGCCGGGCGTGGAGGTGGAGGTCACGCCAAATTCGCCGCGAATTTCTTCTGGGGCATCGGGTTTAGGATCCCATGTCTCGTGCTGAGGTACGCCACCATTCAAATTGAAAAGAATAACAGATTTTGCTTTACCAAAACCGGTGCCTTGATCCGACGGGGTGCGGCGATCGACAGCCAACGCGCGGTTGTTTAGCAGTGAACTGAGGCTAAGGCCACCTAAGCCGATTCCACCGACACGCAACCATTCGCGCCTCGATATTCCATCGCATAGCGGTAAGCCGGTTTTGTGTTGATAACTAAGCATAGTAAAAATCCGTTATCGTCCTAACATTACTACCACAAATCGATGGTGGGTAGCTAATTACTCGTCGTTTGTAAATTATAGTCCAGATTGAATGCCGTTAATAGGCAAACCCATTTTAGTGCCCGCTATAGGAACAAAGGTAGGGTTGAATATTCTCCATTTAACGCAGCGGCGGAATCCCATTCCAGCCAGTCGAGCACGGTTGCATAGACTTGGCGAAAATCGAAGGCGTGCTTGAGGTCTCCCTGTTGAATGTCGTCCAACGACGGGTGTGTTCCATGGACTCCAGCTTTAACAGCCGCGCCGGCTAAAAACATCGGCGCTGCAGTACCATGGTCGGTTCCCTTACTAGCGTTCTCCTCGATGCGTCGTCCAAATTCACTAAAGACCATAACGGTTACCCGTTGTTGGTGGCCACGTTGTTTGATATCGGCAATGAATGCTCCCAGTGCACTCGACCATTGCCCACTGAGGACTTGATGTGCGTTGGCTTGTTGGGCGTGCGTGTCAAATCCGTCAAGTGTGACATAGTAAACGCGGGTATTTAACGGGCTGTCAATCAATTGCGCAGTTGTTTGTAGTTTTTGGGCTAACGCACTGTTGGCGTATGTAACCGCGTCATTTCGCTTGACGTCTTGGGCCGCGGATTTAATGAGCTCCTTGCTCGTTTTTAGAGCCGCTGAGGTTGAAGACTGTACGAAATCCAGCAAACCATTCTTTTTTCCTTCGGGGTCAGCGGCTTGCCCTTGCGCTACCGCGGCAGCGATCGCTTGTTGATTTCCACGGAGCTTAAACTGTTCCAAAGAGCGAATTGAGATGGCACGGGGGGTAAGAGCTGCGAGTGCCAGTGGTTGCTTTTCGGCGCCGAGGTGCAGGATCGGCGTACTTTGTGATGCGGGTAATGCCGTTGTGACCGATTGCCCAATCCAACCATGATCGCGCTGTTGAGTTTTGCGGCGGCATGTGTGCCAAATATCCATCGATTCGAAATGCGAACGGTTGGGATTGGGATAACCCACCCCTTGAATGATCGCCAACGTCCCAGCTTCGTACAAATCTGCCAGATCGGTCATCGCTGGATGAAGCCCCAGTTCGTCATTTAGCTTTAACGTTTGATCTTGCGGTATGGCCAAGGTCGGACGCGCTGCATAATACCGGTCGTTTTTGAAAGGTACGATCGTATTAAGACCGTCGTTGCCTCCGGAAAGCTGGATAACGACGAGTACATTGTCGTTAGAATCGGCGTCTTGGTTTTCACTTGCATTTAACAAGCACTGCGGCAGGCCCGCACCGACAGTCGAACCTACCAGAATCGCAGATGTCGTCGCGGTGTTTTGTAGCATGCGTCGACGAGAAATATATGAATGGTGCATTTTATTAACCGAGTTGAAATTGGGGGAGTGACACGACCTGGTGTAAAAGTGATTTGAATTGTTGCTCTGTATTGCTGGATTCTTTTCGCGCGCTTGCAATCAACTGCGATTTGGACTTGTCGGCTAATGGTACAGCACAAAACATATCTGAAAAATAGGTTGCGGCATGTTCCAAGCTGAGGATACGGTTGTTCTGCAGGTGCGCTGGTAGCGACGTGTTGCCAAATGTCGTGTTTTCTGAGTGGATAACTGCATGCATCAAATTTGATCGTCCTAGGAGTGTTGATGAATTAATCCACGTTCGGCCTCCGTCCCAGCCTTTTACGTTTGGCGGAAAGTAGATGCCATGACCAATTTCCTGTAATCGCTGGGCAACCTGAGTCAGGTCGGTTTTGATAGACAATCCCCGCATGATTCCGACGACCATCTCGACGGGTGATTTGATTTTTTGCGCTACGGCGTGCTCGGAGTAAAACAAGTTGCTGCGAAATATCATCTCCAAGGTTCCGCTGATTTGGAATTTGTCTTTACGCAACCGCTTAGCTAGTGGAGCAAGCAGTTCCTCGGTTGCCGTTGGTTCGTCCATCACATAGTATTGGACCAGTTTCCGAGCAATGAACAGCGGTGCCGCTGGAGTGGAGATAACATGAGCAACGGCTTGCTGTCCTGTTAGTTCACCTTGCGTCCCGAGGAATGCTTTTTTACCAAAGTCGTGTTGGTATTTGTTGAAGCGGTACGCACGGTTGCGAACTTCCCAGCCAGTAAAACAACGGGCCAGTTCACGGATGTCCTGTTCCGTGTAATTCCCTTCGCCCAAGCAAAACAATTCCATTAATTCGCGAGCAAAATTTTCGTTAGGGTGTGTTTTGCGATTGTTGGCGGAGTCGAGATAAAGCAGCATGGCGGGGTTTTGTGCTATTGCTTGAACCATTTCGCTAAAATCACCGATGGCATGTTTACGCAACAGGTCATTTTGTTGCTGCATCATAAAAGCATCTTGGACTTTGTCAGCACTGGTCGCAAAATGGCCGTGCCAAAACAAGGTCGTTTTCTCGTGTAGTTGGTCGCTCGTCTTGAGCATTCGATACAGCCAAGCGGTGGCAAGGGATTGCAAGTTACCGCTCGAGACTATGCTACGAGTCATAAGTGCCATTTCATCTTGAAATGATTGTGACTCTTGGTTGTCATGCAATATTTGTTGGACACAGCGCTGCACACCACCAGCAACCGCTCGTTGTAATTCACCGCGGCCCACGCCAAATCCTGAGCGACGGTATAGGTGTGCCGCTTGCGTTAGGTTCCAGGGTTGTCGAATGGTTGGCTTGAACTGAGACCAAGCCCATGCTGGATCAATATTGTTCATTTGTCGTCCGGCTGAAATTTGAGCTCGAATGATAAAGCGAGTTGTTTGGAAGTGGATTTGATCGTGATATCGAACGCGTTTGTGAGTTGAACCATAGCAATGAGCAAGTCAATTTGAGTTTCGGCTTCCTCTCGAGCGCTGCTGTTCTCAAGCATGTTGTTGGTGATCAAAAACTCTCTGTTTTTTCGCAGGATGCTAGCCAACGGATCTGCTAGCAGCGTCAAATGCGTGTTGGTTGTCCAGTTGGCTCTATTACCGTTGAGTTTGGTGGATTCAGCCTCATGGTTGCCATCTCGTAGTTTTTCCGCGAGTAAACGTGTACTTGAAAGGATGATTTTATCGTCCTTGAATATGATTGTGGGCGAAAAGTTGTATTGAATAGAGATGGGTTGTCCCGCCAGAGGTGGAATAAACGAGGTGGTGACGATACGGTCTTTTTTGTTGTCCACCAATTCAATGTCGAGCTGTGGATTTCCTTCCATTGCACTTACGACATTTAGAAAACCCACAAAGTTGATAAAAATGCGGCGCAATTCTGCCTGCATCGTTTCTGAGTCTTGTAGTGTGCCGACAATCGCGAAGGCTGGAACAATAATGTCAGGTTGAGGCGCGTCGTCTTTAAAGTGGTTATCCGTGAGGACCAATTGTGCGCCGGGTTCGAGGGCTCCGAGAATGTCGAGCCCGAAATCCTTTCCGGAAAAAAATGTGGAGAGTGTGGTGTCAGCTTGGGCGATACCCTCATTCACATCATCATCATAGAGGTCCGGTGCTAGGAGCCACCACGGTGAAAAATCGCGAAACATTGAAATGCTGGCGATCGTATCCGCAGGTAGCAGCAAGTTTGGCGCTGAACCTTGGGCGTCTTGTCCGAAAAAGTATTTCCGCGATTCCGGGATCCACTCGGCATCGTGGGCCGTTGTGAAATCCAGCTTTAAATGTTGATGGTCAAAATCAATGGCTGCTGTTATGTAAGGTGATTTGGCGAGTTGATTGACAAGTCCGCCTGCTAGCAGTTCGAGCAGCATGTTTTGTCGCATGGCTTGGTCTAGTTGGTCGAGCCCGTTGTTTTGCTGTAGTAACTTTGCATCTGCCCAAAACCATGCCGTGTGTTCCTGCGGCTTGGAAACCACCGTGGCTTCTTGATAATTTTTGTTGGAGGCAAAAGTGGGATGCGTTTTCGGATCGATAAGTTGGTCGAGTACAAATCGACCGAGGTCACGCGAATTGGTGACGACGAGCGTGCCCGCTTTCTTTGCAAAACGGATTTCTTGAATTTGGTAGCCGATAATGCCCTCGCGATACTCACCTTTTTTAATAGGATTACCGCTCAAGAGCGCTAAAGGTTCTAGAAAGTTGAGCACAGCATCGAAGACTTTATCGAGTACAACTTCGTCGCCGCGGAGAATCAACAATACACCTTCAGATGGTGGGTCGAATGCTAGATGTACTCCGCCTGAGGTCGCCTGTTTAATGGCGTCACCCCATGGCAAACCAGTGATGTCTTGGATTTTGTTTTGCAGCGTCTCGAGTTGTGCTCGTTGGGCGTCTGGTAAGAGTTCGTCATAGAGCCCAGTATCATACGCGGAGTTGATGCCGGGGTGGGTTAGGATTTGCTGGAGAATTTCTCCGGGCTCTTGGATTTGGAGCACTGCAGCTGTGGACTCAGGCAACAGATCGTGGAAATTGGATTGAGCTGAGATCGCCGTGGGCGCGACAATTAGACAGCAGACGGCGAACAGGCGTGCATAGGACATAATTGAGTGACCTTGGAGACGAAGTTGATACATTATTTATTGTATCGCAATTATTTTACAGGGGGTGCAAGCTTTTGGCGTTTGTCGGCGAACGAACCTCAGAGCTACTGAGAGATTACGGGAGCTGTAAAGAATGCAGAGCTTTGAAGCGTGCCGACGCCGACGGGATTTACGAGTAAGTAATCGTTGAAGTCGTAAGCAATGGAATAGTGATCGTCGAGCGAGATTTTGGCTCTGTTGGATTCAAGTGTAAGGTCTAGGCGGTAAGCAGTACTGTTGTCTAACGACAATTCCTGGGATTTTAATTCGATTAGTACACCGTCACGATACTGCCCAATCAATAGGTCTCCGGCCCCAACACGTATGCCGGCGACTTTAAATGAATCGACGTTTTGATAATCGAAAACAATAAAACCGTTTGCGGCCATCCCGGGAATTTGTGGAATGGTGATCGTTGTGGAAATTGTTGAATTGAGACTATTGAGTTGTGTAGCCGAGAGATTAATAGATGGGGCCGTTAAGCTGGGCTGGACTTCAAGCAGGGAATCAATCGGGTTACTTGTCCAGCGAGCTGGCGAGAGTGCAGTGTTATGTTGAATGCTCTTAATGCCTCGGCGTTTGTTATCGTTGTAGGAGTCGGGCTCGAGTACTCGCAGGTCGTAAAAGAACGGCTGTGCCGTCGGTGCGTACACTCCGACTTGACCTCGATTAAGAGGTGCATCAAACGAGTATTTGTTAACCCGCTTCCCCGCTCCGTTCAAGTACATCGTATTGCCACGAATTTTGACAATTACGTGAGTACCGTTGGCTAGATTCATATGTTTAATGTTGTGGCGATATACATGTCTTTCGCCGTTGATGACTTCACCGGTTAACCATTTTGTGGTTGTATTATCAAAGAATTTATTGCCAACCCATTTCCAAAGTGAAAAGCCAGATGTTCCTTTTTCCGCGTACTCTAGTCCAGCGAATTTATAGTTAAGAGCATCTACGTAATCAAAGACGATTAACTCGGGTTCGTAGTCATGTTTTGTTGGATTAGTGAGTTGTATTCTGATATCGAAGTCTTCAGGCAACTCGTCCGTAAAGTGGACGAGCGTGAAATTACTGACGTCGATGGTGTTGTCATGAGCAATGTCTCCGGTAGGATTTTGAAACAAGCTGTGGCCTTCTATCCGCAGCCCTTTTTGAGACAGTGAGTCGGGGTTTTCAAGGTAGTCGGAGTATACGAGGCGGCTTTCCATCGGGAACGAAATGCCGGCGTTGACGTTGAGAGTATGCGACTGACTTTCACCGGAAGCTAACAAAATCTCCACCTCAACCTTGTCTGGTCCCCAATGGTGGTTGCCGGAGATGTATACGAGTTGATTATTCTCGATAAGAATATTTCCTGTTTCGGCTGTCGCACTTAGAAAGGCGGTTTCGGCTGGAAAATCGGTTTCCAGTATAACTTGTTCATGAACGGGGACATGGATGCTACCTTGGGTATCAGCAACATCGACAGCATTGAATTCAAGGATTTCAAGACCTTGGAAATGGGATCCACGGCGATGTCCTTTAAGCCCCACAAGCCCGCCAGTAACATCGGATTCAAATTGATATGAAATGTATTGGCTTTGGTTGACGACCAATCTGGTTTTGGGGCCGTCGATGACAAGTTGCAGGTCAAAGGAATACGGATCGGGCTTGATGATATTTAGACGCCGCAAGTGCAACGTTCGCCCATTGTAAACTTCGCCTATCGTAATCGTTTGCTGGCCTGCAATGACTCCAGCAAACCGATAATTGTCTTTGTCCTTCAAATCGAACACGATGTAACCGCCGCCGTTAGCCCGCTGGTTGTCGGGGTTAGCAACGAGGGTGGTTGCGATGCTGAAATGAGTGGGAGGAGCACTTATTCCTATGGTTTCCAGTCCAGTGAGTCGGTGGAGTGAAATGTCCGAGTCCGGGACGTTTATGGTTTCCGTTTTTCCCTGAAGAACGTTGAATCCGTATTGGCTACCACTGAGGACTTGGAGGGACAATGGTAGTGGCGCGGTGATTGCAATTTCCAGTTGCTCGGTTGAACGGCGTCCAAATTGATCGGCAACCGAGTAAGAAATAATCTTGGTGCCAATGGAACTGCCGTCAGTGGTGAGCTGGATTTGGTCGCCAACAATTGTCGCTGTGCCACCTGCAAAAACGGCATCGGTCCACACCAGTTGTGCATCGATGGATTGAGCAATTTGATCGTTTGCCAGAACATCCACGATTGCCGATGAATTGGGTTTGATTTTGAAAGAGTCAGTGTGGGGAATGATCTCTGGATAGTAATCCATCAGAGTAACATTCTGAAATTGAGTTGGTGCTTTTCGTAATGCACCTAGGCCAGGGGGGTTGTTCCGATTGATGCTGGGGAAGAGATGATTTAATTTGATGTCATCATCGGCGACAAGTTGCAGTTGATTATCATTGATGTGGATTTGGACGTGGTAGCTGCGATCGCGATTGATGGCTTCTTTTAGCTGTTGATGGATACGGGTTTTGCCGTTGATGCGTTCTCCAATTAACCACCGGTTACGGGCTGCATCAAAGCCGGCAAACTTGAAATTGCGGTCGTCAAGATAATCTATTGTTAGGATCCCTGAGATGGGAAAGGTGCGAGATTGGCAACGCGGTGATGCGGTGCTTTGCACGGTGGTCAGAATATCCGCAGATAGACTGAACTGGGAAGGCAATGCCGATGGTGTATTGATGAGGCCAACTCGTGGTATTTGTTTTCTGGCACCTGCGAGCACCTCGCCAACTTGGACCGTGTTCTTAAAAGCAGTAATTTGACTGGGAATAATTGGCTCACCAAAATCGCGGCCGCAGATACCATAAGCAAGCAATCGCCGATCCTCAAGTTTTTCCCCAACTTGAAGTCGTCGTTGATTGTGATGTCGCTGTTTGTTCGCCATAGGATTTATATCTCGAAAAGTGTAACAAACACTGGAAATACAGGCGATAGGTATGTTATTTAAAGGTGTACAGGGTGTATTTTTTCGGGTGTCACTCGATGGCTAGAAGACGTTAGAATACGGACATGAAGATCCTACCGTACAAGTTGGTGTGTTTCGCTGTGCTCTTGTTAATCTCTTGGCAGGCGCCACCGCCTGTTGCGGCTCAGCCTTCACTGATAGACCATGAATTTCCGCTGGACACGGTGACAGTGAATGAGAAGCGGGCTCGAGTGTTTATCGTACACGGCACGTTTGACGGGAATTCAAATTGGCCGTTGATTGTAGCCGGAAAAACCAGTTTTGCTTCCGAAGTGAAACGAGCCTTACCGGCGGGGTCGACAGTTCACCAATTTTTATGGAGTGGTAAGAACAATCACGAGGCGCGAAAAACAGCCGCTAAGTTTTTGGCGAGTGAAATTAGTGAGTATTCATCCCAAGGTGAGAATATAGCGATAATCGGCCACAGCCATGGAGGTAACGTAGCATTACTTGCGGCGTCTCAGTTAAAAGACCCTATTAATACCGTTATTTGTCTCTCAACGCCGCATTTGTATCTAGTGCTAGAAGACGCTGAAAACAAGGAAGTGGAATTGCCGGTGTATTGTCCACCAGCAAATCAAGAACTAATTAGGCATATCGTTACTTTGTCACCTTCGTCGGATAACGTACCTGGATTTTGGGCTGAAATAAACGGTATCAATGATGATGAAGGTTTGGCGATGACGAGGCCCTGGCGTAAAGCACAACAACTCATCTTGCCGAATGTTAGTGGTCCCTTTCAAGATTTGGCGGAGAGGATTGGACTTAGCGATGAAGTTGTAAACCTAGAGTCGCGAGATCACTTGTCGGTCACGCCATACAATTTTAAATATCGTTGTGACGTGGAGGGAATCAAAAAAGCACATCGTGTCGTTCACTCTGCTCGTATGGGGTACATCCTCGGAAGTGTCATTCAACATGGCATGTCTAAGCCGGTGGCCCAATATTTGTCGACGATTTATCAGTTTGAAAAAACGGACGATGGTTCGATAACGGATTCTGACTTGATCGCGAGCAGTCGCGCTAAATACTATGAGGGGTTTGACCGACCAAGGTATGGAGTGGCGTTACGAATGAAAGAAGTCAAGATCGTCGCTCTGGAGAATGTGCCCGCTTTGGGTGAACGAGAACCGGATCTTTATTTCAGAATAAAAAACGCTGAAGGTAAACAGTTGTTTGAGTCGAGTGAGGCGGATGATGGGTTAGAAGCATTGTGGGTCGCCAAAGATTTGACGAAGCTGTTGCCGGGAATTGCCCGTGGCTGGATCGAAGTCTGGGACGATGACTTTAACGGCGATGACCCTGTTGGACAGCCAGTCGAGTTTCGGCTCGAATTTGGTTTGGATGCCTACGAGATTACAACTGTGGTAACGCATCCCGAATTTACGGCGACGATTACGTGGCAGAAATTGCACGAATGAACCCAACTGCCAATGTGCGGTGGGAATCTGGTTCAATCAAGATTGCTATGACATTAGATATTTATGGATGGTTTCGGAATCGAGGTGTACAGGGAAATTGGCAAGTCGCTCGAGATTGATTTTGTTGATAAGTGCCTCTAATTGCTGAGCTTCAGTCACGCCTACTTGCGATAGCTTCGTGGGACAATCTAATGATTCAATGAATTGGCGTATTTTCGCCGGGGCGTCGTTGGGAGAGTCGCAATCTAACTGGATTGCAATGTTGGTGAGCACATCATGTACGTGTTCGCTGCCGCGAGGATCGATACAATGCGTGGTTAGACGATCGAGGATTGCTTGAAAAAATCCGGCGATCGTCAACGCGACCGCTCGGCCGTGTGGCACCGCATAGCTGGAGGTAATGCCGTAAGAAATAGCATGCGGCGCTGTTGTCTTGGAGATGTTGATGGCTTGGCCAGAATGGAAGGCCGCTTGTGACATTGCGTGGCGAGATTGTGGCGTGGGCTGATGTACCGCACTATGCAAATGATTCCACGCGAGGGTGATTGCTTGTTGAGCATACTCCCTAGATTCAGCGGTGGATTGGACGCTCCAGATCGACTCGATTCCTTGACAAAAAGCATCTAATCCTGTGTTGGCTGTTAAGGCCGCCGGCATGGTTGCTGTGAGTGTCGGGTCGAGGACGATTTGAGGCGGTCGGATTCGTGGGTCAGCAACGGAATGTTTTTCACCATCGACATAGATAACGGCGAATTGAGTGGTTTCGCTGCCTGTGCCGGAGGTCGTTGCAATGGCAACAAGCGGGGTTGGGTCCAATGTGTCCGTTGGAGGTGAGAGGATTAACTGTCGACTGGGGACCGTTTGTTGTCCATAGAAGCTGATGAGTTTTCCTAGGTCTATAGCAGTTCCACCGCCGATGGCAATTACGAGATCAGGTTTGCATGACCGGTATTTATCGATTCCGTTTTCTAGTTCATCCAGAGTGGGATTTGGAGTAAATTGGCTCCAGTGATGGACGGTGAGAGTCTTGAGGAGAGGCTCCATTGCTGCCTGGGCGCCTGAGTGTTGATAAGCAGCTTCATCAACCACAAGTAGAATAACGTTTATCGTAGGTTCTGAAAGCAGTTCTTGCAGATCGCTGATTTGGCGGTGGATGACTTGTGGCATGATGAGAAACTTGTTGAGTGAAATAATGGACTACAATAGTTTGTGTGTGAACGGCAAGTTCTTCTATGGTATCAGAATCGATGAAACAAGAATTAGTAGCTGATAACGAGCGGATGCGATTTTGGCAACGATGCATGTTGCTATTAACGATGATGTGTTATTTGTTTTACTACACCGGTCGGCAAACGTTTGGCTTTGCCATGCCGGGAATTGAAGCGGAGCTAGGAATAGATAAAGAGACGCTGGGGTGGATTAGTGCTGCACTGTTATGGTCGTATGCGATCGGCCAAGCGATCAATGGCAATTTAGCGGACAAGTTTGGTGGCCGCCGGATGATGAGTGCCGGCGCGATACTGTCGACCCTGTTGAACTGGGTGACAAGCTTTGGAACTAGTTTTGTTAGCCTGATTATTCCATGGGGGATTAATGGATATGCCCAATCGATGGGTTGGGCGCCTGGGAGTCGAGTCATTTCGAATTGGTGGGCCGCAGAGTCTCGCGGCAAGGCATATGGGTTTTATGTGTTTGCCGCTGGCTTGTCTTCTGTACTGACGTTTGTAAGCTCCATGGTGATTTTGCAGATGGGATTTGATTGGCGGTGGATTTTTCGATTGCCGGTGATCGCGTTACTACTTGCGGGGGTTTTGTACTATCTGCTGGCGCGAGATCGCCCTCAAGAACTTGGTTTACTACCGCCCGAAGACGAGCAGCGGCCAGATAGCGATGAGATTACAGTCGAAACTAAGCTCTCTTCGTGGCAGCGTTATCGCAATGTTTTGGGCAATAAGCGATTTTTGTTAGCTGCTATCGCGATTGGATTTCAAAATACCGCTCGGTATGGATTGCTGATTTGGGTGCCGGTTCATTTTTTAGGTGAGGACTGGAAAAATTCAGATGACAAATGGATAAGCGTGGCCCTCCCCGTTGGAATGGCTTTAGGTGCTATTGCAAGTGGTTGGATTTCAGATAATGTGTTTCGCTCGAATCGCTCCAAGGTTATTATCCTGTTCATGACCTTGGCTGCTGCTTGTTCGGTGGTGATGTATTTTCTACCGCGAGGAAGCTGGTTGGGAATTGTCGTGTTGTTTTTCACAGGGTTCTTTGCGTATGGCCCTCAAGCTTCGTTTTGGGCGTTGTGTCCAGATATGTTAGGCGTGGAAAATGTAGGTACAGGTACCGGTGTGATGAATTGTTTTGCCTATGGTTTCGCGGGCCTCGGCGAACCGTTAATTGGCCGCCTGATGGATACCTATGACGAAACTTCATTGGTTTTCGTGGTGGTGGCAATAAGCTGTATGGCGAGTGCTGTGATGGCGGTCGGGATTCGCCGTTGAGGTGTTTGCCAAGGGTCGCTAGAATTTGGGTCGTGTCCGCCGCAGGCGGATTCGTCGCTGATTGGTCGTACTAGCTGAGGTTTTGGAAATGTGGATGACGGCAGCGCTCAGTTTCAAGGAAGGCGTTCTTTGTTGTGAGTGAACAATCTACCGATCGAGCTGTTGTGCTCATTACCGATCTACATCGCCGGATTACCGGCGTGAGTGCAACCATACGAAATTTGGTTCCGCTGCAAAGCGAACAGCAAAACGTAAAATTGTGGTCGCGCTTACCGTTTGCAGAAAATTCGCGATTGAATGGTTGGCAAGTCTATAAGTTGCTCAGACGCCGGCCAACGAATCGCAAGTTCCATATCTGGCACGCTCGGCGAAATAATGAAATGTTGTGGGCTCTATTTTTTAAAGTGATTTTGAGATGCCCGTTGAAAATTGTCTTTACGAGTGCTGCTATTCGGCGGCATTCGATGTGGCCGCGTTGGTTGATCTCGAAAATGGATGCCGTGATTGCCACAAGTCCCGCTGCTGCCGAATTAGTTGAACCAGTCGTTGCGGTTGTGGGACACGGAGTAGATGTGAAGAGGTTTGCTGCGGTGGGGACACGTACAGCGGCGTTGGCAAAACTGGACGTAGTATTTGAAAAAGCGATCGGTCAGTTCGGTCGAGTGCGACCGGAAAAGGGCAGCGATATTTTTGTGGAAGCAATGATTGACTTGTTGCCAGATTACCCGGAGTTTGGCGCGGTGCTAGTTGGAAAAGTGACGTCGAAGTTTGAAAAGTTTAGCGAGCAACTACAGAAAAAAGTGCGCGATGCGGGATTACAAGACAGGATTGTGTGGTTTGGAGAAGTCCCTTTTAGTGAAGTGCCGGCGATGTACAATGCGATGAGTATTGTTGTGGCCCCCTCACGGTACGAAGGGTTCGGGTTAACTCCAATTGAAGCGATGGCAAGTGGTGCACCAGTGATAGCGGCCGATACAGGAGCTTATCGACAAATGATCGATCCGGGCGTGACAGGCGCGATTTTCCCTGTTGAGAGCGACAAGCTTTTTAAAGAATATTTAAATGAATTCATGGGCGATCCAGAGCGATTGTTGGACATGGGAACGGCCTGCCAGGCCAAAGTGCAAGATGAGTTTTCGATTGTAAAAGAAGCAGCAGCGATCAATGAAGTATATGAGAGTATTTGGGGCCACGCATGAGCATGCCACAAATCGCGTGAACAATGATTAATTGAAAACTGCTGGTAACGAGTGGTTTGGTAGGGAAAGCAGACTCGCAAAAATATGTTGATTTCACATACACATCGATTCTTATTTGTACACGTTCCCAAGACAGCTGGGTCCAGTGTCACTGAGGCGCTGCAGCCCTTTTGTGACCAGCCCGAGAAGGTGTGGTTCAATCGGATGTTGTCGTCTGTGGGTTTAAATGTGAACTGGTTTGGACCCGTTGCCTGGCGGCGCGGACGGAAACATACGACCGTGGGCCAGATGCAAAGAATGTACCCGACAAATTTGTTCCAAACATACTACAAATTTGCCTTTGTGCGCAATCCCTGGGATCTAATGGTCTCTTATTATCACTTTATTCAATCGCGCAGCGAGCATCATCGCAGTGCCAAGGTTCAAACGCTAGATAGTTTTGAAGAGTATCTCGCCTATGAAATTAAGCGAGATAAAATCAGCCAGACTCGATTTTTGATGGACGCTAACGGTGAATTGCTAGTCGATTATGTGGGTTGCTTTGAGAGCTTAGAAGAACACTTTAATGTGATCTGTAGTGAGCTTGGCATCGATGTGGAATTGGAACATAGAAATAGCTCAAGTCACCGCGATTACCAGAGTTACTATGACGCGACGACACGAGAGATGGTTGCAGAGCATTGGCGGCGGGATATTGAGCAATTTGGATATTCGTTTGAGGGTGACGAGTAGCGGTTGAATCCGCCTTTGGCGGACCCCTACTCTTTGGATTCTTTTGAGTCGGTTTTCAGGCGACCGGCGTCTGCTAGTGCGTGGCGAAGTATAAACTCAATTTGTCCGTTGACACTGCGCAGTTCGTCTTTGGCCCAGTGCTTGATGGCTTTGAGCACTTGAGGATCTGCACGTAACAAAAATGGATCACGCTTGGCCAATGAAAATCCCTTTCCTTAATGACAACCCAAAATCGGTTTGGAGCGGTTTATTGGTACAGTGATCCAGTGTTTATAACGGGTTGCGTGTGACGATCGCTACAGAGCACGACAAGTAGATTTGAGACCATTGCTGCTCTACGTTCGTCATCGAGGTCGATGATGCCTTTATTTTTAAGCTGGTCTAATGCTAATTCCACCATACCAACCGCTCCGTCGACGATTTTTGTTCGAGCGGCAACGACAGCGCCTGCTTGTTGACGCTGCAGCATTGCCGAGGCAATTTCTGGAGCATAGGCTAAGTGGCTAATTCGTGCTTCTAATATTTCGATGCCGGCTTGGTCGAGGCGTTCTTGAATATCTTGCTGCAACTGAACACATACCTCCGTAATACTTCCACGAAGCGACAACTCATGATCTTCACAATCATAGGGGTGCCGACTTGCGAGGTTACGCAGTGCCGATTCACTCTGGACCGAAATGTAATCTTCATAGTCGTTGACCTCGAATAGAGCTTCCGCCGTATTTACGACTTTCCAAACGACGACTGCTGAGATTTCAATCGGGTTACCATCACGGTCATTAACTTTAGATGGCTTACCTGAGGAACGCGATTTTTTACGGATGACCTGTCCTGTGGCGGGATTCTTCTCTTCGGGATGAACGAGCGACCCTGTTTCAAAGTTACGAATTCTGAGAGAGAGTTTTTTCTTCGAGAAGAACGGATTAACCCAATAGAATCCTGACTCGCGAGCTGTGCCTTTATAGTCACCAAACAATAGTAATACACGTGAATCGTTGGGAGCAATTGCCATAAATCCAAAAAAACTAATGATCCCGCAAATGAACATTACGACAGCAGAAATTCCTGGCAGGGGATGTTGAAACGTCGTTACTGTTGCCACGAATAAAGCGATACCACCAAAAAATAACCCAAATGTAATTGGGAGGATGAACCAGCCAGATTTTGGTGTATACCGTTTTTCATCAATGATATTAGTAGTTATGTTTGCGTGTGACATGGATTTTACCTTTTCTGAAAACGGGCCCAATTAAATACTATCAATATGATATCATACCGATATCACCCTGTCAAACAAATTCTAGTTGTTTATGCCGAAAAAAACAGGTATTATGCAGCAGTTATAGCGTCTTTGTGCCGGCGATGTCCGCGGCAGGAGGATATGGATGAACAGGGAGAATTAGATGAAAGTAATGGTGACTGGCGCGA
>CAWVZW010000019.1:0-48301 GCA_963934735.1 uncultured Planctomycetaceae bacterium
TAGATCTTCCGCTCTGCCTATTTATCTACTCGTCAGCAACTGTAAGGTTGATTGGACAAACTGACGACAATCCTACAGTATGACCGATTCGCAGCGGAAAGTCGAATTTTCCGCCTGAATTAACATTGATCACAACAGTCCCAACCGCGCATAAAAAAACGACCCGTCGAAACAGGTCGTTTTAGTAGATTGTCTTTGGACACGAAGTCCTCCGCTACTTAGCTCATGCAAATAAACAAGGCAAAGAACGTAAAGCCTTCAATCAGAGCAGCGGCAATAATCATCGCTGTCTGGATTTGGCCAGCCTTTTCTGGTTGACGAGCCATGCTTTCAAAAGCTGAAGCTGCTAGTTTCCCAATCCCGCCGGCTGAACCGATGCAAACAAGTCCAGCACCAACAGCACCAAGACTAGAAGCTATAGCTGCAACGCTACCGTCTTGTGCAAAAGCTGGTGCGGCCATCATTAATACAGCACCAAGGCTGTACATTGCAATTTTTGCAAATTTATTCACGAAACTATCTCCTACAAAATCTAAAGTCTAGGGCTGGTTTTTTTGCAGCAAATCGTTGCTGCAAACCATATATATTGTTGTTTCCTTTTATTTTTGCCTTCCAAACGCCGCTCCACATAAATGCACTCATCGTGCGTTTAAATGAGACTAACCATGGGACAAAACAATAAACTACTTGCCGATACCAGTGCCTGTCAACCACCTGCATAGATAGTTTATTGAGTTTTGAGAAAAACTGTTCAAATCCTTTATTGTTGGCTGACAATGCCTGGGTTTATAACCTTTTTCTTAAGTTGGTCGACCACAACGGCAACTAAGATCAACGCTCCATAAATCACCATTTGTCGATATGAATCCACTCCAGCCATATTCAGCCCATTTTGGATAACCCCCAAAATCAAAGCGCCGATTAACGTCCCAAAAATCTTGCCTTCACCACCCATCAAACTCGTACCACCAACCACCACGGCGGCAATCACTTGGAGTTCATAAAACTCGCCGGCCTTGGGCCTACCGGTCAAAAAATGGGATGCATCTAACACGCCTGCCACACCAGCGCACAAGCCACACACGATATAGACCGTGATCAAAACGGCCATCACTGGTACTCCAGACAATCGCGCGGCGGACACATTGCCGCCAACGGCATAGACATACCTGCCAAACGGAGTGTGTGTCATGACAACATGAGCGGTAATAAACAGAATCACCATTAATATAATCTGGCTAGAAACGCCAAACACAGATGCGTCATAAAGGCTACTAATTGCCGGCGCATCAATCTTAACGGCATCCGCTCCACCAGCCAAAATATAGCACGCCCCCCGAGCGACCATCATCAGCCCCAATGTGGCCACAAACGGCGGAATTTTAAATACTGTAATTAACAAGCCGGCCACTGCGCCAACAACGGCACAGACCAGCATGGCAAATCCAAAGGCGAGTGCGACGGAACCACCGTGCGCAGCAGCGCCGCCTAAATAATCCCGCAAGCTGACTGCGGTGACGACTGCCGCTAGCGCCATCAAGCTACCCACCGATAAATCAATGCCGGCCGTAATAATAACCAACGTCATGCCAATCGCCATTATCGCAATCGGGGCATTTTGATTCAAAATGCTAAGTAAATTATTTTTAGTCAGAAAGGACGGCCAGCGGTAGCTCGGTGGTCGAATTACCTTAATCGGTTTATCGCTGACCTGCGCTAGCCTTGACGCGTTCAAGACTTCCCATTGCGATGCAAAGTTGTGAGTGGCTATTACATCGACAGTGTCCCCTTTGGCTAACGTTTGAGTAAGCTGCAACATCGCTTGGCGTGGAGTCCCGCTTGCTATACCAACAACATGTACGCCACCGGTAACCAGCTCGTCATTTATCGCTTGCGCAAATGCTCGATCGGCATCTGTGTCCCGTACGACAATTAATATATTTGGGTCCGTTCCATATTTTTGCAAGGCAAGTTTAGCTAGCTGGCGGCCCGCCGCTGGGTCTTCCGGATGCATATCCGTTACCGTCAATGCACTAATCGCTGCACAAAGCAACAACAGCACAAGCAGCATTCCATGGTCCACTATTAGTGTTTTAAGGGACCATTTTCTTGTTGGCACGATCTTCGGTTTGTTCATGATTGAGCCACCACCGGCTGCTCTAGTGATTGGTCGCTAGTAGCGCAACGCATAATATCTTCTGGAGTGACTTTTTGCTGTGACGATTTAACGTCCAGCATACCCGTTACCTGTCCTTCGCGCATTACAACAATTCGGTCGCTCATGGCTAACACCTCTGGTAAATCCGAGCTGATCATAATAATTGCCTTGCCTTGCTCGGACAATTCATTCAACAATTGATAGATCTCATATCGGGCGCCAACATCAATCCCCCGCGTTGGTTCATCAAAAATGATAACATCCGCGTTGCTTTGTAACCATTTTGCGAGCACCACTTTTTGTTGGTTTCCACCGGACAGTGTTTCCGCTCGTTGCTGAGCATCTGCGATGCGAATATTGAGCGCGTCACAATAATGTTGAAACCTATTTTGCTCACGACGGTGAACCAGCATCCCTTTTGATGAAAAGTCTGCCAAGTTGGGAAGTCCAAAGTTGTGCTGCGTTGATTGAGTCAGAATTAACCCCTGGCTCTTTCTATCTTCGGTCAACAGACAAATCCCTGCGGCTATCGCTTGCCGTGGAGATTTCAAACTGAGTACCACACCGTCCAGCGTTATTGTCCCTTGATCCGGCAAATCAGCAGCAAACAGCATTCGCGCCACTTCGGTTCGCCCCGCGCCAACTAAGCCCGCAATACCCAGTACTTCTCCTCGGTGAACCGTAAAGGAAACATTCTCGACAGCCGTCCCGCGAGTTAGTCCTGTAACCTGCAATCGTGGCTCACCAATCACTGAACACCGCGGCGGAAACTCTTCGTCAAGCGAACGCCCCACCATATTTTCAATGATTTGATCGCGACTTAAATCTGCCGCGACTTGCGTCGTAATGTGTTCACCATCTCGCAATATCATAATGCGGTCCGCCAGTTGTTCAACTTCGTTGAGGCGATGGGTAATATAGATTATGCCAATTCCTTGACTGCGTAATTCCTCAACGATGCCAAACAGCCCCTCAGCTTCTCGGGGCGACAAGGCAGCGCTGGGTTCATCCATCACCATGAGTTTTGTATTTAAAGCCAACGCCTTGGCAATCTCTACAACTTGCTGGTCCGCGACGCTTAGCTCACTACAAAGCCTATCCGGATCTAACTGGCTGCCAATCCGATTCAATAACGCTTGTGCTCGCGTGCGTTCTGTTTTTTGTGAAATTGGTTTTAGCCATTGCCGGTTGTGGCCCAAGAAAATATTCTCCCGAACTTTCAATGTTGGGATTAGAGTAAATTCTTGATAAATAACACTTATGCCCAATCGCCGAGCATCGCGTGGATTGGCAATCGCTACGAGGTCACCGTCAATTCGAATACTGCCGCGATCACTTTGATGAACACCACCTAGCGTTTTTATGAGCGTGCTTTTACCGGCACCGTTTTCACCCAGCAATGCCAATACTTCGCCGCGAGCAAGGGTTAAAGATACGTCGGACAACGCCCGTACGCCTGGATAGCTCTTTGTTAACCCTTTGATTTCCAGCAGCGGTGGAGTGACTGACATTTATTGATCCAACTGCAAGTCCGGGTCTGATTTTGCATCGGCTTGGCGATACAGGGACGTGGGGATGAGCTCGACTTGTTCATATTCTTCACCAGATTGAAAAGCCGTAAACTTTTCCATGATGACTTGCCCCATTTTCTTCGGGAACTGAATCGGGTCTGCATATATTTTTCCCTCAGCGATCGCTTGTTTACCCGCCAATGCGCCATCGAAGCCTACGATCGAAATCAATTCCGCTTTCTGTGCTTCATCTATAGCGTCCCAAGCCCCTAAAGCTGATGGATCGTTTATCGCAAAAATTCCGCGGAGATTCGGGTGAGCCTGCAAGCTATCTACCGTCGCTCGGTAACCGATACTTTGATCGCCGCCACCATTAATTTCACTAACGATTGTTATCTGTCCCGATTCTCGGCCTTCGTTGTGGCTGTCGATCACCTGCTTAAAGCCCTGCACTCTTAATACACAAGAGTTTGCCTGCTTGAAATCCAAGACTAATATCTCCCCACCTTCATCGCCTAGGGTTTCAATCATTGCTTGACCTGCAAGCTCACCACCCTGGAAATTGTCGGTGCCAATATGCCCCGCAATCTCAATGCCATCCGCAACGCATTGTAAGTCACACGTAAAAACCGGAATACCTGCTTCATTGGCTTGTTTAATCGCCGGCCCTATTGCTAATCGATCCGTCGGATTTAATACGATTGCCGCTACGCCTTGACTAATAAAATCTTCTATTTGATTCGCCTGTCGCTTTACGTCAGAATCAGCATCCATCGTAATAACTTCATAGCCTTCCGACTTGGCTGCGGCCGTCAAGCTTTGTGAAATAACAACAAAGAATGGGTTTTTGAGACTCATTGCCGAATAGCCTATTTTTCCCTTGCTGGGTATCGCTTCGTTGATGCCATCTTCATTGCTGGATTGGTTTGTCAGGCTCGGCGGTTCAACCTCAATAGATTTATCCGCTGAACAGCCAAACAAACATGCGATCGATAACAATAATAAAAACGGGGTTAATTTGTTCATTAGAATTCTTGCTGCTCGCTGAAGAAGGCTTTTAGGTCTGTTGCTAATAACCTAGTGTAATGGAACTTAAGGCCCAGCGGTGGATTCTCATTTGGTATATTAGAACGTTCCGTGTGGGTGCTCGTTGTTTTAGGATCCATATTTTATGTGAGTGATAGTAATCGTAATTCGAATTACCTAACAGTTTTCATGCAAGAGATTAATTATGAAACATTTTATCGGTTTGCTAGTTGTTTTGTTTATTTCCGCGACTGCGTCTGCTGAAAACTGGCCCTCGTGGCGTGGCCCCGATCAAAACGGCGTTGGCCCTAAAGGCCCTTTTCCAACCACTTGGTCTGCGGATTCAAACATTGCTTGGAAAATAACTTTGCCAGGCAGTGGCAGCTCAACGCCTGTTGTGTGGGAGGAAAACATCGTTCTTACTACGACAGAAAACGGGGCAAACCTTACTCTCTGTTTAGATCGTGATGGAAAAGAAAAATGGCGCAGCGAAACCGGTACAGCGGCGGCGGGAAAACACAAAAAAGCGAGTGGTAGCAACTCTTCGCCGATAACAGACGGGAAACACATCTATGTCTACTTTAAGAGCGGAGACCTAGCTTGCGTAGATTTCGCTGGGAAAATCGTATGGCAACTTAACATCCAAGAAAAATACGGCGCGGACACTCTTTGGTGGGATCTTGGCACTTCACCAGTGCTTACAAAAAATCATGTGGTAATTGCTGTAATGCAAACCGGTCCCAGTTACTTACTAGCTCTTAATAAAAAAACCGGGGCACTTGCTTGGCAACATGAGCGTAACCTCGATGCCCCGCTAGAAGCTGCTCAAAGTTATTCGACACCAGTCGTAACAACCATTAATAACACAGAAACCATTATTGTGCTGGGAGCGGATTTTGTTACCGCTCATGATGCTAAATCCGGTAATGAACTCTGGCGGATTGGTACGCTAAATCCTAACGGTGAAAAATACTGGCGGAGCATCGCCTCGCCTGCTATCAGCAACGGGATTATCTTAGCGCCTTATGCTCGCGGCAAAACACTTACGGCTATTGATCTTAAAACGGCCACACCAACCGTCAGTTGGACGGTCGACAATATCTGCGCAGATGTTCCCACGCCAATTGCTATCAACAACAAAGCGATTCTCACTACGGATCGCGGATTAGTTACTCAAATCGATATTACAACGGGCAAAACAACCTGGCAAACAGAACTCGAGAAAAACCGGCTCGCATTCTCGGCATCGCCAATCCTCGCTGGGGCCCATGTCTATTTAACACGCGAAGACGGGGCAACATTTGTTGTGCATGCTGACACCGGTAAGATCGTTGCTAAGAATGTGTTGCCTGAAGCGTTTGCTGTGGCTACGCCTGTTTTTGTCGACGGGAAAATCCTCATTCGTACATCGCAAGAATTATATTGCGTGGGAAAATAAATTAGACCATGCCATTTGAGCCTATTGTTGGGCCTGCTGCCTGGCAGGGACAACAGTTATTCGAGACGCACCCGTGGCCAATGCGCCTTTCTACTGCTGACCTCGATGAATTAGCTGCCGCTACATCCAGCACTGCAGCGATGCCTATAGCCACCTTGTCGCGGCACAATTTTGAGCTGCCTCAGCTAGCACCTAAATTAGCCTCCCTGCAAACCGAATTAGAAGAGGGTTGTGGCGCAATCTTAATCAAAGGGTGTGATGTTGAACGATTTTCTGCCGATGATTTACAGCGGATGTTCTATGGGCTAACCACTCATTTGGGAACTGCTGTCTCGCAAAGCAGCGCTGGGGATATTGTTTTTAGTGTCCGCGATGAAGGGTATAAAGCTGATGACGCTAAAACTCGTGGCCCAAACACAAGCAAGCGACTGAGCTTTCATACCGATCGTTGTGACGTTATTGCGTTCCTGTGCCTGCAACAAGCAATCACCGGCGGCGAAAATCAGATCGTAAGCAGCGTAGCTGTCTATAACCAAATACTATCCGAGCGACCAGATTTGCTGCATGTTCTCACCCAACTCTTTTACTACAAACGGCATAATGTTGACGCAGGTAATGCGGACGCATATTGCCAACAGCCAATTTTTTCTTTTTGTGAGGGTCACTTTGCCTCGGCGTTTTTACGCGTGCTCATCGACCGCGCTTACGCTGATCCTAATACGCCAGATATGACTACATCACAGAAAGAGGCCTTGGACTTTGTTGAGCAAGTGTGTGAACGACAGTCAATGCACGTAGAGTTCAGCCAAGAACCTGGCGACATATTGCTGCTAAATAATTGGATTACCTATCACCGCCGCAACGCGTTTCAGGATCATGAAAACATCGATCAAAGACGACACCTCTTACGAATCTGGCTCGCGATGCCTAATAGTCGACCGCTGGATCCCGCTTTTCTTACTAATTACGGGGCTATCCAAGCCGGTGCTATTCGCGGTGGTATGAAGTCTAAAGTTCAATAAGTAGTGAAGATTAGCTCGTTATTCGTGGTTCAGCGGCAAGATAGTGCTATAAAAGGGTATTGAAATATGAGGTAGCTTTTAAGTGCGTCCTCATACAGAATATAGAAGGATATAAATTAACTAGGCTAATTTAGCAAAAACCTCTTTGGTGTATTAATTTCAGAAGGAATTGTTTGAATGCGTTTATTTGCTGTACTCGGATTGTTGGTTCTTATTATTTCCCCGTTGTCATCTGTCGCTGACGAGGCTGGTGTAATCTACGAAGGCAAAGATGGCCCCGGCAAGGGCAAACACATCGTGTTTATAGCCTCTGACCATGAATATCGAGGGGAAGAAAGCTGTCCAGCACTTGCTCGCATCTTAGCTTATCACCATGGATTCAAATGCACCGTCCTCTTTGGGCTCGACGCGGAAGGGTACATTCAGGCGGGTTCCTCACGGATTCCTGGACTCGATGCCTTAAAAGATGCGGATATGATGTTCTGTTTTCTACGATTTGTCGCTCCTGATGACGAATCCATGCAACACATTATTGACTACATTGACCGCGGCGGACCAGTGGCCGGGTTGCGGACAACAACACACGCCTTTAATGGTCTAAAGGGTAAAAACAGTAAGTACAACTACAACTCCTCTGATGAAAATTATCGCTACGGCTTTGGCCGGCAAATACTCGGTGAAACTTGGCGGCCGCCGGCGGCTGGCCACTACGGCCGCAACCATGTTTTTAGTACGCGGATGAACGTGGTTCCTGCTCAAGCTAAGCATCCCGTCTTGAGTGGAGTAACGGATATGCATGCTATGGCCGGCGCTTATAGTGCTGACCCACTACCGAATTCCGTGATTCTAGCCACGAACGAAGTGCTAAAGACCATGAAGCCCGATGCCGATCCAGTCGAGAACAAACCACCTCAACCTGCTATCTGGGTGCGAACGTATAAATCAAACTCGGGCAAAGAAGGTCGTGTTTTCGCTACCACCCAAGGTGCATCCGAAGATATCATCAGCGACGGTGTACGGCGATGTATCGTCAATGGCGTTTTTTGGTGTATGGGTCTAGAAAAACACATTCAACCAGATATGGATGTTGCGTTTGTCGGTCCGTATCATCCATCCACTTTTAGTTTTGGTGGATACCGCAAAAAAGTTAAACCAGCAGATATTGCTGGTTGGGATACGCCCATTTGGAACCCAAAAGCCAGCACCTCAAAATAACCATATGCTCAATTTATATGACAAGCTTGATCGACGATCTTTTTTGAAGGTCGGTAGTTTGGGATTAACTGGCCTGAACATGGCTGGGTTGACCAGTTTGGCTAAGGCAACCGGTGCAACGGATCCTTGGGAATTGTTTTCTGGTAAAGCTGTTATTTTCCTGTTTCAACAGGGTGGCCCCAGTCAATTTGAATCTTTCGACCCGAAAATGAATGCGCCCACAAGCATTCAAAGCATGACAGGGGCTATCCCCACCAGTGTGCCAGGAACTTTTTTTGGCGGTTCCATGGGGAAACTAGCCCGCTTGGCGGATAAATTTACTGTTGTTCGTTCTTACCAAACAGGCAGTTCTGCTCACAAAATTCAGCCCATCGTTAGTGCCGATACCCATGGAGCCAATATTGGCTCATTCTTTTCACGGGTTATTGGCACGAACAATCCTCGAAATGGGATGCCAACGAACGTGGCGGCATTTCCTAATGCTGTGGTTGAAGATGAGCCTGCGGCTTTTGATCAATTTGGACGGATAGCTTCCTCTGGGCCATTTAACAAAGGCTATGAGCCTTTTGTGCCCGGCAGTGGTGGTTCATTTCAAGATGATCTCAAACTGCACATTGATCGTTTGCGGCTCGATGATCGAAAACTGCTTCTTAGAAAGCTTGACAATATCCGCCGGCAAATAGACTCTGATGGCAGCCTTAATGGATTGGATCGCTTTCAATCACAAGCATTTGATGTTGTGCTCGGCGGGGTAGCTGATGCTTTTGATCTCAGCAAAGAAGACCCGCAAACAGTTGCCAAATATGACACTTCGCCGCTGACTCGTTTCGACCAGTGGAAAGACATGAACAATCGTAACCACTATAAGGCCAACTCAAATTCCCTTGGCAAGCTCTGTTTATTAGCACGACGCTTGGCTGAGCGTGGTTGTGGATTTATTACAATTACAACATCGTTTGTTTGGGATATGCATGCTGATGTTAACAATCTTGGCATGGTCCGCGGAATGGAATATGTGGGCAGTCCGTTTAACCACGCTGTTGCTGCATTGATTGAAGACATTGAAGCTCGCGGGCTGCAAAACAAAATCATGCTTGTGTGTACAGGTGAAATGGGTCGCACACCAAAAATCAATGCTCGTGGTGGGCGTGATCACTGGGGCGGCCTTACGCCACTATTGCTATACGGCGCTGGTATACCGCGGGGACACGTCATCGGGCAGTCTGCAAAAGATGGAGGATCCCCTGCAACCACGCCTATCCGGTCGCCAAACCTAATTGCTACTTGTTTGGACACACTGTTGGATCTCACCCAACTACGGTTAAGAGTCGATATGCCACAAGAGGTGATGCAAGTCGCCACTGGCTCGCCAACCATCTTCAACCGCGATTAAGCACTATTGCTTAATAACTCGAACCCGTTACTAAGTAGGCCGTCAGGCGGATCCCGCCAAAACCGATAAAGAATGCTGCAAAAGCGATTAACAGCATTTCTAGTGGATCGTTATGCTTGCTAAAAAAACGCCGCACAACGGATACTGATCGCCGTGGCATTACTAAATTAAACACAAACAATACTGCCACGGCCACAAAGCAAATGCCTAGAGGGTGGTAACCCCATGATTTGAGAAAGTCACCGTGGAGCACACTCGATACACTTCTCATAAGTCCACAGCCTGGACAGGGCAGGCTAAACAAGTGTTTAAACATGCATAGCGGAATTCCCATACCGCTAGAGGGCAAAATGATTCCTACCAACAGCATTAGAAACACAGTGACCTGCGCCTTGCGAATAAATAAAATATCAAATGTAGAATGCTGTATCACTTTTCAACAATCCGCAAGGTTCGCAAGCCTGTATGCCGAGTCCCGTCCGGTTGAACAGCGGTAACCTCGATGGCATAGACTCCTGCCTTGAGCCCGCTAGGAATCTCTATCGCCCAGAGGTGGTGAGCGGGGATCGGTTGAGACATCTTAGACCACGTTGCTTGTTTACCTAATGTTGTTCGAATTTGGTCTTCAGCCTCTGCCAGCGCAACTAAGTCCGGATCTCGTTGATCAGGAACGTGCTCTACTTTTAGGGCTTTGAGCGTTTCTTTGCTGTTACGCAAAACTGCTGTCAGGTTGGTTTTCGTTGAACCGGCAAACACATTCGCATATACCTTTGTTGGTTCCGTTGCGGATAGTTCTGCTGGCGCGGAGATGTGCATTTGATAGCTGGCCGGTTTACCCGCTGCTTTGTATTGAAAAGCGTATTGATTGCCGTCAAAGGTCACGATCGAATATCCGTTGGGCGTGCCATCGCGACTATAGGCGTGAGGGGCACCACCATAGCGTTTCATCCCGCTCCACCAACTGCCTCCTGCCGTAACATTAATAACATGGTGGTGTGGACTCTTTCCCTGCCAATCGTCTGCTTTGTCGATGTATAAATGTCGCTGGTAGTGCTGGTGGCCTGAAACCGATAGCGTAAAGGGACGTTGCTCAATCAAACGAAATATCTTCGATTTCTCTCGTGTGCTCAACAGCGGGATGTGCATCAGCAGTACAACCAATTTTTCCGCGGGCACGTCGGCCAGGTCGTTGGTCAAAAATGTCATCTGTCGCTTGCCGAGACCACCGCGGTAACTCATTTTTTTACCGGCTTTGTCGTGGTACCATTCAACATTATCAAGCACTACAAAATGGGCCTGCCCGTAATCAAAGGAATAGTATGCGGGGCCATAAACTCGCTCAAATGTTTCGTCGCTTAGTTCGTCACTGGGCGCTTCTGAGTTATTGTCGTGGTTACCAATCACGTTGTACCAAGGGATGCCGATCAGCGCAATTCCCTGGTTTTGCGGTCCAAACAGGTCCAAATTATTAAACATGATGTCGCCTAACGTCACACCAAAGGTGGCGTCGGTGCCGATTATTTCCTCGACCACATCGCGAATCACATGATCCACTTCTTGCTGGCTTCTCGGTTGAGGATCCGCAAACAAAATCGCCTTGAATTTATCTGGTTCCTCTTGTGGATACAGTGGAAAATCAACCGATTTGGGCAGCGGACCTGTTGGTGCCACGCCCTTGAACCGATATCCAACCGGCGAGCCTGCCGGCTTGTGAATGTAATAAAACTGTGGGATTTGGTCCTCGTTGATCGGTGTTCGCCAACCTTGGGGTTTGATGACAAACAGTATTGTGTCGTCAGAAATTGCTAATTTATAAGACCCCGTGCTGTCGGTAGTGACAATCGATTCGCCATTGGATACTCGGATTCCTGGCAACAAAGGCTCGCCCATGTCGTATTGCTGGTTGAAGTTCTTGTCGTGGTAAACTCGGCCAGTTGCTTGTTGCTCATCTTGTGCTAGCAGGCTCGCCGTCATCAAAAATATCACAGACACAAATACTAGCTTGTCGGAAGGCTTGCCTATAGGCAAGTTGCGCGGTCGATTAATTGGCATCTCTATATACATCCTTCGTGTAGGGGTCTTTGTCTTATGGCGTTCTAGTGGAGTCAGCATCTAATGTATAATAACAGATTATTATTGTGCTGTTATACGGGGAGCCCTGTTCATATGTCATATCGCCTTCTGCTGTTACTGCTTGCTTTTCCATCTGCATTGCTAGCCGCTAAACAACCTAATGTCATTTTGGTTATGGCCGATGATATGGGGTGGGGACAAACCGGTTATTACGACCACCCCGCTCTAAAAACACCGCACCTAGATTCGATGGCAAAAAACGGGCTTCGTTTTGATCGCTTCTATGCTGGTGCACCCAATTGTTCGCCGACGCGGGCAACTGTCTTGACTGCCCGTAGCAATGATCGAACCGGTGTTCTGAACCATGGGTATGCGCTTAACCTGCAAGAAAAAACCATCGGAGCTGCATTCAAAAAAGCTGGGTATGCGACGGGCCATTTTGGCAAGTGGCATCTCAATGGGTTTACCGGGCCAGGCGCCCCTATTTTTAAAAACGATGGCCACAGCCCATCGGCTTTTGGATTAGATACCTGGCTAAGCGTTACTAATTTCTTTGATTTAAACCCGATTCTAAGTCGCAATGGTGAATTTGAAGAATACATCGGTGACTCTTCTGAAATCGTTGTTGAACAAGCATTAAAGTTTATTCGTGGCTCAGCGGCT
Source organism: uncultured Planctomycetaceae bacterium (assembly GCA_963934735.1). GTDB lineage: Bacteria > Planctomycetota > Planctomycetia > Pirellulales > Pirellulaceae > UBA721. The sequence continues at coordinate 12,500 of CAWVZW010000019.1, forward strand.
AAAGATAAACCCTTTTTTACCATTATCTGGTACGGCACTCCCCATAGTCCTTGGATGGCCAGCCAAAACGATCAGCGGCCTTTTCCCACCCTCGATGATCGATCGAAAAAACACTATGGCGAGCTTGTCGCAATGGACCGTTCCATCGGCGCTTTACGGGCCGGCTTGCGAGAACTTAACATCGCAGACGATACTATCCTCTGGTTCAACGGCGATAACGGTGGTTTGTCGGGTATAAAACCTACGACCGTCGCCCATTTGCGGGGCTATAAAAACTCTGTGTATGAAGGTGGTTTACGGGTACCGGCCATCCTCGAATGGCCCACCAAAATTACACCACGCATCTCTACTTTTCCTAGTTGCACAATGGATATTTTTCCTACATTGATCGAACTGGCGGGCCTTGATGCGGATTCTATCTCAGCAGTAGCTGATGGCATCTCGCTAAAAGGGCCGTTGCTCGACGGTGAGCAACAGATCCGCGAAGAGCCCATTGGGTTTCGTCACACCAAACGCGGGGCGATGGTTTACAACAACCTAAAGCTTGTAACACAACAAGTAGGCAGTGGCAAATATGAAATCTATGATCTCAGCAAAGACCCATCGGAGGCGAAAAACATTGTCGGCTCGAAAGACCTGGCCCACATGGAAATCATTCGCCTCTTTGAATCTTGGACTGCTTCGGTCGATCGCAGTGCAAAAGGTGCCGACTATCCCGAAGGTCACGTTATTCCGCTAGGCCGAAAACAGCAAATCTCTTGGCTTTCGCTACCTAAATACCAAACCTATTTTCCGCAGTGGAAAAATCGTCCCGAATTTAAGCCCTATATTGATCGATATCAAAAACAAAAATAGTCGCTTATACGTCGAGGTTTTGCACATCGAGTGCATATTTTTCTATAAATTCGCGGCGAGGCTCAACCTTGTCGCCCATGAGTACGCGGAACATTTCGTCGGCTGCAGCCACATCGTCCATCGTCACACGAACCAGTGTCCGCTGATTGGGATCAAGTGTTGTATCTCGCAATTCCTCTGCATTCATTTCGCCAAGGCCTTTAAAGCGAGTTAGTTGCAAGCCCTTTTCACCTGCTGCTCGGACTGCGTTGAGTAGTCCACGAAGCTCTTTCAGTGGGATTTCTGTGTCGCCTCTTTTTAGGATATATCGTGGGTTTTCAACACCCGTTCGTTCCACTGCCAGCAGTGACTGTACGTCGAGTCCATACTGTTGTAGATCTTTCAAGCCGGCATTAATTGTGCGTACTTCATGCAGTTCCTCAACATGGATGCTTGCGGATAACTCCTCGATGGCATCTTCTTCAGTTCCTTCTTCTGGCCCATCTTCTGTTCCTTCGTCAGCCGATTCGGTTGGCGGCGGTTCGTCGGGAGTTCGTTCATCAATGAAGGCATCGACCGCATCCCGTTCGCTAAACCAGTAGTCGTCTGTTCCTTCAAACACGTGGAACATCGGCAACTTGCCCGTCTCAACGTTTTGGCGTTGTGCGTGTATTTTAAGGTTAATTCCACGGCGTTCTAGTGCAAGCAATGCTTCTTCCATGCCAGATAATGTGCGACACAACAAGCCCATTTTCTCGCCTTCCAACTCATCACCATTTTCCGTAATAAACACGGCGTCCGCTAAACCCTTTTCCAAAAGCAGATTTTTCATTTCATCTTCACTCTGGATATAGTATATGTTTTTTCCTTGTTTCACTCGGAATAGGGGTGGTTGGGCAATATAAACGTGTCCGCGTTCCATTAACGAATACATTTGACGATAGAAAAAACAGAGCAGTAGGGTTCTAATATGAGAGCCATCTACATCAGCGTCAGTCATAATGATAATTTTGTTGTACCGCAATTTTTCTAAGTTTTGGTCATCACCAAAACCACAACCAATAGCGTTGATCATCGCCTGGACTTCTTCGTTGGCTAGTACTTTATCAACCCGTGCTTTGTAGGCATTAATAATTTTACCTCGCAGCGGCAGAATCGCCTGATACTGTTTTAATCGGCCCCCCTCAGCACTCCCGCCGGCAGAATCACCTTCGACAAGGTACAGTTCGCACTTTTCCATATTTTTGCTGATGCAGTCCCTAAGCTTGCCTGGCAGGCTTCCGCCTCCGAGCACGTCTTTTCTCTTGCGCATCAACTGACGGGCCTTCTTGGCGGCTTCTCGAGCCTCCATCGCGATGATCCCCTTCTGAATAATGATCCGCGCGTTCTTGGGATTCTCTTCTAGGTATTTTTCCAGTGCTTTGCCAAAGTTTGATGAAATAACCGACTCGACTTCACGGTTGCCCAGTTTTGTTTTCGTCTGTCCTTCAAATTGAGGGTGGGCAACTTTGGCTGACAAAATAACCGTCATTCCCTCGCGGACGTCATCACCGGTGGGAACTTCCTTGTTGTCTTTTAGTATTTTCTCCTTCAGGCCATATGCATTTAACACTCGCGTCAGAGCTTTGCGAAAACCTGTTTCATGCGTGCCGCCTTCGTGTGTGTGGATGTTGTTAACATACGAGTGCAGGTGCTCTGTATAATCGTTTGTATATTGCAATGCTATTTCATAGCCTATGTCGTTACCTTCTTCGATCGTCTCGTTGCCTTCGATGTAAAAGACATCTTCGTGCAAGACATCACTAGCTCTATTTAAGTGGTGTACAAAGTCGATAATTCCATTTTCATAGCAGTAGCTTTCTTTTTGATCAGACCGCTCATCGGTAATTTCGATCGTTATGCCTCTGTTCAAAAACGCTAGATCCTGCATCCTTTTCGCTAGAATATCAAATTGATATTTTGTGGTTTCAAAAATATCGCCGTCTGGCTTAAATGTCGTTTTTGTCCCTGTTTTATTAGACTTTTCACCACGTTTAACCAGTCCCACTGGGTCGCCATATTCATATTCTTGACGGTGGATATAGCCGTCTCTGCCGACTTCAACCTTACACCATTGACTCAAAAAGTTTACCACTGTCACGCCGACACCGTGCAGTCCACCGGAAGTTTGATATGCCCCTTTGTCGAACTTTCCACCAAACTTTAGAACTGTCATCACTCCCTCAAGCGTGGACACCTCTCTGTCAAATTCTTCCGATAGTGCCTCGTGTTTCTCGACAGGTATTCCTCGGCCATCGTCTTCTACCGTAATACTTCCGTCTGGGTTAATAACTACGCTGATTAATGATGCATAGTCCGCCATGGCTTCGTCTATCGAATTGTCGACGACTTCATAAACCAAGTGATGTAGGCCGCGGTTAAATGTGTCACCTATATACATCCCTGGTCGTTTGCGTACGTGCTCTCGGTCAGAGAGGTGCTGTAGATTATCAGCGCCGTATTCATTGGTTTCGTTGGTTTTATTACTATCACTCATCTAATATCAGTCCCTTTTCTATGCCCGTCATACGCTGTGAGCGTTATTTTGTATTGGTTCCAGTTGATGGTGCCTTGATTACGTTGCGGCTACTCGAAGTTTTAAATCCTGTATTTGTTGGTTTGCCTGACTACCCATTTTTTGATTCAGCTCGGTTACTAGTGAATGTTTTTTAAATGCCAGTTCCTGCATCACCGCGGAGTTTTTACAAGTCACTTCCAGCATCCCTCGGCGAATTGTTCCTGCTATCGTCATTCCCGCCATCCGTTCTCCTACGACATCTCCCCAGACATCAGCTAATTGAGAAGCAGCTTTGACTCGGGCATATCCTCGCCTAGTTAATAACTCGCTCACCAAGCGGTCCATTTTTGCTGGCAGCGGTATATATCGTTGTTTGTTCTTTAGGTCGTCCAATAAGAACTGTTCTGCTTTTGATTTATCTATCATCTCCAGTTTGCTTTTACCTGTCTGTCGCAAGAGGCATGATGATATACGAATAGCCGTCTTCGGTGGTAAACAGCACTGCTGCTTGGGCGTTTTCAATAAAAATTGAGAATTGGCTCATCGCGTCTAGTGCTTTTAGAAAATCCGAAACATAGCGGTGATCCATCGTCACTGATATCTCTTCACCCTCATAGGCAATGGGCATTTCCGTGTGAGATTGCCCTCTTTCCGCCGCCTGGGCATCCATCGTAAGAGTGCCATTAGCAAACGTAAAATTGATCCCTCGGCTATCGTCGTTGGCTACAATCGCTGCTTGCTTAAGCTTGGAAAGCATATCTCCAGAACCAATATCTATCGATTTCGTTTCCGAGGTACTTGGAAAAACATCTTTCCATTTCGGGTAGCGACCCTCTACTAACCGAGAAGTTAGCGTTATTTTATCGCTGACGAATACGATTTGATTCTCGTTGACTATAATCTTGACGGTTGCGTCTGGATTAACGATAGCCCGGGAAATCAAGGTCATCGAGCGGGTAGGCACGATTGTCGAGGAACTGCCCAGTTCTACGCTGCCATGGATCTCCACAGGTCCCTGCATCTTTGCCAATCTACGTCCATCTGTACCAACAGCGATTAAGTTGCTGCCATCGAGCTCTAGCAACAGCCCCCCTAAAGCGTAGCGGCTGCTTTGGCTGTCAGTTGCAAAGAACGTTCGTTTGATCAACTCGGACATTAACCGGGCTGATATTTCCAAGTACGAATCATTATCCACGCTGGAAACATCGGGAAACTCATCTGGGTTTTGCGAAGGTATCTTATACGAACTCGTATCACCGTCTACCGATATCTCCGTGTCTTTGACTTCGACGGTAAGCAATTCATCGGTACACTCTCGCAAAATTTGACCAAACAACTCTACCGGCAAGACAATGCTCCCAGGCACTTCGATGTTGATCCCTTCAACACCAATCCGCACCCCCACCTCTGTGTCGGTGGCCATCAATATGCTTTCGCTTTCCGTACAGATGAGCTTGACCGACTGCAAGATTGGTTTGGGGCTACGACTAGGAGCAACCGCAGCAGCGGGCTGAAAGGATGATAGCATCATCTCGCGATCAAAAGTAAATTTCATTGTGAGTCCTTTGGCGTTCTATGGGGCGTTGGTTAACGGTTGTAAGGTGATGGTATATATATTAATTAAATAAAAAGTAGTAGTAGAAGCAACTGGCGAAGCAGTGTAAACAAAGCGAACCACCAAACACCTTTTATACGATTATTTAAGGGTAAAACAGAGATAATATAACATGTTTTGGCGGTGGAAAAGGTATTGAGGGAACGTTTATTCAACAGCCAATGACAGTCAGTGATTTGATTAAAAAGTCGATAACCAATAAGTCTATGCTCAGTGGCTAAAAACTAACAGGTGAGAGGAAACAACCGGCCGACATCTTTTCCACCAGCACTCACTTGAACATCGAAGTTCACAATTCAGCCATTTGCTCGTGGGTTTAGTTTAACCGATAACTTGGTGTTAACCTCTTCGACGACGAGCCGAACAGAATTATCGGAAGCAAGGTCAGATTTTGTTTTGTTAAAGGCATGCATAATGGTGGAGTGGTCGCGGCGACCGAAGTACATGCCGATTTCGCGATAGCTTTTATTTGCATGTAGGCGGCACAGGTATATGGCAATATTACGAGCGCGAACAACGTAACGTCGGCGGGAAGAGCTTTTCATGTCTGACAGGCGGATGTTTAGGCGCCGTGAAACAGCCATGGCAATATCTCGTAGACTCAGCAAAGAGTTTTTTGGGTCATCAGCAAAAAACCGCTCAACATCACTGCGGCAAATATCTCGAGCCTCAAGATCTGCCTGAGCTCGAAGTCGTAAGACAGCGCTCCTCATTTCCGGCACGGTTTTTAGTTTGGGTCCGGTTGGGCCGACCTCGTTGATAAGAGACTTTTGTGTCGCGCTGTCTAAAACAACACCATGTTGATCCGACAGTAAGCGAACAAGTTCTTCGCGGGCAGCTTCACCAGGCGTTGCAATTTGTACCTGCAAACCACCCATCAAGCGGCTTGCCAAACGGGCGTCTAAACCGGATGACTCAAGCGGCAACTCGTCTGTGCACACGATCAACATACGGCCCTGTTCACAAAAAGTATCAATGATCAAGCTGAGTGTTTGTTGAGCGGAAGTCCTTGTTTTTAAGACTTGAACATCATCAATTACAAGCAGATCAAAGGAAAAGTATTTCTTGCGAAAACCTGGAAGTGAGTGGGTATGCACTGCCCGAGCGTGTTCGCGGGCAAAGTCGATCCCGTTAGTGTGCAGCGACTTTAAGCTAGTGTGTCTTAACCTCCATTGGATCAAGAAGGCGTGGCTGAGGGCGGTTTTTCCGGTTCCTCGGTCACCATATAAAACGAGCGGACTATCGGCAAAACGTTGGTCTAATACAGATTGCAGCACAAATTGTAATACTGCGTTTTCATTCCCAAAAATAAATTCACCCAACCCAGCAGAGCCTTGATACTCTTGCGGGAATAACTCCAACTGCTCGCCCGTAGTAGAGGCGGCAGAAGAGGGGGAAATCGGGATAGAAAAGACGTTTGCCAAAGCTAAAGCCAACCAAAAAAAGATGAAGAGAAACAAGGCAAAAGATAAAAAACAATCGCCTCTGCAGCAGGTTTTATTATAAGGTTTTTTGCCACCATTATCGAGCAGTGACAGGGTGAAATTTAGATGAATTGTGAGAGATTGTTACTCTGACAAAAGTGGTAAAATCTCAGACAAGATCTCGATGACAGCGTCCACTTCCGCTGGTGTGTTGAATCTACTCAAGCTGAAGCGAATCGCACCCTCGATCACATCTTCAGGTAGCCCCATTGCGATTAACACGGGCGAGGGTTCACTAGACCCCGAAGCGCAGGCAGATCCGGTACTACAGCAGACCCCAGCAACATCTAGGGCCATCATTAACGCCTGCCGGTCTACTCCAGGAAAGGAAATACAGGTGGTTTGCGGTAGCCTCGGGGACTGCTGTCCAACAACAATGGCAGCAGGAAACAGACTTAGAATCCCACTCTCAAGCCGTGTTCGCAGATCCAGCAATTGTGAGAGATTAGCGTCGTGTTGGTCGAGATAGAGTTCAAGTGTTTTGCTAAGTGCAACTGGCAGTGGGCATGCTTCACTACCGGGCCGCAATCCGTTTTGCTGGAATCCACCATATAAAACAGGTGTAATGGGGCAGTTGTTTTTGATTAACAGGGCGCCAACACCAACCGGACCATGGATTTTATGGGCGGATAGAGACAAGGCGTCCACGCCCAATTGCTGAAAATCAACCTTAATTTTTCCAACTGCTTGAATAGCATCTGTGTGTACTAAAGCACCATGGTTTTTGCATAGAGTTACCACATCAGAGATTGGTTGAATGACGCCGGTCTCGTTGTTGGCAAGCATCACCGACACGAGTTTCGTTTCGTCATCCAGCAGAGACCCTAGGTGGTCAAGGTCGATTTTGCCGTTGGACAGGGCATTGACCACCTGTAAATCCCAACCATCTTTTTCCAACATTTCTGCTACCATTGAAACGCTAGGGTGTTCAATGCCAGAAATAATCAACCGACCACGTTGAGGAAAAGACGCACAAATACCGAGCAACGCCAAATTATTTGCTTCGGTTCCACCTGATGTAAAGACAATTATATCTTCGTCGGATCCTTCTTGATTGCACCCCAACAAGCCCCCAACTTGTTCACGGGTTATCTCTAATTGCTTACGGCTTTGCCGTCCTAGCTCATGTTGGCTCGCAGGGTTTTTGAGCTCCAGTTGCAATGTGCTGACCAATGTTTCGACGACCTGGTCAGCCACCGGAGTCGTGGCGTTGTTGTCAAAGTAAATAGTTTTCATGCTCGTCAGTTTAGTCGGTTTGATTGAAAACGTCACATATAGGGCACAGATATTTTATGGGATAAATAACTCGCCTTTCATCAATTACTGCCTACAGGGTAATATCTGCGGAGGCAACCACGTTTCCCAAGCGATTTTTAGATGAAATCAAAGCACAAATTAAACCGCTTAAGATCCCCTATCAACCGGATTATTCGTCGGCGAAATAGCCGTTTGCGACAACAACAAGCTACAGTTCCCACTCAACTTCGCAGCGAAGAAGATGTCCAGTCGTTAATGCAAATCACCGAAGGGGTTATTTTTATAGCGCGCGAGCCGATTACTACGACAAAACTAGTGCAATATGCGAGTTTACATAATGGCAAAGAGGCGCGACGACTGATAGAACAACTCAACAAACAATACGATAAAACCAACAGTGCCTTCCGAATCGAACAGGTTGCCGGAGGCTATCAATTGATGAGCCGACCAGTGTTTTCAGGTTGGCTTAAGCGATTAGAACACACCATAGCCCCGCAACGCTTCTCCGCGCCGTCGATTGAAACACTAGCGGTTATTGCTTATCGGCAACCGGTCATGCGAGCAGAAATTGAAGCGATTCGTGGAGTTGGGTGTGGCGAGGTGATTCGCCAACTTCTGGAACGTGACCTTGTTCGAATTGCAGGACGCAGCGAAGAACTAGGCCGGCCCTATTTATACGCCACAACTAGAACGTTCCTAGCGTTATTCGGATTAGGGTCCATTGATGACTTGCCGGCGATGGAAATTCCGCTACCCGCAATGCAATAGCCTCGGGAGCATGCGCGTACCCTACCTGCTTAATCGCGTATTAATCTTTAAGTTGAAAGAGTTTTTTGAGTGCGTCTAGCAGACCCGCACCAGTGTCAGGAGAAACATCTTCGCGTAGAGATTCTAGTGGTGGGTGTAGCAGTTTGTTTACTAGGCGATCGAGCGTGATTTCAATTTCTTTGGCGACAGTCGGGTCAGCCACTAAATCACCAAGCTTGTTTTGTAGACGCTGTAGCTCAGCCTCTTTGATTTCATTTGCCTGTTGTTTTAGCCGACCAATCCAAGGCCCTGTAATTCGTTGAAACAAGACCTTCATAAACATTTCGGTTTCTTCAGTGATTATCTTCTCAGCCTTGGGCCACTCCAACTGGCGAGACGCAAGGTTAGTATCACAAACCGCTTGAATATCATCAATGGAATAAAGATACACATTAATGAGTTCAGAAATCGCGTTATCAAAATCACGGGGAACAGCCAGATCTAAAATAAAGATGGGGCGTTGATAGCGTTTCTCAACCACTCGGTGAAACATATCGCTCGTAACAACCGGTTCGCTTGACGCGGTTGCACTGACAACCAAATCGGCTTCGGCCAATAAATTCTCAAGTTGATCCCAATCGGCGGCCTCACTGCCGGTTTGTTTGGCCAGTTGATCTGCTCGTTCTCGGCTGCGATTAACGATAACTATTCTGCCGACGTTTTTATCAACGAGGTAGGTCAGGGTTTCTTGGGCCATTTCACCGGCGCCAATTATCAGGACAAGCTTGTCATCAAACCGTTCGAAAAATTGACTGGCATAATCCGCTACGGCAATGGAGGGAATACTAATCCGTTTTTCGTGCAGGCTGGTCTCGTTTTGCACTCGTTTCGCAACTCGAATAGCTGCTTGGAATGTGCTATGTGTTAGGGGTCCGGTACTATCACCAGCATTTGCCAAATCATAGGCTTGTTTAATTTGGGATAGAATCTGGGCTTCGCCAACAACCATGCTATCGAGGCTTGCTGCGGTGGAAAACAAATGTCGGACCGCCTCTTCACCACTTAAGTTATGTAATTCGACGGCGATATCTTGCGGAACTAAGCCATGAAACTCTGCAACAAAGTTAATCAACTGTTCCGCTGTCGGACAATCGGCTTCATCTTCAGCAGCGGTATAGATTTCCATTCGGTTACAGGTCGATAGCAAAACGGCCTCAGTCCGCGGAAAGAGACTGCGCATTTGCTCTAAGGCCGCTGCCGCTTGGGTAGGCTGAAAGGCGAGTTTTTCTCGGAAGGTAACGTCGGTGTTATGATGGCTACAGCCAATCATCTGCACTCTCATACACCACCCCCAGACCACATGATGGCGACAATTGGCGCTTCAGCGTGTTGCCCAAAAATCACAAAACACAAAACCATGATCAAGAAAAGAAAGCTGGCTATGGTTAAATAAGCGATTTTTCTACCCTGGCGAGCAGGGCGATAAAGCATTTCAAAAACGGAAACAACGATTAACCACAACAACAAGACCGAAGAGGAAATCACAACCATGTCATCCCAAGGAACAATATCTTTAAGTTCATTTTCAAATAGCATGTTCATGATGATGCCGGAAAATAAGCCGATCATAATAAGTCCGGTTGCTAAAAACAGACTACGGCGATTACAGACTTGCAGCCACTCAAGCGATGGCAACCTAAATCCGGCTTGGGGCGGCAACTTACGTTTAAGACGTGAAGCTTGGACCAAGTACATCAGCCCTGTCGTGAACGCGATCGCCATTGAGACCGTGCCAGCCAACAAACTAATGCCATGAGTCATGCCCCACACGTCTCCACGTTCTTGGGCAGAAAACGGTTGGCGGTCCTCAATGGAAACAGCGAACAGAATCAAACCTAAAATTACCGGCAAAAAAAATATTCCGACGGAATGCCGCACTCGTTGTAAAGCGACAATCGTGTAGGTAATAGCAAGTGCTAGTGAGATGACGAGGCACCAGTCATACCAACGCGCCAATGGCGTTCCGCCAGAAAAGTCAGATTGGAACTTATCCCATAAATAAATGATGTGCGCAAAAATACCGGCGAGCATCATTGTGAAAATAACGACGCTGCGCACCGAGACTCGGTAAAACAACCGAGAGATTTCTAGCAGCAAGGCAATCAGGTAGCTAAGCGCAAAACATGACAGTGAAATGCGCGTTAACCATTCAGCCATAGCGATTATATTGAGCATGGAAATAATTTACTTAACGACCCGTTAAATGAGAGAGGCAAGCCTGTTCCATGGCCCAGTAACACAGCACTCCAAACTATGTGAATTATTTTATTTTATCCACTTAATGGCGGCTGCGAACCGCAAATGGGTGCAAAAATCAAATTGGGTGAAGATGAATCAATGTGTTCCTAGGAGAACGATAGGATTACAGCGATAATTGCGATTATTTGCCGGTCTTTGCGCGGGGAGTCAGAAAAATCGCGCTGTGTTTTACTCATCAATCCGCAGGTCTTTGATCTTTTTATGAAGCGTATTGCGGTTAATACCAAGCTGAATGGCGGCTTTGGTTCGCGTACCGCCGCAAGCAGCCAGAACCTGTTGAATGAGTTCCCGCTCGATGCGATCGACGATTTCGCTGTGCAAGTTTCCCTCTTTGTCAGCTAGCTCCCGCAATCCCTGCTGTACCGTTCGGAAAGATAAACCAGCCAGATCTTCGCTCGCGTCGCCATCACCAGATAATTGTTCGGGTTGATTGGATAAGACCGATGGTGGCAATAAGTCAGTTGTAAATTCATCTCCGTTGGCCAACACCACTGCCCGCTCGACATAGTTTTGCAGCTCCCGGACATTTCCAGGCCAAGTGTATTGCTGCATCGCCTCGATCACCGCGGGCTGGATATGAACAACGTAGCGGTCATTAACTTCGTTATATTGTTGCAGAAAAAAAGTAAGCAGTTGAGGGATATCTTCTCGGCGGTCTCGCAGCGGAGGAATTTCAACAGGCACCACATTCAATCGCCAATAGACATCTTCACGAAAATTTCCAGCTCGGACTTCGCTCATTAAGTCACGATTACTGGCGGCAATTACACGAGTGTCGACACTGACTGTTTGTGTATCACCAACACGTTCAAACTCGCGTTCCTGTAACACTCGCAGCAATTTAACTTGTAATTCCAAGGATGTAGAATTGATTTCATCCAGAAAAATTGTCCCCGAATGGGCAGCTTCAAATCGTCCAGTGCGGTTATTAACAGCTCCGGTAAATGAGCCGCGGACATGCCCAAAAAGCTCGCTCTCTAATAAGCTCTCACTCAAGGCCCCACAATTGACTTTGACGAAGGGCCCGTTTGAACGCCGGCTCAATTGATGGATAGCCGTGGCAATCAATTCTTTTCCAGTGCCGGTTTCACCAAGTAATAACACCGAGGCATCACTCTTAGCAACTTTGCGAGTGAGTTGATAGACCTTTCGCATCGCTAAGCTCGTGCCAATAAGGCCGCCTAGGGGCGTTGAATCACCCGATATCTCTAGCGCTGAGCGGGCGCGTTGTTCGCCAGAATCGTCAAATTGTCCATTAGGCTCAAGTGTCGCCATGATTATCTGGTTATCTTTGGCCGGTGGTTAACGATCCAAGTGACCAATACATCAATGATTGTTGGGCTATTAAAAGCTCACATATGCAATTGTAGCAGTAACCGGCTTTATTCATATCGTGGACAAGCAGGTTTATGGTTTTGCAGTGGCGGTTTTTGTGGGCGACTCAATGGCATCAAGGATGTCAGAGAGGACATCAATGTTTTCCTGAGGTGACGCCAAGCTTTTGTTGTAGAGGTCATACAACTTGAGTATCTCAGCGCGAGTTAACAAAACTTTATACTGTTGCAAGTTCTGTTGTAGGGCCGTAACCGCATGCACACGATTGTTGAGAATTTCGGAATCCTGACTAGCAAATATCGCTAAGGTTCGCTGGGCTTTATCGGACCCAATGTAGGCTAGGGCCGTGGCCGCGTGCTTGCTAAGGGGCGGAACAAACAGCGCATTAATAATGGCTTGTTGTTGTCGCTGGACATTGAAAAACTCAAATTGCTTCTGATTGGCTAACACTTTTTCAATCCACGCCAAACAGACCTTAGCTTGAGCGAGCCTCTCAGGGGGGGTGATTTCTTGATACTTCGCAGTCAATAACAAGGGCCGAGTTTGATGTAGCAACCCTTCTGCGGAAACGGGTTCGGTAAGAACAAAAGTCAAAGGATCGACCGCGGCAATCGGATTTGCTCGACCAATAGATAGATCATGAACAACGATCCCAATCGGTATCCCAGCAGTCCGCGGGTCATGCCGCAACATATAAACGACATCATTGATATGAGGGCCAGCAATTGACTCGCCAATCATGATGAATTCATAGTCAGCACTTTGTTGGGCCATTCGCACAAGGTCGCGGCCACTCTTGGCGCGGTCACCACTGAAGCCGATTTGTGCCAATAATCCAGACCATGTTTGACTACGCTCGGGCTTCACGTCGCCCGTTAGCACGGAACGAGTCCCTGCTGTTTTGATGTAATGCCCAGCAGCCTCGCTTAAAAATGTACAGCCAGGAAACGCTCGTTGAGGATTGATTTTGAAGATAGCACTAGCCACCGCAAATCGCACGCGACGGTTGGGGTGGTTGAGCAATCCAACAAGCGGCGTGGGTTTCCCCGATGGGGAATAAACCAGCGCCTCGCTACCAATGGCCCCTAATACCTCAGCAGCCCCTACAGCAGCAGGATAATTTTCTTCCTCGAGACAGTGTTCTAACAGCGATAATACGTATGCCGGTGATTCTTGGCTTACCAACTGCAGCGTTCCGCCAGCTAAAGGCTGACTTATACCATTAAGAACTTTGCTGGAGGCTAAGACGCTTCTCAGAAACTGACGTTTATATTGAGTGCTTGCAATGTCAAGGCTATATAGGTTTTTGGAAATTCGTGTGGCTAATACCGCCGCGACGACTCGAGCATTATGTGTCGTGGGAGCGACGAGAGCTTGTTCCTCATCGTATGTCCACAAGGTGACGCGGTTGAATTCATCAACAGGCAGCATTAAATCACCACTGAGCGCTCGATTCAATTGCTGTTGCAAGTATGCCATGGCATCTTGTTTAGTAGGCAATGTTTTAACGAGCTGTATTAAAGCCCGTCGGGCTGCTGCACCTAGAATGGAATCAGGGGCTTCTAAAACGGCATAAGACACAAGCTGATCAGCCACACGCGTAGCACCGAGGTGTCCGAGCACTTCAATCACTCGCGCTTGATGCTGTTCGTCAGACACATCCAAGTAGCCAATGATAGGTTCGACAGCAACATTGCCCATGCCAATGATGGCCCGTTGGATTTCTTGGTAGCTTTCGCTGTATTGAGGATCGCCAAGAGCGGCACCGAGCAGCACCGCTGCTCCCATGTCTAAGGTTTTGAACGTGTCACGAGCGCGAACTCGTGTTAGTTTGTCAGTGCTCGCTAAGTTGGCAATGAGAGATTTAACACGAGTATCATCTCGCATGTAGGCGAGAGCGCCTTTGTTCACGATTGCTGCAAATCGAGAACCTTCTGGTTGAATTTTTGGGTTGAGTGATAATTCAAACAAAAAGGCAGAGCCAAGCAGTTTTTGAACTGCGGATGCTTGAGCTGCTGAGACGTTTAGTTTTTCAAAGTCTTGGATAAAAATTCGAGTAATATCGGTTCGAGATATTTGAGTGCAAATCAGGATAGCCTGAGCTAATTCTGTTGGTGTACCGGGACGCAGGTCACCATAACGGCGAATGATAAGATTGGGGTCGAGGCTAAGGTTAAGCGTCGGTGCAGGCTGGGGGTTTGTAGCGGCATTGTTAGGTACGGCTGGTTTTGCGGGGCCTCCAAACGGGTTGGCTTGAGCAAGCACAGCCAGAGGCGCAAGCGCTAAGAAACTGGCAAGGAAAAAAAAGCCGAAAAAGAATTTGCCAAGTGTCTTAGAAAGGCGGCCCGAACGTGAATAATCGATAAATATCACTTGCATTACCTAGTTAACCTATTTTTATACATCATAACCAATCCGGATATGGATGGCATTTAAATGGAGCTAGGCGTTTTAGCAAACAGTAAAATGGCTATAACTATAGGGTAATCTAAAGCCCTAATCGCTCTTTCCAGGCGGTGATTTGAGCAGCGACCTGATCCGGAGCGGTAGAACCAAAGCTCGTAAACGCAGCAACTGCATTCTGAACACCTAGTACTCCATATATGTCTTCGTCCAAATCAGCGTCTAGCTTTTGGAACTCCTCGAGCGGAAGGTCTTTTAACGCGACATTTTGCTTAGTCGCGACGGCAACAAGCGAACCGATCAGGTGGTGTGCAGTCCGCTGGGGAGTTCCTCGCAGGATTAAATATTCCATTAAGGTTGTTGCATCCAGAAAGCCTTTATCAAGGCTAGCGGCAATTTTTTCTCGGTTAAGCGACGCACCTGCTACTAATGGCGCTGCGATATCAAGGCAGGCCGTTATAGTATCAAACGCATCGAATAACGCCGGCTTGTCTTCTTGCAGATCACGGTTGTACGCTAATGGTAGCCCCTTGAGGATTATCAACAGTGTTTGCAGCGACCCGACGACCCGCCCAGTTTTCCCGCGGATCAACTCTAGAATATCGGGGTTGATTTTCTGGGGCATGATGGATGAGCCCGTACAGAATTCGTGTGGCAAGTCGATAAAATCAAACTCGGCGGTTTTCCAAAGGATCCATTCCTCAGCCCAACCACTTAAGTGAATTGCGATAGTGGAAAGCACAAAAGCAGACTCCAGCACAAAATCTCGGTCGCTGGAGACATCAAGGCTGTTTGCCGCAACACCTTCGAATCCCAAAAGCTCAGCTGTTGTGTCCCGATTGATTGGGATGGAGGTTCCAGCGACAGCGGCCACGCCTAGGCTCGATACATTGACTCGTTTGCGACAGTCCGCGATTCGTTGTCGGTCCCTTTGCAGTTTTTCACAATAAGCCAGCCAATAGTGTGAGGCCAATATAGGCTGCGCTCGTTGCAAATGTGTGTACCCAGGCAGGATCACATCATGGTCGTCGCCGCAGCGGTTGACGAAGGCTTGCTGGAGGTTGAGCAGCAGTTGATCGACATTGTCTAGGGCAGCTCGTACCCATAATCGGAAATCGGTACTGACTTGATCATTTCGACTTCTGCCGGTGTGCAGTTTTCTGCCAACATCGCCTAGCTCGTCGATTAATAAAGCCTCGATGTGCATGTGGATATCTTCGAGTGCGATATTAGTTTGAAAGTCACCAACTTCTATTTTTGTTTTTATTTCAAGTAGGGTTGTTTCGATAGCAACGGCTTCATCGGCAGTAAGAATCCCGATTTCCTGAAGCATCTTCGCATGGGCAATTGAGCCGAGGATGTCGTAGCTATATAACCGCGCATCAAAACTAATGCTTTCGGTAAACGAAGCAACACGATTATCAGCAGCAGCGTCAAAGACACCGGATCGGGAGGGACTGTCCACAGGGTTTGATTTTTCTTGTTGTGTTAAATGTAATAAATACGTCCAACGGAAAAGTGCTTGAAAGCAGAGTGTTTGCTTTCGCATGTCTTCCTATGCTAGAGACGGCACTGATGACTGTCAATAAATATTGATTGTGTCAAAAGTAATCAAGGTTCGCTGAGAAACGCCACAAATGATTGAGATAACGGTGGAATACTTCTAAATTATGACAATTCAACAGGCGTGCCACTTGCGAAAAAGGGCGGCGGGGGGATAAAATCAGGAAATTTTATACACGAACTGAGATCGCTTCCCTGCTGTCAAAGATACCGCATTACAACGCAGCAGGGATTTGTTCTGTAGTTACTTTCCAAAAACCACATTAGGGTGTTCGTTGAGAACATAGAAAGAATTAACTAGCGTGCCACGACGCGACGACCTAAAAAAAATATTGATTATTGGATCGGGTCCGATTATTATCGGCCAAGCGTGTGAATTTGATTACTCGGGAACACAAGCCTGCAAAGCGTTGCGTGAAGAAGAGTATGAAGTTGTATTAATTAATTCAAACCCCGCCACAATCATGACGGATCCAGCGTCAGCAGATCGTACTTATATAGAACCGTTAACCTGGGAAATTGCCGAAAAAGTTATTGCCAAAGAACGCCCTGACGCGTTACTTCCTACGCTCGGCGGACAGACGGGTCTGAATCTTGCGATGGATCTCGATCGCGAAGGCGTGCTTGAAAAATATAATGTTGAAATACTAGGTGCGCGGATTGACGCGATCGCGAAAGCTGAAGACCGCGAACAATTTAAACAAGCCATGAATAAAATTGGCTTGGATGTTTGTGTTGGCAAAACAGTGAAGGCCATTGAAGATGCTCGTGGTTTTTTGGATACGATCGGATTACCAGCGGTTATTCGCCCCAGCTTTACTATGGGCGGATCTGGCTCGGCAATTGCCTACAACCGAGAAGAGTTTGATGTACTAGTGCGCGATGGTCTCGACCAATCTCCGGTTACCGAAGTGCTCGTAGAAGAATCCATCATTGGTTGGAAAGAGTATGAGATGGAAGTGATGCGAGACCATGCCGATAATGTTGTCATTATCTGTAGCATCGAAAATTTTGATCCGATGGGCGTTCATACCGGCGACTCCATTACGGTCGCCCCCGCTCAGACACTGTCGGACAAAGAATATCAACGGATGCGAGATGCATCGCTAGCTGTCATCCGTGAAATTGGTGTGGAAACAGGGGGTTCGAACATTCAATTTGCCATCGATCCAGAAAATGGCCGAATGATTGTTATTGAGATGAATCCGCGGGTGAGTCGATCGAGTGCGCTAGCTAGTAAAGCGACCGGTTTCCCGATTGCTAAGATCGCTGCAAAACTGGCAATTGGATATTCCTTGCATGAACTAAAAAATGATATTACACGAGAAACACTCGCCTGTTTTGAACCTACGATCGACTATGTCGTAACGAAAATCCCGCGGTTTGCTTTTGAAAAATTCCCAGAAGCGGATGACACTCTGACCACTCAAATGAAAAGTGTTGGCGAAACGATGGCAATCGGCCGCACGTTTAAGGAGTCTTTTCAAAAGGCGCTGCGGGGACTTGAAACAGGACATTTCGGTTTTGGCTGTGATGGTAAAGATTTGTGGGGCACCGAGGAACAGCCATCCGACGAAGAGATTCGCGCCAAGCTGTCTGTGCCAAATGAAAACAGAGTTTGGCATTTGCGTTACGCGATTAAAAGCGGCTATACCCCAGAACAGTTGTTCGCCCTCACTAAAATTGATCCGTGGTTTCTGGATCAATTATATGAGCTGGTAGAAATGGAAGAGAGCATTATTGCCTTGGGTAGCTGTGAAGCCATTGATGCCTCGACGTTAAAGAAGATCAAACAGTTTGGCTATTCGGACCGTCAACTTGCCAATTTGCTTGATAGTAATGAAATCGATATTCGTCAGTGGCGAAAAGATTTAGGCGTAGTCGCTGTCTTCAAGTCGGTAGATACATGTGCAGCAGAATTTGAAGCGTACACACCCTATTATTATTCGACATACGAAGACGAGAATGAAGCTCCGGGCAAATCTGAGAGTAAACAGCGAATAATGATTCTTGGAGGCGGGCCCAATCGTATCGGGCAGGGGATTGAGTTTGACTATTGTTGTTGCCACGCTAGTTTTGCTCTGCGTGAAATGGGTATTGAATCCGTCATGGTCAACTCCAACCCAGAAACGGTTAGTACCGATTACGACACTAGCGATATACTTTTTTTTGAGCCACTGACAACCGAAGATGTATTGAACATTGCTGATTACATTGAGCCCGATGGAGTGATTGTTCAGTTTGGCGGTCAAACGCCATTAAATCTTGCTCGTGGACTGCAGAACGCTGGGCTCCCGATTATCGGTACATCCGTGGATACGATTGAAGCCGCTGAAGACCGCGAAAAATTTCAACGGCTGTTGTACAAATTGGAATTAAAACAGCCCGCTAACGGGATTGCTCGTACGATGGATGAAGCGCGTCGCGAAGTTGCCGAGATTGGATTTCCGGTATTGGTTCGGCCAAGTTTCGTGCTGGGTGGTCGAGCGATGGAGATTTGTTATGACATGACTCAACTAGATCGCTATGTAGCAGCAGCTTTTGTTGTGGCCCAAGGGCAACCAGTTTTAATCGACCGCTTTTTAGAAGATGCAACAGAAGTCGATGTCGATGCAATTTGTGATGGTGAACGAGTCGTTGTCGCCGGCATCATGGAACACATAGAAGAAGCGGGTGTTCATTCGGGCGATTCGGCCTGTGCAATACCACCGTACAGTTTGCAGGGCCCGGTTGTTGAAGAAATTAAAAGAGCGACGGTTGCGTTGGCAATGGAATTAAAAGTGGTTGGCCTGATGAATATTCAGTTTGCTGTCAAAAAGGAAGACGATCAGCCAGTGGTTTATGTGCTTGAAGTCAACCCACGGGCTAGTCGTACCGTCCCCTTTGTCGCGAAGGCTACAGGTTTCCCTGCAGCCAAAATTGCCACTCAAGTCATGACGGGCAAAACACTTGACGAGTTGGGTATTGAGTCCGCACCGATACCGAGTTGTGTGTCGGTTAAAGAAAGCGTTTTTCCTTTTCGCAAATTTGTTGGTGTTGATATTATTTTGGGCCCAGAAATGCGGTCCACCGGTGAGGTGATGGGATCGAGTGATCGGTTCTCGATTGCATTTGCTAAGAGCCAACTCGGCGCGGGAATCATATTACCCAAAGAAGGGAATATTTTTCTGAGTGTAGCGGAACGGCATAAGGAACAGATCAAGGAATTGGCAAAGCGATTACACGCGATGGGCTTCATGTTGATGGCAACCGAGGGCACAGCTGCTCGAATCGAAGAAGCGGGTATCCCAGTGCAGCGCGTGAAAAAGATCGCCGAAGGGCATCCTAACTTGATAGATTATTTAATCGATGGTGATGTAATGTTGGCCTTGAATACACCCAATGGAAAAGGTGCTAGGACGGACGAAGGTAAAATCAGAGCGACTGCTGTGCAACATGGTGTGCCTTGTATTACGACGATTCAAGCAGCCGAAGCAGCAGTTAAAGCGATGGAAGCATTGACCGAAGAAGAAATGGACGTGCAGGCGCTGCAAGATCGATATTAGTTTCTCAAACGAGTGTAAATCTGTGGCGGTTATTTACTCCGTGGCCCAATAGCCACCGCGGCTATGGTCATATTGCACTTCGCTTCCTCGGTGGTTTACATCAAATTCGCCTTCGCGGTAGACTTCATGACCCAGCACCCAAGTGCGGACACAAGAACCGACGAGTGTTTCGCCATCCCACGGGGACCAACCACACTTTGTTTCTTGCTCTTCGTTACGAATCACATGGTCGCGTTTTAAGTCGACTAGTGCGAGATCGGCATCATATCCAACTTCGATCCGACCCTTGCCGATCATATCCCACACTCGCGCCGGCGCGTCACACATCCACGCTACCACTTGCTGCAGAGTACACCGTTGATGGTGCACTTCATTGAGCATCAGTGCCAAGGCGTTTTCCACCGCTGGCAACCCAGACGGCGACGAGGGATAGGGCTCTTGTTTTTCTTGCAGCGTATGAGGAGCGTGATCTGTGGCGATAACTTGGATTCGCCCAGCGTGTAAGGCGGCCCAAATTCTATCGTTATCTGCGCGGTTTTTGATGGAGGGGTTCATTTGAATCAGCGTGCCAAGTCGCGCGTAGTCGTCAACGTTAAAAAACAGATGATGCGGACAGGCTTCGGCAGTAATTAATGGGCCGGTAGCGGATAACATATCGGCTTCGGCACCAGTGGATACATGTAAGACATGGAAACGGTGATCATGACGCTGGGCCAAGTCGATGGCGCGTAGCGTGGCAATCATGGCGGCTTCATGATCACGAATGCGGCTATGGTCGCGGACGTCAGTGGTGTCCGACCATTTCTGACGATTCGCTTGAACGGTTGTTTCATCTTCACAGTGCGCCGTCAGCGGCAAAGTGGTTTCCGCAAAAATTCGCTCGAGGTCATCTTGGCCGTCAACCAATAAGTCACCAGTGCTCGAGCCGATGAAAATTTTAATCCCAGGGGTTCGTGTTGCCGTTCGTAAATCTTCCACGTTGTTGCCGGTTGCACCAATGTAAAAGCCATAATTTACTAAGCTATGTTCGGCTCCTAATGCCAGCTTTTGTTCTAGCAACGGTTGGTTAATGGCATTGGGAATCGTGTTGGGCATCTCTAAAAAGGTTGTGATACCGCCCTTGGCACAAGCGCGGCTCGCATGCGCTAGATCTTCTTTATGTGTTAATCCTGGTTCACGGAAATGGACCTGGTCATCAACCACTCCAGGAATTAAATGCAGCCCCGTCGCATCGATTATTGAGTCTGCCTCCGCGGTGACCGCGGGATCGATAACTGCGATGGATTGCCCATCAAGCAAGACGTCGACTTGTACCGTTTCAGCGGGGAGAACGACTTGAGCATTTTTGATCAGTGTCTTCATGATTGCACAATCTGATGCCGATGCATCGATATACAAAAGGCGCGTAAGCGATCTAACAACACAGTATAGCCGACGAGGAACTTTAAAGGGCTAGAGCTTCACACCAAGTTCTTTGGCAGCTCTTATTTTTAACGCTTCGCGGAAGTAGAAAAAGGGGTACCGGTCCTCTTTCTTGCGAGCGTATTGAAAAACTCCGAGAACCATTGATAAGGGGAGCACCTTGTTGTCTACCAATTGAACCACACGCTCAACAAATAATTTTTCGGCAGGCTTGCGAACCTTTAGACCAGCGCTTAGTTGATCAACGAGTCGCGCGCTCTTACCCGCCTGTAGCGGAGTAAGACTTGGAATCAACGGTGAAAACAACAGCCCAATGGTTGTGACGTGCACACCACGTGTTGCCTTTAATAAAAACTGTCGTCGTTTCATAACCACTGTCTCGCGCAAGTCTGGTCGTTACTGATCGATCACTTAGTACCTAAATTAGGGGCTTCGTGTGAGATTTGTACCGAAAAAGATCGGTTTGTAGCAAGGCCGTTCACAAAAAACGCATGAGCGCAGTACAATTAACAACGTGTTATCTGCTCCCAACCAACGAAAATAATTCAATTGACGGGGCATTGTGATACGAATTACAATAGTAGGAAGTGATTTTCTGCTGGATCACACCTAGTAAACAGTAGATTTGCTCGTTGATCACCTATCGGACTAAAGTTATAAATTGACCCCTTAGTTGGAAATAAAATAATGTTACGTATTCCCGGACAAGCTGGAAAAGATCTTTGTGATAAAACCCTAGGCGTTACTAGGCGAGATATTATGCGAGTGGGCGGTTCTGCGATGTTAGGGATGTCGCTGGGACAGATGATGGAGATCAAAGCTCAAGCTGCAGAAGCTACCGAGGGTGGCGGTCCCGGTTGGAATAAAGCCAAGAGCATTATTTTGGTTTATTTGCAAGGCGGTCCAAGCCACTTGGATTTATGGGATCCTAAAGATGATGTGCCGGATAACGTCCGCAGTGTCTTTAAGCGCATCAAAACTAAAGTGCCTGGGATGGATGTGACCGAGAACTTGCCTAAACTGGCTCAGGTCACCGACAAATTGACAATGGTGCGTTCAATGAGCTACACACCAGTTGGCTTATTTAATCATACGGCTGCCATTTATCAAATACATACGGGCTATACGGCTGACAAAGTAAGCCCATCCGGTCAGCTCGAACCTCCGAGTCCAAAAGACTTTCCCAATTTCGGTTCGAATATTATCCGTATCAAACCACCAGAAGAAGACATGTTGCCGTTTGTGATGATGCCACGGCCATTGCAGGAAAGTAACGTAGTCAACAAATCGGGAACGGCTGGATTCTTAGGCCGAGCCTATGATCCTTACTACCTCTTCCCGCCCGGTGGTGACTTAGACCAAACAAAAATGGACCGCATTAATGTTGATGATCTTCAATTGCGGAAAGAAGTATCGATGGGTCGACTGAACCGGCGTTCGCGTTTGCGAGATTTGATCAACAGCGGGATGCCGCAGATTGATCGAGCGACGGAAAAATATGGCCTCAATAAATACTATGAATCCGCGATGAGTCTGATTAGTTCGGGCCGCGCTCGAGACGCATTTGATTTATCCAAGGAAACAGAGGCGACTCGTGATCGTTATGGTCGCACTACGTTTGGCCAAAGCTGCTTATTAGCTCGGCGGTTAGTTGCCGCGGGGACTCGAGTGGTTGAAGTGATTTGGCCAAAAGTTGCCAACTCCGATCGTCATTCGTTTGATGTTCATGTTGGCTTATCCGCTCGAATGAAAAATGAATCTGGTCCCATGCTCGATTCGGGTTTGAGCGCGTTGATTGGGGATTTGGATGAGCGTGGAATGTTAGAAGATACGCTGGTTGTCGCTATTGGTGAATTTGGACGCAGTCCGATTCGTGGCGTTAGCACATCCGGTAACAGCAACACCAATGATGGCCGTGACCATTGGCCATACTGTTATACAGCGATCGCAGCTGGTGCGGGAATTAAGCGCGGCTATGTACATGGCGAGTCGGACAAAACAGGTTCAGCGCCGTTGAGTGATCCGGTGCATCCGATTGAATTGCTCGCAACGATGTATCACAGCATTGGAATCAATCCCCATACGATTCAATTCAATCACCTCAATCAACCCCGTGAGCTTGTCAAAGCTGCTCCGGTTACCGCATTGTTTGGGTGATGCCTAAAATTGATGCAATTATTACGAATGTGGAAATCAACCAAGTGTTGATTATCGCCGTAATACGCTGTCACTGTTCTATCGGCTCTAATAAGGTTGTTTGGGCCTCGTTACGAATCATGCCATAAATGCCTTCGCGCTGGAGGTAATCCAGGAAGTTGTCAAACATAGGGCCCATGATTAATGGCTTATTGTTGTCGAGCATTTGTACTGCGTGGTTTTGTTTGTGAAACAAGAGCGTTGCTTCTTTGTCCCCGTCGCTAAAACGGAGGGCAAAATGCCAGTTTGGAATGTCCTTTGGCGGAGACTCTTCCCAGAGATACGTATGGTCCAAAATAAATATGTGGCGCGGGTGGATGAGCCCTTTGCGCAAAGATATGTCCTCGACAGAAGTAATACTTTGCTGAGTGCCGTTAATGGTGAGTGTTGCAGCGGAATCTAACGCGTCAACGGAATCGAGTTTAAGGAATTCGACTCGTTTAGCGTGCCGCAGGAGGCTGGCGGATTCTACGCCCCAGTAATCCAGCACGTCATCACCTTCGCTGATGCGAAATTGCCAGGCAAAAACGGCCATGGCAAGCGCGGTCCCAAAGATCACGATAATTACATATTTGCCCTGAACCATGACTGCCCTTTTAGTGACCTAATTGAGTGTGGACATATCCAAATGCAACACCAGCGAGCAACCCAGCGGCGTGTGCCAAGTGACTGATAGCGCCAAAAAATCCACCCTCTGGACTAACCAATCCGATGCCCAGCCAGATCATCATAAAGATGAGAACAAACGGGGGAATGATGGTTCCCAAGTGCGGCAGCATTTTCATTTTGATCCAACCGAAGCCGATGATACCATAGATGACGCCAGAAAAACCGACGACCGGGGCGCCCTTGAGAGCCGTTAAACCAAAGATTCCACCGGCAGGAGAAATCGCCGGTAACAAAATACTGATAACGCCCGTAAAGAGAATCAAGAGGGCGAAATTGCCCGTACCGAAGTGCCTTTCCATCCCGAGGCCCAGAGCAAACAGCCAATACATATTGAAGAAGATGTGCAAGAAGCTTGACAGACTAGCGCCAGATTGGTGAAGGAATATAGGGGTCACCATCCGCCACAGTTGAAAGCGTTTGATGTCTTCGAGACGCAGTGAGTTATAGGAACTGTCTAGGATCTTATCCACATCTTTTTGTGCCTCACCAAAAGAGCCACCGTCCAACCCTTGCCGCAAGCGAATGCGTTCGTTGTAAGATTCCGTCATGGAATTCGCACTGACGACTCCGAGAGATTCGTGAATAAAATTACCATCGCTATTTTGGAAGACCAGCGACGCACCGAATAATACGGAGCAGAGGATAATAATTGACCGAGTGAGGCTTTTGCTAGACGTAGTAAGATGCCGTTGCTGTTGTCGCTCAAGTTTATGCGATTCTTTTTTACGAGCTCGTTGCAGTTTGTCTTTTTCCTCTTCAATTTTATTGGCTTCGTTGAGTACTGTATCAAATTGAGCGTCATCCGGATTGTCGTTAAATGTGGCAGCAAGTTTGTGTGCCTCGGGAAGTTGATCTTCATCGAGAACCCATATTTCCCATTGCTCGCCAGCTTGCTTACACCGCGCATCGATTTGATTGACGGCTAACCAAGCATGCAGTTTTTGAGCTAAGGGTGGTTCAGCAGGATAGGAAATTAATTTACGCATGAGGATATTATGACAGCGGTAGGTAACGGTGTTGTTAAAATAAGTTAATTAAGAGCGGCTTCCACCAATTTGGAGTCGATGTTATCGACGATTTTCACCTGACCCATCGCCACCGGTAAAATGAAACGCAATTTGCCGTGCTCGGTTTTTTTGTCATGCTGCATGGCCTCAACAAGGTCTCGCCGACTTAGGTCCGTGGGCACGTCGGTGGGCAACTCAAATTTAGTGAGTAATTGGAATTGTCGTTGGGTGATGCTGGTGTCAATCATCTCAAGGCTTTCGGCCAGACGCGATGCACAGAGCATACCGATAGCGACTGCTTCGCCGTGTAAGAAATGCCCGTACCCAGTACATGATTCCAGAGCGTGGCAAAATGTGTGACCGTAATTTAAAATCGCTCGGCGTCCCGTTGTTTCGCGTTCATCCT
This sequence comes from uncultured Planctomycetaceae bacterium, assembly GCA_963934735.1. Lineage (GTDB taxonomy): Bacteria > Planctomycetota > Planctomycetia > Pirellulales > Pirellulaceae > UBA721. The sequence goes on from CAWVZW010000019.1 coordinate 37,859, forward strand.
CAGCGACTACCTCGGCTTTGAGCTGACAACAACGAGCAATGATATCGCGCATCAATACGGGATCCCGAGCCAGTATTAGATCGGCCTGTGCCTCAAGCTTGTCAAAAAAATCGACATCTTGGATCACGCCATATTTAACGACTTCGGCTAACCCTGCTCGGTAATCGCGTTCGGGCAAACTTTGCAAGACATTGACATCGATGAGCACTCCTTGTGGTTGCCAAAATGCACCGACCATGTTTTTGGCACCAGGCAAATTAATACCGACTTTTCCACCGACGCTGCTATCAACTGTTGCTAAGAGTGTCGTAGGGATTTGCAGAAAACGGATGCCTCGGCCAAAGGTGGCGGCTGCGAATCCGGCAAGGTCGCCAACGACACCACCGCCGAGTGCTAATACTAACGACTTTCGATCTACTTGCAGCGCCAGCATTTGATTCAATATCTCCTCGTACATGGGGATGGACTTGCTTGCTTCGCCAGCTGGTACGGTGATAATGTCAATGCGAGTGTCGATCGGTGAAAGGGTTCGCAGGACGGTTTCGCAATAGAGTTGGCGAACATTGGTATCGGTAATGATGATGGTTTGTGAAATGTCGCCAATCGATTCTACCCACCGCCCGATATCAGCGAGATTGTCCGAGCCTATGCGGATCTCGTAGCTGCGTTCTGCTAGTGCAACAGATACGGTAGTGGATTCAACGGACACAGCAGGAGCCTTTCTCGCAATCGTAGAGTCAGTTCGTTTTAGGAACTTACTCGTTGTAGATCTTCTTGCGTTACGGTGATTTGGCGACAGAACCCTGTGTAGGTACGGACATACGCTAAATCGCTACACTGCTCGGCGTCGGCGTGAAGTGCAGTAGCTACGGATGCCTTTTCTCCCGCTTCCAAGTGGTCGTATTCATCGCCCCAAATAGTAGTTTCTTCGAGTACTAGCGCTTCGCGATAAGCGTCAAATTTGTCGGCCATGGGCCACATTGCTCCTCTAAGCTAAGTCCATACAACAATATTGACTGCCAGACGATTGTAAAATGCCAGTCGCATAGTGTTACTAGCTATTTGTTCACCGTAGCAGTATAGGGCCATATTATACAGCCCCAATGGATTTCTTACGACTAGCCATTTTGGGGTTCGGCGACCTTAACGATTGCAGGGATTGTCGGGATGAAGTTCTCTCTAACAGCACCGCATTTTTGAAAAGTGCCGGCCGTATCGATTATGCGGGCGCAGTTTGTGATTCCGTGCCAATGTCGACGATTCCACGCTAGCAGTAGTAAGGAATATACCGATTTTCATTCTTACAGCAGTAGTATCAACTAATCCAATTTGCCTTACGATCAATGATGGGTCCGAATAATGAAGATAGTTAAAAATTTAGTGGTAAGCCTGTTGTTCTTGGTTATATGTAGTTTTGGTACGGACGTTGTGGGGCAACAAACGCAAGAGCCGAGTGTATTTAATCCCAATGAACGAGTTTCACGGCCAGTACATGCGTTACCGTCTCAGGCAGTCATACCGCCCACCCAACACGAGTACATCACTATTGGAAACACGGACCGCTTTCATCGACCTAATCGCCCGGAGCGGGTATCATCGCGGACCACCAACTTACTTCCATTTCAAAACCTACCCAAATCACTGAATTTACAAGTGAGGGGTTTGGTCATGATGCGAGACAATGCGACGAATCAAGCTTTAACAAGCAATGCAGCGAGTGAAACCGTATTGAGCACACGAGACGCCGACATGGATACATCCGGTGGTGTAGAAATTTCGCTTGGCAAGACACTCGAAGATAAGGCCCAGCGGATAGAAATGGTTTATTGGGGCTTGTTTACTCGAGGTGACAGTGCGGTGGCTAATGACGCTGGTAGTGAACTCAATTCCCTGCTGAATATATCCGGTTTGAGCTATAACGGCTTTGGCAATCCACTGTCAGCAGTTTTCAATAGTTCGGCAACCCAGTCGCTGACACGCACCTTTGAATATCACAATGTAGAATGGAATTTTACTAGTGACATGTATAACAAAGACCGCACGCAATCGGTGCGGTTGCTGGCAGGCTTTCGATATTTCAAAGCGGATGATCGGTTCAACTTAAATATTGATGATGTGGCTTATAGTGTGTCAGATGATAACCACTTGTTTGGTGCTCAAGTCGGGGCGCTGTGGACCAAGCGAAAAGGAAGAAAAATGACCTATCACATCGGTGTTAAGACAGGTGTATTTTTTAACGCCATTGACCATCGCACGAAAATACTTGGTGCTGCGGGTCACGCGTTTGTTGAAGATCCGGCCATTATGAACTGGCGCGACGACTTCAACGAATACTCCAAGAAAACGGACATGTCATTCTTAGGGCAGCTAGAGCTAGGCTTTGATTATCTGCTGACACCAAGCTGTCAATTGACCGCGGGCTATCGTGTCATGGGAGTGACTGGGATGGCATTTGCTACGGATCAGATACCAGCGAGTTTTGCTGAAGCGGCATTAGGCCAGCCCGTGACTTCCGACGGCAGTTTGATTATGCACGGTGCCTATATTGGCGTGGACTGGAATTTCTAAACGTGAATTTGTGCGGCACCGTACAAACAGACGTTCACCCAGTTTCGGGCATGAACGTGGGCATGTTGACACCGGCGAATGGCTTGTAGTCTCCGAGGACTTGGCAAAAATGCATTTCGCAATTGCGGGCGCCCCAGGCATATGCCTTCCGGACGATCTTTTCGGCTTCCACAGGCACTAAAAATACAGGTGTTTGTCCCCGATGGCGGTCAAGCTCGCTCGCTAACAACGCTATCGCCGTTTCTTCGTCCAGTGAAACTCCAGGCCCGATTAGGTTAGTCGCCAAGTGTGAACAGGAACCCAGAAACCCTAACAGCTTGTCCGACTCGGGACAGGCGTATACGGATAAGTGCCAATTGCCGTCTTCGTTACAAATCAGAAACTCATAATCTTGCGCTCGTGAAATCCCCGCGACTTGCATTTCAAGTTCAACTAACGCGGGAATATCTGCCATGGTCGCCGACCGTACGTTGCCGACGTCACAAGCAAAGTCTAATCCATTAGCTGGAATCTCCAAAATCATATCTTGATAGGCATGCCGCGGCACAAATCCCGCTTTGCTATAGAGCGAAAACGAGTCGACGTTCAACGCACTCTGCGTCAAGCGAACAGGTTTGTTCTGTAAATTAGATAAATCGACAATCCAATCCAACAGTGCTCTGCCAGCTCCAGCCCCAAAATGATTGGGGTGTACCGTCATGATCCCCAGTGAAACGTGGTGTTCGCGAGGATGATAAAAGCAGGACCCTATAACAACGTCGGTTTCATCATCGACGGCAACAATACCGCATTGGGGATCGAGGGCTTCGTAAGTGTCAAAGAAGATATTACAAACGGCAGGGCCACCGCTAAAAATGGCAGGCATCCCGTGAACTTGGTACCAATGGTTGATGGAAATATAAATCAACTCGGCCACGTCATGCCGGTCATCACTGGTCATGGTGCGAATATTGAAGGTCATTATTTATATACCGCTGATGTCAAAGTCGCTGGTTACATGAAGTAGTATTGCTACTCGCCGTTAGACTGGGCCATTTGGATGAGTCCGTTGAGATGGCCAACAACCGTTTCTTCGTTGACGGAATCCCAGTGGTTAGCCTTGTGTTGTAGTATCGCTACTTTTAAATTATCTAGCGGATCTTGTAGGTCATCAGGCAGGTCGGCTAAATCCTTAAATGGTTGCACAGTTACTGCAGACTCATCGTCAGCAACCACTCGTGGCGCACCATCAAGACTGTCGCTAGGAGCATTAGCACCTGTAGATCTTTGATAGGATCGATCGCCAAAGTCGGGGCCTTCGAAGCTTTGAGTGCCAGAAGCTTGGTCATAGGATCCCCGAATAGTGCTGTCGCCTGGAGCGTAGGTTGAGGATTTTTGTTCGGATACCGGTTGAAACGGAGCGACGGTATCTTCGTCTAATTCAGCATAAATGATATCGCTTTCTTGCGGCTTGTCACTGGCCGCCGCCCCAGTCGCTTCCCAACGATTCTCACACATGCTGGAAACAGACCACTTTTCTTGGACAGCGCCCTCGAGCCACATTTCTGCATCGGACCAATCCATAGCCATTTGGAAATGAGTCCAAGATAGGTTGGCGTAGTCATTTTGAACTGCACCGAATTGTTGATAAACCCGTCGCAGTCTTCCGACATGTTGTCCGGTGACAGAGTGTTCAACAAGATTCGCCCAGGATTCGTCGGAATATTCATGGACTGGAGCATCGGCGGCAACGAGCGCTTCGCGCCAATCTAAAATGATTTTGCCTTTTTCCCAGTTGGTTTGGCTAACAAGGGCTTGCCACGCACCCACAAATGGAGCTGATGTCGCTTGCAGTAGATTGGCATCGAAGGAATCATCCGTAGCGCTGGAATCACTCGCTCCAATTTCTATACTTTCAACCGTTTCCGTAGCTGCCGCCGCAACCACTTCTTCGAGAGCCTCGACAGCTTCGATTGGTTGCGTCACTGCTGTTGCGTCGGCTTCAGCGGATTCACTTGTTACATCTTGATCGATAGATTCAACCGGCTCAAAACTGCCGTCAGAATTGTCGTTAGAACTTTCAGAATCATTAGGTTCAAGATATTCATCATCTTCGTCACCCTGCCCAAACAATGCGCCTTGTATCATCCGATATAATTCCTGTTTTATAGTTTTAGTCGGTTGTTTCTTGGGAAAAATCATAGGTTATTACCAAACTCAGAAAGCCCAGCCGAAAAGCTGCCGCGATTTAGAACAGTCAGATTAGCAGTTGTTGCCAAAAGTAAAAGCAACGGGTGCGAGCGGTCGTGGAACGCCTATTTTTATCGGCTTAAGTCTTAGTCGCCGGTCGTGAAACCCGTGGGGATAACTTGTCGATAGCGCCGAAAAACAGAGTTTCAGCAGGTAATTACGAAGAGATCGTTGCCGATTTAAGGTATCGCGATGACTTGGATGGAAAAGATAGTGTCGGACATTATAGTTGTGGTGTTTTGATTCTTAACGTTGGCAGACGTATCGTTGTCTTTCGCCATGAGTCGATTTCCGAGTGCACTTCGCTGCAAGTGGTTCATAGAAAGGGTGGCCGCGGGATTTTTTTGGAGTACGGCGACGAGTACCGCGAGTTGGCTTGCGTTTGAGCGGAACATAACGATTTGATTAACGGTGGATTTCCGCACCTTGTTTTCCGCCGGTTCGCTGAGCGACACACGTTGCTTTGATGTTTCAGCGAGATTCTTTTCACCACCGCTGAGCCCAACAACTTTTTTCCGCTGTATATTTTGAACGAGATTTTGATGGGCTGTAATTAGTGCGAGCAGCGCCGGCAGATCTTTTTGCTTTACTTGAATGTGATAGGTAACGTCGGCAACGTCTGTTTTGTCGTCCGCTGGTTTATCGAGCCCCAGTGTTTCTTCGGACACAGCTAGGGCCCTAGGAATGGGAAAGGAACTCGCTCGAGTTCGTGCTGGTGCCGCAGGGTCAACAGCAGCATCAGCAAATTGTCCTGCGGTCAGGTTATTGGCATTGTCACGATGTTTTTGGCTTTCTTGTAAAGCCCGGTTGTCGGCGAGAGCGCCGCCTCCGCCACCCATGCCGCCCATTTGAGCGCCCGCGCCTTCTGTTGCCGGACTATCGCCCGCCGCGGACTCCAGTTCGGCGTTATTTTCTACTCGATCATAACTCTCAACGGAGGGAGATTCATCAGCCATTTCCGTTTGAACCAGCGTCATAGATTGATCATTAGGCATAAACTGTAGCGTCAGGACTGCGAGCACACCCGCCGTTAAGGCAAGCAAGGCGGGAATTTGTAGGCGTTGTTTCCATCCCCGGGCCATGGCGGGAATTTTTACATTGGAATAAGGTGCTTGACCGTGGACACTTAGATTACGATCGCGGATTTTTGTGATGACGGTCTCAAGCAGTTGTTGTTCATTGGGGTGGAACTCAACAGCAAGACACTGTATTTCATCGCTAATGATTTTGAGTTCTTGTAGCGATTCGCGCAACTGAGGACTGTTCTCGAGTGCCTGTTTCACGACAGCGCGTTCGCTGGTGGTGAGCTCATCATCAAGATAAGCACTCAGTATTTCGCTATCGATTTCGTGATTAGGGTTGATTTGGTCGTTCATGACAGGGAAGGGTGCTCGTTGAGAAGCGGTAATAGTTTTCCTTTTAGTTGCAATCTAGCGCGGTGCAGTCGGCTGCGGACTGTTCCCGAGCTGATGGATAGAATTTCGGCAATTGTATCGTAGTTACAACCTTCAATTTCGCGGAGGATAATGATGCTTCGATATTGTTCGGACAAAGTGCCAATCGCCGCGTGCAGTACAGCGGCACGTTCTTTTCGTTCTAGTGCTTCGCCGACTGCTTCGTTTTGATCGATAACTTCTTGTCCAGTCATTTCTTGTTGTTGGTTTATGGAAACAACGGGTTTTGCTGCGCGTCGATAACTCAGCGCCATGTTAACGGCGATGCGATAAAGCCAAGTGTAAAAGGCGCTCTGCCCTCGGTAGGTATCAAGTTTCAAATATGCATTAAACAAAGCATTTTGCATAACGTCTTCCGCAGATTCGCGACATCGCAGAATATGCATCAGCGTATTAAAGAGTCGACTGGTGTACGGTGTTATGAGTAGTTCGAACGCTTGGCTCGAACCCTCCGCCGCTTGCCGAATTAATTCTTTATTATCGTCAGACAATTTGCTTCCAATACCTTTGACACCAGTGGGACTCGAAAAGTTCCAGAATTATCGCAAATGCTTGCAATGGAACTCAAACTAGCAATTACTATCTTTGTATTACGAAGGAAATAAGTCAATTTATATGCTGGGATATTACATTGGCGGAGTGAATTTTATGGCCAAAAACCCACCGCAAAACGATTTGTTGGAAGTCAAACTAACTGCCCGCCGGTACAAACATAACCGCGGTGGGTCAGTTGATTAGGTTTCTTTGGTTTGCGGTAACGGGTAGGCCAGTTCGTGTTTACCGCGCGAGGTATGCCACCATAACATTGCTGCAATCACTAGCGCAATAATGCTGCCGATTTGTGAAACGGTGAGTCCGGTATTGAGTTGTCCGAGTTCATCGGTTCGCACGAGCTCCAAGAGGAACCGGGCGGAACCATAGAGGGTGAGAAACAACGCAACAACTTGGCCGTCGCGTTTTCGAATTCGATAAAACCCGAGGAGGATTACACAAATGATTCCTCCGCTGATGCTACTTAATAGTTGTGCCGGATAAATATTTAGTGATCGCGGTGGCATATCGCCAACGGTAATAGTGCCAATAATTTCCCGTGTTTCAGCATTGCGAAGCCAAAACATATCTTCACTGAATAGGCCACGATGTATGTACTCGATCCAGGCTCCATTTATGTGCTTCTGATTAATTAGTAAGGCCTGTCCCGGTTTAACTGCAGCACTCGCTGCCACACCGTTGGGTTGGACAGCGGTCACTGTCAGAGCCCATTGTAAGTTGAGTTGGCGTGCAACATCGGCGGTTAGACCTAACTTGTCCTGCAGCGGAATATTAAACATCAAGCCTTCGTCTACATGACGCATATAAGGCGGGCTGCCGGCAGGAAAAGTAACACCTAGTGGGTTGGCATCACAAAGCCCGCCATAACAACAACCGTTCATGAAGCAGCCAATACGACCAAAAAACATGCCGACCATTAGTGCGGGCACGATCATATCGAGCGTTGCTAATTTTGGTAGTTTTCGCAGTGAAATATAAAACAGGCAACCTAGCATCGAACCGATCAGGGCACCGTACACTACGAGTCCGCCTTCGGTGAATCTTACTATTCGCGGTAACGTCACATTCCAAACAACGTTGCCTTGTTCGAAGGTCGCGAAGTCGGCCCACTTTTGGATGACGTACCAAGTACGACCCCCTAACAGCCCCGGAATAAACAGATAGAGCATAAGCGACATGGCAAAATCTTCGGGAAGTCTTTGCCGCCGTGCGAGGATGGCCAGCAAGCCTAAGCCACTAAGGACACCTGCTAAAACGAATACGCCATAACCGCGAATTTGCAGTCCTGTCGGGTCTCCCACGGTATCAGTCGGCTCGACGAAGGGCAATACAAAAGCGATTAATGCTGCCACAGCGACGATCGGAATGAAGGGATGAGCCGCCGCCGGATTCTTCGCTGTTGTGTAATAGCGCGTTAACCAAACGCCACCGTAGATTCCCCATAGAAGCAGAATCCACCCCCAGCCAAAAACGGGCAGCCCTCCCAGCTCGTGCGGTATTGTAAAAAGCGTTTGCTGCATTTGTTATATCAGTAGACTAAGAATTAATAGGTGGAATATAAATATTGTCGATCAACCTAGTGTTTCCTACGAACACCGCCACGAGAATGATCGCTCCTAACTTGAGCTGTTTGATTTGCTCAGTACGGTCTAAGAGTTCTAATGGTTCAAGTGACTTAGGATGTACTACAGCAACATAATCAATTCGGTTAATTTCCGCAGTACCAAGTTGTTTTATAACAACTTCTTGCAATTCCGCGGCGGCCATGTCATTGCGATTGGCCATACTACAGGCCGCCTGTAGTCCTTTATATATCGCTGTTGCTTGCGATCGTTGAGTTGCCGTTAAGTAGGCATTGCGGCTACTCATCGCCAGCCCATCCTCTTCTCGGACGATTGGGCAGCCGACGATTTTGATGTTGCGATGATGTTTTTCGGCAATTCGTTCGATGACCCTCAACTGCTGGTAATCTTTTCGCCCGAAAAACGCGACCTGAGCTTTAGTGATCGTAAAGAGCTTGTGGACAATGGTGGTTACCCCGAAAAAATGGCCAGGGCGTCGTTCACCTTCCCAGCGAGTGGCGACATTATCAGGTTTGCCGGATTCGATATCCACAGCCGCCGTGTTTTGCTTGGGGTACATATCTGCCACCGCTGGCGCAAAAACTGTAACCGTGGCGACGGACCCTAGCAGCTGTAGGTCACCCTCGAGGTCACGTGGATATTGTTGCAGATCTTCATCGGGTGCGAACTGAGTTGGGTTCACAAAAATCGTGACGAGTACCGAATCGGTCTCATGAGCAGCAGACTTTACGAGACTCAAATGCCCAGCGTGCAAAGCACCCATTGTTGGTACTAAGCCAACACTGAAGCCTTTGTCGGATTGCGTTTGAACCCACCCCGCGAGTTGTGTCAGGTCGGTGATCAGTTCAGGCGAGTTGGACATGGCGGTGCCGGCGAGTCGGAAAATAAATCGAGTTGGATTGAAAGATAATATTACGGGTAGGAACTAGGCAGCAGCAACTACAGCGGCTTGGAGTTCACGAACGATTCGCTGTTGATCATCGTTTGGCACAACCAGCCATGGTACTACGGTACCTGTTGGCATCATGGCATTGAGTAACGTATGGGATGTTGGGTCCTTTGGATTATCTAATAAAACAATCAACCTTGGTACACCGACAACTTGTTCTAATTGTTCAATACGGGCAAGTTGTTGCGGCGCAGACGAAAGAATTTCTCGCGGACAAAAATCGGCAACGACCATGTTTGCTGTTGCGGCGAGCGCCGTTTTGATTGCGGCTTGCTGGTCCTCGAGTTTTTCCCCGTCAAGGGAATTTGGCAAAATAGAATACGGCTGTTTGTCGGTGCCGCATTGCAGTTGCCCGAGGGCGGCCATGCGTTGTGCGGTGGTTGCCCCCGCGACACAAATATATTTGGCGGAGCGGTTCAAGTGATCGAGGTGTTGTTGTAGAGACCATTTTGTTTGGGGGTGCGTTAGTTCCGCGGCAATTTCACAGGCGGGTTCTAGTACAAATCTTCGCAGAATCATTCGCGGGTGCGGCAAAATTAAATCGGCGTCGTTTTGGATTTTGTGATCGTAGAGCAAGAGATCTAGATCAAGGACGCGGGATTCCCAGATTTGTTGGCGTGTTCGCCCGAGTTGTTTTTCTACTCGGAAAAGTTTTTTTAGGACTTCCGCCGGTTTGAGGCTTGTCTCCAATCGAGCGACGGCATTGATAAACCTTGGCTGATCGGGCGGGCCTCCCGCAGCGATCGTTTCAAAAAAAGAACTGCAATGACAAGCTGACACAGCGGTGCATTCTTGGATCGCTGAAATTGCTTGCGCGATGGCCTGCTCTCGATGTCCGATGTTCGCACCGAGTGAAATGAGGCAAGTAGCCATAATGGATGGGCCAAAGCAAGAGTGTTTAATGGACGCACAGACGCGGATAACGAAAGAATTAGACCATTTTAACCGATTATGAGCAGTTTTTGATGAACTTATCGCGTGCTCAGCGCATAAAAAATGGCGGAAGACTCAATCCAGGTTTTTGTCTTTCCGCCGTTGGCTGACCCGCACAATCCCTGCGCGGCAAGGCCATTAAAAAAACATTGGGGAGGACCTCCGGGCCACGAAG
>CAWVZW010000020.1:0-47169 GCA_963934735.1 uncultured Planctomycetaceae bacterium
GTTCTTTAGCTGGCAGTTCAGCTACGTCAGCAACCTCGCCTTCTTTAACTTCCTCAACTACGGGTTCAGCCATGTTCCAAATACGAACTATATTATCCTCACCGGCACTAGCAACCAACGTTCCGCCCGCAACGATCGCTACTGCATTGACGACGGCGGGAGTAGTAATAGTACGTATAGCGGCCAGTCCTGGGGCATCCCAAACTTTAACTGTCTTATCCGCCCCACCGCTGGCTATTTGCTTATCGTCCGCGGTGAACGCCACACCACGCACGCCGCCCTCATGAGCGAGCGTGTTAGCGACGATTTTATTATCGGCAACGCTGAGCACCTGTAACGAACCGTCTTCAAAGCCAATGGCTAGAAATTTTCCGTCGGCCGTTTTTGCAACCGACGTGGGAATAGCCGATAACGCGGGAAGCGTTGCTGCAACTTGATTATCATGCCGTTGCCAGATTTTTAATGTGCGATAGCCACCCGCTGCAACCATTGTGCCGTCTGGACTGAAAGCAATCGATTGAACGATGTCCATGAAGGCAACGCCGGGGGAATCATAAACGCCCGATTCCATAATCGCTGGGTCTGACAACCGTCCAATTTCGGTTCGCGAGGGAACGTGATAAATAAATACCTGATTTGCTCTTCCCGCGGCCGCATACTGTCCATCCGCACTAATCGCAACGGAATAAATAGGATTAACGCCTGCCGGAAGCGACTGCCATTTGACCACACCACGTGAACCGAGAACTTCTCCTGTAGCGCCTTGGTCAATCCAAAGCTTGATTAATCCGAGTTCTTTCGGTGTGAGGTTTTTTGCACCGACATCATTGTCTTCAGGTGGCATATAGGATTCTTGCGCACGAGAAGCGAGTTTAATAAGAAGGCTTTCGGAGCCCTTACCCGCAATCACGGCAGGACCATCAAACCCACCGGTAAGCAATGTCGCGGGAGTTTCAACAACCAGATCGCTTTCCGCGTCAGTCGCGTTATGACAAGCTAGACAGTTACGACGCAGGATCGGTAAGATTTCCTTTTCAAAATCCACCTTATCTTTTCGTTTAATCTCGGTGATCTCAATTGCCTCGTCTGCTGCGGATGAAAATCCCCCCAGACTAAAGGAGCAACCCAAAACCAGAGCAATAAGTACCCAGCGGCGTGTTGAAATAAGTTGGTTCATGATGTTATTTTTCCATGAAAAGCGTTTGTTTAACTGGTTCGGATATTCTAGTAAATTGAATTGAATAATGACTGCGAATGTGAACTATTCAGAGTCGGGAGTTTTGGCAGCTGCAATAACTTCCAAATTAAGTACTGATTTAGCAACGACGGGTACGGCATTGAACTTGCCAGCTCCGCTAACTTCGATCGCATGTTTCCCGGCTGTAGCCTCTGCTGTCGCGGTCAATTTCACCATTGCTTCAGATGCATCTTTTACGATTTGAATTTTAGCAACCGCGACACCTTTAAGAGCGCCTGGAATTACAAAAGTCAAATCCACTGCGTCGACAAACCCATATTTACGTTCAATCGCAAATTTGAGTTCAATTTCACCTCCTGCGGTTACTTGAGAAGAAACTTCACTTATTGTAAAAGGAGAGTCAACCACGTTAACGCGGATGGGAGTTGAAACGACAGCTACCAGATAGTCTTTGGCGGCGTCCGCCTTTTTCACATCTGCAAGCGATTTGTCCGCCGCAGTTTTGGCGGCGGTAGTCCGCTTTTGCGTTTCCGTCGCAACTTTAAGTTCAGCTGCAGCCTTAGCTTTTGCTTCGTCACCCTCTGCGGTCTTGTTGGTTTCAGTTGCTGTGGCTAATGCCGCGTCAGACGCCGCAAGCATTTTCACGATGTGAGCTAGTTTGGCTTCTGCCCGTAGGATCGCGTCGGCATTGCGAGTTCGTTTAACTTTCGCATCACCGCGCAGATAATAGGTGTACAAGCCCGCCTTGGCCTTCGCATTTTTCAATTCAATGACTAGGTTTAGTTCATCTATGTCCTTCTTGATCGTGATATCTGCCGGTTTAACTTCGGCCGCAACATTTGTTGCAACCAATTTTAAATCGCCATCAAATCCTGCACCGCGAGCGAGCTTAACAGGGATTTCAATCTTTCCCCCACGTGAAGTCTCGAGTACCGCGCCGTCCCCGACTGAAACAACAGCAGCGCCATCTTCAACGTCAATTACTGATAACAAACAGCCACTGAGACTTTGGAAATAAGCCGGCGTCTGAGTTTTGTTGGCAGTACCCCATGTCACCGCGGCATATTGCGCTTCGACTTGTACCCGTTCGTCACCTAGTTGAGCAGACCCCATAATACGGATATTCCCCTGCCATGCTTTTGCATCGGCGGTTGAATTGAGAACTAGACTCGCAACTGTTTGACTTGCACTAAGCTCGACGCCCGCACACGTTACCCCGGCAGGTAAACCTTCGACCGTCACTGTAACCGGTCCGGCAAAACCTTCGATTCGTTGCACGCGCACGTTGATTAACAACGAATCAGCTTTACGCAAAACGGGTGAAAATACTTTAATTTCATTGGCGTTCGCCGTTTTAATTTGTTTCAGGTCCGCGGTTAGCGTCAACTGCGGATGCTCAGGTCGAATTCGCAACTCATATTGCAAGCGAGGGTCGTTTCGAGAACGACTGAATTGATCAGTAATCCGGATACGATAAGTGGCGTCCTCGGGTGCGGTAAAGCGGTAAACAGGATCATCGGTCGTCGCGTCAAATTCTTGCCCGATACGACCATTACGATTACTTGGATCGTCCACCGACGCAACCGCGCTTACCGTTACTTTGCCGTCTTCTGCTGTGACAACTTTTTGAACCAGCATAATTGCATCAACAGATAACCCCAATCGATGGCTAACGACCTCAATAACGAAAACCTGGCCCTTGGTCGTACTAAATTCGAACCAGTCCACATCGTTCGCCGGATAAAATTGACCCGAAACCACACTTGGAACCTCGATTTTCATCGCGGTCTCACTACTATCATTTTTACCGGACTCTACGACAACTGGTAGATCGCTGATGCTAAACGCGAGGTTATCGCCCAAGACCGAAATATTGGTATTAGAGATACTATCTTCAACCAGTGTGCGACGGCTCGCTGTTGTGGTGCCCGCAGCGGGAAACTGGATGCTTTGTGTGACATATTCAAGTTGAATGCCATCGACAAACACGTCGGCAAGAGGTTTCCCACCCGGCAAGTTGCGTCCAACAATCATGTAGTCCGTCGCGGTGCCAACTTTTCCGACCGACGGTACCACATAGTCCACGTGACTACCGGACTTTACGAGCAATCGGTATAAATATTCCGCACCCCCACGGTAGACAAAATCTCTTACCGTAATCATGTAAGCCCCCGCGCTAGTTGCGGTAAAATCCACCAGCGAATCCTCGCCAATGCCATCGTTGTTTTGTGTGAGTTCTCGACCTTGATCATCCAAGATCGTCAGCACTGAATTAGCGCGAGAGCCAATACGCTGTGCAAGACACTCAATAACAATACGTTGGCCAGCTGTCAGGTTGATTTTGTAATAGTCCCGTTTACTAGCATCAGTGATCCCAACGACGTCCGTATCCGCCTGAATTTCCTGAGCCGCTTCTAATGTATGGTTGCTTCCACTACCAATAATCTGTTCACGCGTACCCACGACGAAGGCCCGCGGGCTTGAGAGACCAAAGCGGCCGGCAGCGCGCACCTCATAGATACCAACGGGAACGTCAGCAGCTATTGCCACTTGAAACTTGTTGTTGACTGGTGTCGGGTTGACGTCAAATTCGCCGGCTGCAGTAACTACTTGTGTTGCCACGACGCCAGGATGTGAAAACACGAGCCTGATCAGGTCATCTTGATCCGCCCCGGCAACAGTGACCTCTACGGTCGTGCCAGTTGTACCACCGGCTGGAGTAACGGTCGAAAGTTGGGTGTTCGGCAACTGCGCAAACAATGTACTACTGGCAAAAATAAGTACTGCCAATGTGACGCTAAGACTACGGAAGGTCATGACGCTTTCCTTTAATTGGTCTGATTTTAAAATATTCTATTTGGACAGTCATTCATTAACTCGCCCGTGAAAACTCAGTCTTCATCACTCTTTGGTCACATCACATTGGCGGGGGTTCACAAAGGGAAGGCTTTCCATGCAAATGAACAAAAATGTGGATGTCCAACTGTCGTATTGTATCTGAATCCAACTAGAATATCAAACAAATGTAACGGGAAACTTGCTTTGCCAACATCGCCTGTCATTTATTAGACTAGGCCGTGGCTTACCATCTAATCCAACGAGCTAGGAAAGGGCCTTAATCCTCCCAGTTCCAGCAAACACTCGCTGCGTAAACCAGCAAGTACTTGCAAACCGGTTTTTCAACGAAGTTAATCATTACGGTGCCGAAAGCGCCGGTCGGAAAATGCGAATATTCATCGCGTAGAATGGCGGTTTTTGGTATCAATAGTGATAATGGGTAGGACAACGCACAAGGCTTGTTTCTAGTAACTCGGCATATCTCCATCTACGTTTTCAATTGGATTTCCATTCGGAACAATGTTTAACACCTTCCTTACTAAAGATTCGATAATCTCCAAGCTGGCTCAATTGCTATTAATGTTTGGCCTATTTGCCACCGCACTCCTGTCTCGCGGATGTAGTATGGACGCAATGCGGGGTGTACTGGAAGTGCAACGGTTGCCGATTTCTTATGCCGCGGGCATGGTAAGCGGACCCTCCATGATCGAGGCTACCGTCGACGGAAACGATGCTAGTCTAAGCAGTCGGACGACGTCCGCACCGGTTGTCTATTACGATTGGGTCAAAGAAAGAGAAGAAACTGACAGCGAGGGCGATACGACTTGGGTTACCGTTGACTCGGCGACGGCGACGGTCAATTTCCACATTAATGACCCAACCGGACGTGTGTTTGTAAAAGCAAATTCTAATAGCCCAGAAATCTATCCCACCAGCCTATCAACTAAATATTACGGAAATTACCGCGAAACCGAAAGCGTCATAAGGGCAAATGCTAAAGTGTTGGTATTAGGCGAATACAACCATGAACTGGGTGCGATCGGAGGTAGTTACGACCGCTCGCGAATACGATTTACCATTTCCGCCCATGGCGAGGCGGCGATCCTCGCGTCGCGAGGATGGACCAGCGTATTTGCGATGGGCGGGGCTGTTTTTTCATTTGTGTTTGCGATCGGGTTAATGTTGAATCTATTTCGAATCCACCACATTATGGTTTCATCGGTTGTCGTTTTTGTGACACTGCCACCAATTTTATTTTTGCAATGGACTTTGGTAACAAGCGAGCAACTCACACTGGCGAACAACCGTGTTGAGGAATACCACCTCCTCGTTACAGACCAACGTCCGGCCGAAAAAGAAAATACTCAACTCCGTCAGGCCCTTATCAAACGCGACGCAGCGCGAGCCCATGAATTGTACTTGCAATATCGAGACCGAGTTACCAATATCGCACACAAGGCATTTATGGGGCTTAACGACCTAGAAATGCACGAGCCTTCTTCTGTGGAACTCGATATTTTGAACAAATATCCGATATCGGAACGAATCGGTACCGTATTGGATCCATTCATGGTTGGGCTATTGGGAACATTCGGGTTAATAGCAATGGGTTTGCTGGGATTTATTGGCTATCGAAAAATGGGTACCAAGAGGATGATAGAGAACATTCCCACATCGAAGGCAAAAGGGGTATTTCCCGGAATAACGGAAGTGGTAGGAACAATTCAGCCACGCGATACGGTTATCTCCGCGCGGTACACTGGCGATGCGGTCGTCTATTGTAAATACCTCTTACAAAGGTGGCAAAAATCGGGTAAGAATTCGAGCTGGGTAACTGTCGAGAGTGGCCTCCAATTCAATGTCTTTAATGTTAGGGACGATTCGGGTGAGATCCCCGTAAACCCCACTGGCGCCGAAGTTCACGCCGCACGAACGTATTTACACCGTGCCGGCAATCTTAAGTATCACGAATGGACTTTGCGAGCTGATCAGGAAGTCTATGTGTTGGGACCCGCAGTGCTCGACGATCCAATGGACAGGGATTTGATGATTAGACATAGCCGCGAAGAACGGCATTTTGTTATTAGTGATCAAGGTGAAAACTCGCTCATGCGGAAGTACGCTCGCGTTGGTTTGTTGGTTTTGGGATTCGCACTATCCTTTTGTATCGTGGCGGTAATGACTATTTACGGAGGCGCTTCCTTTGACTCGTTCGGCTACTTCGCCGGAGCTTTGGTCGCCTTGATATTCCTGATCGTATTGAACATTGCATTTCTATTTAATGATCTTGTGTTTGTAACAAATTGGCAGCAACGTGGTAAATCGAACCTCGACGTATCACTGAAACGTCGCGCTAATTTGATACCAAACCTTGTGCGTGTCGTCTCCGAGGCACTCACACATGAACGAGATTTACAGACAACCTTGTCCGAATTAAGAGGCGGAGACGGTAAACAACCTGTTGGCGCCATGCATCACCAGTTCATGGCCTTGCTGGAACAATATCCTGACCTCAAAGGAAATGACGTCATCATCGATCTAAATAATCGAATAGTGGCGGTTGAAAACCAATTACAGTATGCCAGAACCGGTTTTAACGCGGTGACACAACGCTACAATTCGCGGATCAAGCATTTCCCAGAACTATTTCTTGCTAAACTCATGCGTCTATCTGATATTCCCTATTTCCAATTGCAGCATGCCAACGAAGGTAACGTCGTTGACGTTGGCAAACTACTGAAAACATCGACCGAGCAAAAGTCAGAACAGGCTCAACGGGAGAAAGAATCGCGACTCGCACTTGTTTCCGATGTTGAAATAATCATTGCTACGCTCGTTTGTCTTATGGCGGTAAACGGTGACATCGGAACTGAGGAATATCAAACCATGCTACGGATAGTTGCCCCTGCGCAGCCAAATTTAGATGTGGCAGAATTGCGAAAACTCGCTCAGACCGTATTAGAACAGATCAAGGCTGAAGGCGTTAATTCCGTGTTGAGTACAACCATCGATCTGGCCCGACGACTTGCAGGGACCGACATCGGAAGGAAATTGATAAAGACTATGAATGTTATCGCTGAAAAGGAAACTGGTGTCGATTCGACAGAACAAGCGGTCCTTGACCGGTTTAGAGATGTCTTAGGTGGACAATAGCGGAACTTTGATACGTGGACACCCCCGCGAAAACTCGCGCGATTGGATATTCGATGTATTTCCCAGTGGATTGTGGCGTTCTTTACGACTCGCCCACCACCACTGTGACTCGCGAGATACTACTACTACCCGATTTTTTGAAGGGACGCGGTAGTGGTTGAGCAGTATTATTATTGTCTATCGTTCGACATCGAATCGTGTATCGTCCCGGTGCAACAGGCGGCAACAAAGTTGCCCAGTGTGCAATCGTATAGGGGATCGGCCAAGACGACGGCTTACCGGATTGTTTATCAAAGCCATAAACGGACTCCATATCAATTGGTCCGGCAGTCCCATTAGCATCCCAATCCGTAGGAGCTGACAGGATCGTCGCATCCTGCCAGTCACCATAGGCAAACCGTGTCTCTTCGCGGGGTTGTGCGGGACTTGCGGGGGTGATCCAAACCTGCACTTTTTTTAAACCGGAAATACCCACCTGAGCAAGCCCAGTAATCGGAATAGGGGTTCCCTTGGGAACCTCACCGTTAATACTACCAAAGCGGGCAATGGTCTTTAGCCAACTATCAATGTCGTTATTACCTCGATGATAAGTATCGTTTGCATTGTGGAGGTTCGTCAGGGTTATTCGTGTCAGCCATTTTATTGACTTGAAACCATATGCTTCAGGGACAACCAGACGTACGGGACCACCACGCAGTCCAGAGATCGGCTTTCCATTAAGTTTATATACCAGCGTTACCGGAGGCATGCCCGGTGGATCTTCTAGAACCCGCCCTATCGGTAACGAACTCTGAAACATCTGTTTAGGATCCAAATTATGGTAACCGTGGTAGAAAACTCTACGCAGATTCGCTTTGGGTTCCGTCAGCCAGAGGACTTCCCGCAACGGGACTCCTTCCCAAACGCCTGTTCCCAGTGGAGCCTCCATGTTATTGCATGTCATGGTTTTGATAAAACTCGTGCTATGCTTTTTGGCAAGTTCCATCAATTTTGCATACGAGAATGCAGTATCGTCCGCATGCGTAAATTGTTTCCCCATTGTCGCCGGATAGTCATCGTCGCTGACGACTTCCAGTTTCCATGAATCCGTTGTAAGACCGGCCTCTTTTAATTGCGCGAGCGGTAATTTATATGGAAGCGGGTTACCTCGTTCGACAGTACCAAATTGTTCGGCGGGAGTCAGGTAGTTGAGCTTTTCAATTAGCCGGCGGAGCGCGGGATTGGCAAGATCCTCTGCAGAAACATCACCGGGATGAATGGCTGTCGAGGCCCCAGCGGCCAAAACTGACAGAAAGAATCGCCGTGTGGTCACCTTGTGCTCGTCACTAAGAGGAGGCATTGAAAATCCAAATAAAAATTGTTATTACCGGATGTAACATAAACGATTGCATCGGGCGTACGCAAATTACTATTAGTCCACAGCTGCAATTTACATGCCCAGTCCCTTTCAGCACGGTTGATTTTATTTACCGGGCTCCGCTTTGATATAATTGAGCGATACGAGAAACTTATCCATCTTCTCAACTGTGTCGAGATAGTACTTTTGATTGCCATAATTAAAAAAACCATGCGGCTGTCCGTCATAGAGATGTAAATCGCAACGGCGTCCCACAGTTTCCATCCGTTGCTTATATTCTTTTGCGGTCGCAACCGGAACGAGCGAGTCTTTAGTTCCTAAAAAGACGATGGTCGGTGGCGTGTCTTTTTTGATGTTATGCATCGGCGAGATTTGAGGATACACATCTTTGACTCGTGAGTGTCCGTATCCGCTAGGACCGTTATCGTAAACCGGATTAAACAACAATAACGCGTTTGCCTGACTGCTGACACGAATATCTTCTCTTGGCTCTTCTAGGCCGACTACTGTACCGGTTGCAGCGGCAACATGTCCTCCAGCGGAACCACCGCCCGCGGCAATCCGATTCGGATCGATACCCAGCTTCGTTGCATTGGAACGTACCCAACGGATGGCAGATTTACCGTCCATGACACACTCCTTAGGCGTTGTTCCGTGCCGACTTTTCACTCGATAGTCCGCAACTATGGCGACCATCCCCCGAGACGCTAGATGTCTACAGTGGTGTTCAAACTGCGTTGGTGTCCCGCCATTCCATCCACCTCCAAAAAAGAATACCACGGCGGGTCGTTCATCAGACTGCTGATGGTCTTTTGGGTTGAATACATAGAGAAACAACGTTGTCTCACCTACCGTTTTATAGACGACAGCTGTGGTGCCCGCGATTTTCAACGGCGGTGCTGAAGCACCGATTGTCATTGGTGCAATCGCTAACAGTGAAATCAGAGGAAGCAGAGCACGCATTGTAAACCTTTCATAATAGTGGCATCGAGAATGTCAACTTTGTTCAATGTAGCGTATCGCAACTCTTATCAAAGGCGATAAAACACAAAAGCCGTGACAAAAACGAATCGTGCTATGTTAAAGTGTTAGCGTCCAACATTTTACAAGACGACCCAATGTCCAGGAGTAGACAGTACGTGAAAAATTCTTTTCTTGTTATTAACCGATCATCAAAAGCACGCATCTTCGGGTTGATTCTATCTATCTTACTTCCAGCAATCACTGGGCGATGTGCCGACCCTACGATCGATTGGAATCAGGGCGCTGGACCCCTGGGCAGTTTTTCAACGCCTCAATCCGCCCCGCTTGATTGGAGTGTTGTGCAGGACAGGAATATTCGCTGGCGGCTAAAACTGCCGGAAACAGGGCAAAGTACTCCGATTGTGTCCCAAGGGCGTGTCTATTTTACAACCTACGCTTCTGTTGATAAGGATTCATCATTAGCAAAAGACGTCGTTGCTTGGTGCTGTTCGGCTAGGACCGGCAGGGTGCTTTGGCAGCGTAATATTGAGGGCAAACATCCTTTACGTCTTTCGGGATGTTTTGGCGACAGCAGTTCTCCTCCTGCAGTATGCGCTGACGGACGTGTAGTCTTTATTAACGCCTCCGGACGAATCGTCTGTTTTGACGTAAAGGGTCATGAACTCTGGGCGCGTAACGTGCTGAGCGTTGGACGCACGTTGCCATTTGAGATGGATGGGATTTTTGTGTTCACGCGGCAACAATACCCGCCAAATCCGGATGGAACATTTCCGCATAAATACGCCGACCTGCCTCAGGATCAATGGACACAATTACAGGCTGTGGACATGCGGACCGGTAAGGATGTGTGGAACTCAACATGTGGAGTAAACATGGGAAACGCAGTGTTGCCCCAAACTCTGAACAACGGTCGTCAAGTTGCAGTGGTGGGACGCGGTGGTGGTCACGGACCACCTGAGAAACCGGAGGGCATCTCGTTAGTCGATCTCACGGATGGCACAACACTCTGGACTTTACCACTACCGGGCTTCATGAGCACAATGAGTTACCGTGTAAAAAACAACGAAGTGCACATTTTTCACAAGGGCGATCATCTGTCAATTAATGCGATTACCGGTGAGGTGTTACGGCAATTGTCGATTGTCGGCGATATACCATTACGAAAGTGGGATGGCGACCGCTACATATCGACCGTTGGTACGCTGAACGCGAGCAAAAAGAATCGCATGATCACCCAGACATCAAATTTACTTGTAGGTGAGTATCACTATTTCCGCTGCTACATCCGTCCGTGGATGGGACGAGTCCATGTAACAAATGGAACAATAGAATACTTGGAACTCCCCCTGCAGATAAAAACCGTCGAAACTGCAACGAGCAAACTGCTGTGGTATCAATCGCCCATCGACAACAAGTCTGGGGCCTTGAATCAACAGTCCTTCATACCCAATTCAATGACTAATTCTTCGGGCTTTGTAGTCAGCGGCGATAAGCGTTCACGTGGAAATGGCTGGGGGCATATTGCCTCTCCCCTGCCTTCGGTCGCGGGTGAATATCTTTATGTACCGGTGATGAACGGTACCGTTTATGTCCTGCGTTGGAATTCTGACAAATTAGACGAGTACGCAGTGGTAGGCATCAATGACTTGGGAACGGTGGGCGAGTCATGGACCCGCGCAAGTCTTTCATTCGCCGCCGGGCGAATCTATGCACATACCATTAAAGAATTGATCTGTATTGAACAGTGACGCGAGCCTAAAGTGGACCGTATTCATTTCCACTGCAAAAATAACAAATGCGTCCATCCCTCCCACAAACCAAAATAATATGCTGAACCAACCGCGGATAAACTCTCAACAACAGCAACGACGGCGACAGTTTATTAAACAGTTTGGCCTTTGCTCCACACTTCCGTTTTTCCAGTCCGTGGCTCAACTCGCCGCACAATCCCCAACGCCACCCAAAAGACTCGTCTGCATAGGAACCGAATACGGCATGCACGCGCCGGCATTCTTCCCCTCGACCACCGGACCCGACTACACCCTGCCCGAACTGCTGGTACCACTCCAACCAACTCGGAATGCACTCACGGTAATCGAAGGACTAGACCATCAACTCGGCGGTGGGCACAAAGGCGTACAGGGGTTCCTTACCGGAGAACGGTTTAGCTTCTCGAATTCATCCATGTACTCGCTTGATCAATACGCCGCGGACCGAGTGGGAAACGATACCCGCTTTCCTTCTCTTACACTGGACCTGAATGGAAGTAACTCGTGGTCATGGAATCGCTATGGTGTGAAAATGCGAGGCATCGGAAACCCGGCTCAACTCTTCGACATGCTATTCCAACCGTTGCTCCCTAACGAAAAGCAAAGCGCCACCGCGGAAATTGACGTCGAAACCAGTGTACTCGACACAATCGCTCGCAGCGCCAAACAGCTTGACAATAAACTCGGCTCGCAAGATCGCCATAAGTTTCAGGAATACCTTAACGCGGTCGAAGAAACGGGGCGTCGACTCGACCGTTCTCGACACTGGATCCGACAAGATAAACCCGCTGTGCAGGATGCTAAAAATGCGCTGCACCAACCATCTAGCGGCGAGGATCGCCGATACATAGCTATGCGCAGTATGTTTGATCTTTGTGCGCTCGCCTTCCGTACAGACTCCACACGGATCGTCACCATCCATATCCCTGGCGGCAACGGCGTCCTAAAACTGGACGGAATCAGCGACGGCTATCACTCACTGAGCCATCATGGACAAGACCCTGAAAAGATCCTCCAACTGAAACGGGTGGAGTTACAGTACGTCAAAGAACTAGCGAGATTTTTAAATACACTTAAAGACATCCCTGATGGAGATGGTTCCATGCTCGATCATACGCTGATTTATTTCGGCAGTGGAATGGGCAACGCTAGTAGTCATTCCAATCGCAATCTACCTGTCCTCTTGGCGGGCGGGAAAATGAAGCATGGTAATTCGCTCAAGTACCAACGCGATACCAAACCACTCTGCAACCTTTATGTGTCCATGCTGCAATGGCTCGGCGTAGAAACACATTCCTTTGGCAGCAGTTCCGGTAATATGTCGGAGTTATTCTAACTTGCACACCCCGCCACGACATCTTCTGCTCGTTCCACTACTCCTGTTCGCCCCGCTGCTGATATTGGCGCAGGAACCCACACCTTTTACAAACTTTTTGACGCACTACTGCATCGAGTGCCACAGCGGGGAGGAAGCAGCAGGCGATCTCTCTTTTACCCAACCGCTTTCATTACCGGTGCTACAGAATATGTTCGACCAATTAACTCACCGTCAAATGCCGCCTCGCGGCGCAGACCAACCCGCCATTGCAGAGTTAATTGCGTCGATTGGGATATTGGCGGCGCAACTTGACGATCAAACTAAACCCAACGTGCCTCACGGTACGGTGATGCGAAGACTCAATCAACGCGAATACAACAATACCCTGCGGGACCTATTGCGAGTCGATACGCAATACAATCCTTCCCGCTCCTTTCCTCTGGACAACGAATTTGCCGGTACGGACAACGTTGGTTTCGCGTTAGTGTTTTCACCAGCCTTGATGCGGGAAGCTTTGCTCGCTGCCGATGACGTCCTGCAGCGAGCAATCCGCTTCGGCCCTCAACCGGTCAGTCATGTTCGCCGTATCCTCCCTCAGCATGCAACTCGGCCGGTTTACCAGAATGGGAATTACGTAAAAATTGTCACTGGAACCGAAGATGGGTTCCAACAATTTCGACCTGGTTCTAACGACATTGAGGTGTTGGAACAGGGCAGCTATCGTATCCGAGTTCATGCGGTAGCTCTTAATTCAAACTTTAAAGGTGTCGGTCAAATCAATGGTCCTGTCAAAATGAAAGTACGTCTTGGGCCACCGGGTAAACAAGCGGAGGCAGGTTCACGCCGCCTCGTAGCCGAAGTGGATGTACCTGAGAACTCGGCGACAACATTTCATTTCACTGCCCGCCTCGAAAAAGGACAAGTTCCGATCGCCTCCTTTACCAATGGTCATCAGGGGTCGTTTAAGAATCTGGTTAAACTCAGATACGGCCCCGACGCTCGGAAAACCCGTAAGCCCATCATGGAAAACTACGACGGCCCTCAACTTCGAATTTACTGGATGGAAGTGGAAGGTCCCTTGTTTGACCAATGGCCACCGGCAGGCAACCTAGCCATCTTTGGCAAACAGATGCACCCACAAGACAAGGCATACGTCGCTAAGGTACTCTACAGGTTTGTACAGCGTGCTTTCCGCCGCCAAGTTGATCAAGCGACGGTCCAACCTTTTCTGGAGCTCTACCAAAATCAACGCGACAACGGTCATTCCTTTGAGAATGCCATTCGCACAACTTTTAAAGCAATACTTGGATCGCCTTCCTTTCTGTACCACTTTGAAAATGAGGGGAAGCTCGATTCCCACAGCCTCGTCAATCGGCTCTCCTATTTTCTCTGGAATACCATGCCGGACCAACAGTTACGTGATATAGCAGATAGAGGCGTGCCCTCACGGAACCTTCTAGGGCAACAGATAGATCGAATGCTCAAAGATCCCCGTGCAGAGGATTTTATTAATAGTTTCACCGATAACTGGTTAGGTATCGGGAAACTCGGCGAGATGCCTCCGGACCCCCAGCATTTTTCCGATTACTATATAGGAGATTTACAAGGGGCCATGAAACGAGAAAGCCAGTTACTATTCCAATCACTGCTGCAACAAAATGGCCCAGTTCTTGATCTCCTAAACTCTGACTATACATTTCTCAATGAACGTCTAGCTCGACATTACGGAATCCCCGGTGTGACCGGCGATGAATTCCGCCGCGTTGACCTCCCTGCCGATTCCAGGCGCGGCGGGGTGTTAACGCATGCCAGTGTGCTTACGGTTACGTCCAATGGTACGGCAACCTCACCTATCGTGCGGGGTGTATGGTTACTCGAAAACATCCTAGGTAAACCGGTTAAGCCTCCGCCGGATGATATCGAACCGATCGAACCGGACGTCCGCGGAGCAACCACAATCAGACAACAACTCATCAAACATCAAGCGCAGGTTTCCTGCGCCGTCTGCCATCGACAGATCGATCCGTTGGGATTTAGCCTAGAACATTTCGACCCGGTCGGTCTCTTTCGTGAAACCTATGCTCACCGCAATAAGATCCAGACACAGGTGGAATTGGGAGACGGCAGAAAGCTAGATGGCGTGGCAGACTTAAAACAAACACTAGTCGCTCAACCCGCAGATTTTATTCGCTGTTTGACTGAAAAACTGCTGATCTATGGAACCGGTGGTACGTTGGAGCGAGGTGAATACCCAGAGGTCTTCCGAATCGCAGAAAGGGTGCAACGGGAACAATTCGGGCTTCGTGATCTGATTATTGAAATCGTGTTGAGTGACGCCTTTGGCACCAAATAATCCGCTTTCAAACAGTGCGCCACAGGTGACCGGCAGCGGCGGACCCTTTACAGACGCTATTTGGCTTGGTAACGTACCCTAGCGCGAGGCACAGGCTTGGTTTGATTGGCCATAATCCTAAAGCACTGTACGACTTCACATTTAAATCCGCTTTCAAATTGGGGAATCTAATAATGAGATACATGCTGTTTGTTTTCTGCATTTGTATGGCCTTTGCAAAGCCCGGAAGTGCTGCTGAGGATACTCCCAAGCCACCTAACATTTTATTTATCTATACGGATGACCAATCCTATCGCACCGTAGGCTGTTATCGGGATAGCTATGACTTCGTGCGAACTCCGCATATTGATCAACTTGCCAGACAGGGAATGCGTTTTGACGCCGCGTATATTGGAACTTGGTGCATGCCTAGTCGCGCCGCGATGCTTACCGGACATCACCAGTACGGCGTCCAGTCTATGAGAATGGAAGGCCAGTATCCAGGCAGTGAATATGACCCATTGCAGTGTCCGTTTTGGCCCAGCGTGTTCCGCAGCAACGGTTATGTCACTGCTCAAATTGGTAAATGGCACACCGGAACGGATAATGGTTTCGGACGAGATTGGGACCACCAGAAAGTGTGGAATCGACCGGCCTATCCTGCTAATGCTGGCAACTACTATGACAATCAGCTGATACAGATTGATGGAGCGGACGGTAAACTAGTCAGTGGCTATTCGACCGACAACTACACTGAT
Organism: uncultured Planctomycetaceae bacterium; assembly: GCA_963934735.1. Taxonomy (GTDB): domain Bacteria; phylum Planctomycetota; class Planctomycetia; order Pirellulales; family Pirellulaceae; genus UBA721. Next base: position 15,708 of record CAWVZW010000020.1, read on the forward strand.
TGGGCAATCGACTTTATTGACGGCGAACACCGAGACCCCGCCAAACCTTGGTATTTATGGGTTTGTTTTGGGGCGGTACACGGCCCCTTTACACCGGCGGACCGCCATCAACAGGACTATCCAAATGTAAACATTGCCACCCCACAAGACATCTATCCTCCACGCCCCGGAAAACCAGAATGGATGCAAAGAATAGATCAATGGGAAAAAGGTACGGACGGCCAACCCGTGATGGCAGGCAACGGATTCCAGGCCCGGACCGTAGATACGAAAGGCATCCACGGCAATACTCTTAACGATTGGGTGCGGCAGTACCATCAGGGTGTGATTGCAATTGATGAAGGGGTCGGTCGAATTATGGCGGCGCTTGATGCCTCCGGCCAACGAGAAAATACACTTGTCGTGTTTACATCAGATCAAGGTTTTGGATGGGGACAACATGGTTTTCGAATGAAACTAGCGGCTTACGATGCCACGACTCGTTCACCGATGATCGTCAGTATGCCCGGCCGAATACCCAAAAAAACCGTTTGCAAAACACCCGTTGCCGGTGTCGACATCGCGCCCACATTTTTCAGTTTCGCCGGTATTGAGTTGCCTTGGAAAATGCACGGCCATGATATTTCACCGCTCCTTAAAAACCCAAAAACTAAATGGGACCATCCCGTATTACAGACGCTTACCGGTCGTAGCTATGGAAAAGATACAGATAACATACCTAATGATCCGGAAATAAGAGACCTGAACGGTGTGCCGTGGTGGGTGTCGCTGCGTGAGGGCAATTACAAATACATCCGGACGTTAGTCGTTAATGAGCCGGAAGAACTGTACGACCTCAAGCGTGACCCGGATGAACTACACAATTTAGTTTTTGATAAGAAATACCATCCTTTAACACTCCACCTCCGTGCCGCAACGATAGCCGAACTACGGCGTACGGACGCTAAAATGGCAGAACATCTCCCTTCGGTCGGAACTGGATATTAATAACGGGAAGAACAAATATGAAAAATATATTTACGGCTGTTGTACTCAACGCTTTGCTAATTCCTTTGGTAACCACCTCCGTAATTGCACAGGAACACTGGACACGATTTCGTGGCGAAAATGCCAATGGAGTTGTTGCGGATGACCCGCGATTACCGGTTAACTGGAATGCCAAACAGAACGTACAGTGGAAAACCAATATTCTAGGGTGGGGATGGGGCAGCCCCGTCGTCTGGGGCGATCGCGTGTTTGTCACCGCAGTGCATAGTGATCTCGATTATGAAAAGCCCAAAGGAGGACTTTACTTAGGGCAGGGCCGGCAGGCACCACCGGATACAGTACATCACTGGATGGTCTATTGCCTCAACCTAAATGACGGGACCATTATTTGGAAACATAAAGCACATCAAGGGAAACCACTGGTACCCCGCCATCCCAAGAGCACCTATGCAGCAGAGACCCCGACCCTAGATGGTGAACGGTTGTATATATTGTTTGGTGACGTCGGCTTGTTTTGTCTGGACCTGAACGGAAAGCCACTCTGGACGCATATGTTGACTCCACGCAAAACTGCGGCAGGTTATGGGGCGGCCGCCTCACCGGTTGTCCATGAAAATCAGCTCATAATGGTTTATGACAACGAAGAAGAGTCTTTTATAGCCGCACACGACACCATAAGCGGGGAGATCCGATGGAAAATCCCTCGTGACGAGAAAAGTACTTGGGCGACTCCGTTTGTATGGAAACACTCCAACGGGGTAGAAATAGTAGTATGCGGGAAAAAACAGAATCGAGCGTACTCAACTTCGGGGGATTTACTTTGGCACTTTGATGGAAAGATGTCCGTCCTGACAATCCCTTCACCCTTTGCCGTTCAAGATTTACTGTATATCACATCTGGGTATTTTCAGGACAACAAGCGTCCGGTATACGCGATACATCCAGGTGCAAGAGGTGACATTTCCTTACAGGCGGAGGAAACGTCGAATGAATTCATTTCTTGGTCTTTGCAACGCATGGGACCATACAATACTTCGCCGATAGTATACAGGGGCAACTACTATACACTCCTCGACCGTGGTATGTTGACATGCCACAACGCCCTGACAGGAGAGCTGGTGTTTAATCGCACTCGGTTCCCACAGGGCGCCAGTTTTACGGCTTCGCCTTGGGCTTACAATGGCAAGTTATTTTTTCTTGACGAAGGTGGTACTACGCACGTCATGCCTGCTGGTGGTGAGTTCAAGATTGAATCGACCAATGAGTTGGATGAGTTATGTATTGCTACACCTGCAATCAGTCAAGGAAAGCTGTTATTACGAACTGCATCGAGCGTGTATTGCATAAGCAACAAGGGCAAACCGTAACTGCTTTTGGGCGCTACGATAATTCGGTCGTTAATCGTAGACCTGCGTAATCAACATATCAATCAGCGAATAATATTCTCCGCTCTGAGGGCTATTGTGAAAGCCATTATGTATGACGCTAAACTCTTTGGTGCAAGTCGCCGCCGCATGTAGTTCTTGGCCCATAGTAAACGGAACTAACTCATCATGACTGCCATGCGATTGTAACAAACGACCACGATATTGGCTGATGCGACTCAGGCTCGAAAACTGGTTCTTCATCAACAATCTAACTGGAAACCAAGGATATTGACGGGCCGCCACATCCGGTAACGAAGTAAACGTGCTTTCAATACAAATCGCCGGGACACAACGGTCTATAGCCAATCTTAATCCAACCGCCGCACCCATGCTGCGGCTAACAATTAGTACTCGGTCCGCTTTAACGCGTTCCTTGTTAAGCAGATATTCCAGCCCAGCCTCCGCGTCTAAAGACAACCCGTTTTCCGTAGGACTTCCCTCGCTCTTACCATAACCCCGGTATGAAACTCCTAACACAGACGCTTCAAACTCAGATGATAAAAACCTCAATAGTCCAGCCCGATGTCCAATATTGCCTCCGTTTCCATGCAAGTACAAAATGACAACCCGTGGACGATTGCGTGAGTGATATAACGCATGAAGCTTGACGCCGTCCGCTGCGGAAAAATAAACCTCCTGTAGTGATGCCTCGTCTCCAAATCGAACTTGCGGATCCCATGGCTCCAATGGATAGACCAGCCGATTCTCAAACAGGAGCAAAAGCATTAAAACGACAACGTAAGCGATAATCCCGCACCGAAGTGTTTTCCATGAAATCGCCCACGCTACAGTCCACGGACTGCGACGCTCGGCAGAGTTTGTTTTGGTTGCTGTCATGGAATTTACTTCGTAGAATCGGACGTTCACAGTGATAACACGCACCACACCGACGAGTCAACTGTGAAGCAAGCACTGTACTTCGCGCTGTCCCCCTGATGAAAGAATCAAATGAATCGTTTTACTCAACTCTGTTTCCTATTGGTGTTTACCCTGACGACTCCTTTATACTGCGCAGAGAAACCGAACGTATTGTTCATTGCTATTGACGATCTCCGTACGGACCTAGCATGTTACGGAAACAATCAAATCGTTTCACCGAATATCGATGCTTTAGCAACCGTTGGTACCCTGTTTGCCCGTGCGTACTGTCAACAGGCCGTTTGCAATCCCTCACGCAGTTCGCTGCTCACCGGTTTGAGACTCGACACTCTAAATATCTGGGACCTTCCAACCCACTTTCGTCAGCGGCGGCCAGGTGTGATTACACTTCCCCAGATGTTTTTAAACAGCGGTTATCACACACAGTGCATTGGTAAGATATTTCACAACTGGCGACAGGACCAATACAAAGGTGACCGTGTTTCTTGGTCCGTTCCAGAAATCCTGCATTACAATTCTCATGGCAACGACAAGGCGGTTGTTCAGGGCGAGCTACCGCCTGACCTGTCTGACGTTCCCAAATGTGAGATTCGCGACGTCCCCGATGATGCCTATTTCGATGGGCGAGTGGCGGAACATGCTGTCAACACCCTACGCGAAATTCAGCATAAGCCTTTTTTTCTGGCCGTTGGATTTTGGAAACCGCATTCGCACTTCAACGCTCCCAAGAAATACTGGGACATGTATGACGCAGCTGACATTCAACTTCCAACCAATCAAACACCGCCAACCGACGTTCCCGCAATTGCGTTACACGACAGTCGTGAAATACTCCGCGCCTATGCCAATACGCCCAATCGGTATCCGACAGAAATTCAAAGCCGCGAAATGCGGCGCGGCTATTATGCCAACATCTCCTATATGGACAAACAAGTAGGGAAAGTTCTCGACGAACTGGATCGCCTCGACCTGCGTAAAAATACGATTATCGTACTTTGGTCGGACCATGGATTCCATCTCGGGGAAAAAGGACTCTGGGCAAAGACGTCTAATTTTGAATTGGACGCCCGCGTCCCATTGATCATCTCCACTCCCCAATACAATCAATCACAACGTACTCACTCACTAGTGGAATTATTGGATATCTATCCGACGCTCGCGGATCTATGTAACCTACAATCGCCACCTGATCTTGCAGGACGGAGTTTAGTTTCCATTCTTAGAAATCCACGGAGCACTGTCAAAGACGTTGCCTTAACTCAACATTGCCGCCCGGCTTATCCAACCAATGGTTCCGACCCAGAGGCAATTGGGTATTCCATTCGCACCGACCGATATCGCTATACGGAATGGCGTGATTATCGTTCTGGGGATATTCTCGCACGCGAACTATACGACCACAAAAGGGACCCAAACGAAACCGCCAACGTGTTCAGCAAATCGAATCAGCACCTTCGCAAGAATCTCGCTGCAGCATTGAACACAGTAGTCCATTCACACGGAAACAAAAAGGGCGTGGTTCCGAAATGACGACGCCTCTAGTGGGTGACTCGGCGTACCAAATTGACTAATCCCATAATCACAGACGAAACGCCCCGTCTGGCGTATAATCCATGCTGTAGCTTTGAACTCTTAATAAACGGGCGACTCATGCGAAATCTCATGACCATATACTTTTCCATGTTTACCCTGCTGTACACATGCGCAATTATGGGTGCTGAGAAACCCAATTTCCTGATTATCATGGTCGACGACATGGGATATTCCGACCCGCAGTGCTTTGGTGGTGAAATCGACACGCCTCATCTCAATGGCTTGGCCGAAAAGGGACTTCGTTTCAGCCAATTCTACAACTGTGCCCGCTGCTGCCCGACCCGAGCCAGCCTGCTCACAGGTTCCTACCCCCATCGTGTCGGCCTCGCACGTAATGGCAAAACACTGGCTAACAACGCACCTACTCTGGCTGAACTTCTTAAACCGGAGGGCTACCAAACGGCGATGACCGGCAAATGGCACCTCTCGGAACTGGCAGCCACAAATGACAATCAAGAACGCATTCGCTGGATGGACCACCAACTTGATCTGGGAATTCCATTCGCGGATCCTGCTTCATATCCCCGTGCACGTGGATTTGATCATTACTATGGTGTGATCTGGGGCGTTGTCGACTATTTCGACCCCTTCAGCTTGGTTCACGATGACACCGCCGTCAAAGACGTCGCGGATACTTTTTATCTTACAGATTCCATAACCGATTACTCAGTTCAATACATTCACTCTTTCGATAAACACGACGCGGATCCCTTTTTCCTCTACGTTGCCTATACAGCGCCGCATTGGCCGCTACATGCCAAACCCGATGTCATAGAAAAATACAAAGGAAGATACGATGCGGGATGGGATGTTTTAAAAACCAGTCGTTTTCAGCGTCAGCAAGACATGAAAATGTTTCCACAGAACACACCTATCGACCCGGTAATCGACCGAGGAAATACATGGGATGACCTCAGGGCAGCGGAGAAATCTTATCAGTCCAAAAAGATGGAAATCCATGCTGCGATGATCGATAGTGTCGATCAAGGAGTGGGACGGATCCTCGCCGCGTTGCGGGAAACTGGCGAATTAGAAAACACCGTCATTTTCTTTCTCTCAGACAACGGAGCATCACCGGAAATTCCTGGATACGCCGGATACGACAGAAACGGGCAAACTCGCGCCGGCAGAATTGCCCACCGCGAACGTGAACTGAAACTACCGGAAAACCTCGGTAAACTCGGGTCGGCTGAGAGCTATACCGGGCTTGGACCCGCCTGGGCTAATGCATCTAACAGTCCCCTTCGATATTGGAAGAAGGAGAGTTTCGAAGGTGGGTGCCGCACACCGTTTATCGTCCATTGGCCCGCGGGACTCGAAAACAGAACTGGTAAGTTCACCCAGACGATCAGTCATGTTATGGATATTGCACCTACCTGTCTGGAACTAGCTGGAGCGGAACAAAATGAAGCTTTTGAAATGGATGGGGAAAGTCTTGTCGGATTGCTACAACGCAATCAAGTGACTGAAGATCGCATGCTTTACTTTGAGCATATGGGAGGCCGCGCAGCCCGATATCGACAGTGGAAGATCTCCGCCCTCTCCGGACAACCCTGGGAGTTGTTTAACATTGTTCAGGATCCGGGCGAGACCACAAATCTCGCGTCACAGCAACCAGTCCGTCTACAAGAACTTGCTTACCGTTGGAATGACTGGTTTAATACGATGCCTTCGCCTTCCGCTAACACGCGGAGATCCGGTCCGATAAAAATCGCCAAGCGACCGCTTTCCCTCTCGTGTATCGCCTCATCAGGCCAACAAGATGGCGTGCTGTTTGCATTCGGAGGTAGCCAACAAGGCGTTGCGCTACATATTAGAAAAGCACAGCTCACATTCAGCGTCCGCGTAAACGGTAAATTAAAGGCGATCTCGTCCACACCTATCGGAGACCTCGGCCCAATCGCTATCGAAGCAATTCTCTCGGAAAACGCAAAGATGTCCCTGAAAATCAACGGCAAAATGGTTGCCACCGGCCAAGCGGACGGCTTAATACCCGTTCAGCCTCAGGAGGGTCTAAGTGTTAACGATGATAGTCAAAGTAACGTTGGTGACTATGACGACGCGTTCCGGTACCCTGGAAAAGTTACTGGGGTACAGTTGCGTGCGGTAAACCCGACTAGAAAAAACGATGCAACAAACAAAGTAAACAAATCGACCCCCAACTTTATAGTCATACTTTCAGATGATCAGGGGTGGGGCACGACGTCGATTCCATATGACCCTCGCGTTAAGCAATCCAAAAGTGATTTTTTCCAGACCCCTAACATGCAGCGCATCGCCGCTGCTGGTATGAGATTTACTCAAGCTTATTCGGCGCATCCCAACTGTTCGCCAAGTCGCGCGGCGCTGCTTACCGGAATCAGTCCAGCGGCGCTTCATTTTAGTGATATTGTCGGTCGCAGTACCGGCAACCTGTATGTTGGTAATCGATTGATCCCGCCGGCACACGTTAACCAATTGGACTCAACCACGGAAACCATTGCCGAACGACTCAAAGCTCATAACGCCGATTACATGACTGCTCATTTTGGTAAATGGCATCTCAACGGCGGAGGGCCGCAGTCGCACGGTTTCGATGCGGGTGACGGTGACACTGGTAACCGTGAGGGCGGATTAAAGACAAATCTCCCGGATGATCCGAAAAGAGCCTATAGCATCACCCGTTCTTCGATTAACTGGATGAATGAGCAGGTTGCCCAAGAAAGTCCCTTTTATCTACAGGTTTCGCATTACGCAACCCATTTGAATTACCAGTCTCGCCCCGAAACGATCGCCCGTGTTGAATCGCGTAAAGCAGGAAGGCGACACGACAACATCCAGTTTGGTGGAATGATCGAAGACTTAGACACATCATTGGGGCAACTATTGGATGCCGTGGAACATCTCGGAATTCTCGACAATACCTATATCATCTATACGTCGGATAATGGTACCTACCCCACGACAGATCCCAAGAATATCAACGGTCCCTTACGCGGGAGCAAAGCGACCTTGTGGGAGGCCGGTGTACGGGTTCCCTTGATGATTTCAGGTCCGGGGATTAAAGCCGGTACCCTGTCCCGTCAGAAGGCCATAGGATATGACATTTTGCCAACTATCTGTGACATCCTCAATATCCAAGATCTCGACGAACGGGTCGAGGGAGGAAGTCTACTCCCAGCGCTTCACGATACCGGGCAAGTTACCAGACCCCACAACGAACTGTACTTCCACTGGCCCCACTATCAACACCAGAAGCGGAGCAAACCTGACTCGACAATTATTGACGGCGATTACAAACTACATTACTTCTGGGAATCCGGCGAACTTCAATTATTCAATCTCGACGATGACTTAGCCGAGGCCAATAATTTGGCCGAATCCTATCCAGAAAAAGCGGCGGAAATGAACGCTAAGCTTAAGGAATATCTGCAAGAAATCAAGGCGCAACTACCGACGCCCAATAAGAATTACACGCCGCAGAATGACCCCGTGCGAAAGGAAAGACCAGTCTCTGTACGGTCTTCTCCAAATATCATTTTGGTCATGGCGGACGATTTGGCTTGGATGGATTTAGCGTGTCAGGGCAACCCTTTAGTGGACACGCCATTTCTTGATCAATTTGCAAGCGAGGGAATTCGCTTCACTAGCGCCTATGCGGCCGCTCCCGTCTGTTCCCCCACTCGAGCGGCATTAATCACAGGTTTGGCGCCTGCTCGACTCAGAATTACCAATCATATTCCAGACCGTGAGCAATTTACGCCCGCCGGCGCTTCTCATACGGGCGCAGAAATGTTCGACTTCCTTGCGCCACGATATACCACCATCGCAGAACGACTTAAAGTGGCCGGCTACACGACGGGTTTTTTTGGGAAATGGCATATTGCCGGCACCGGCATCGGACCGCAGGGGCAAGGTATGGCTCAGTATTATCCTGAAAACCAAGGTTTTGATGTCAATTTTGGTGGGTGTATCTATGGAGGTCCCCCGACCTTTTTTGATCCCTATCGAATCCACAACCTTGCCGATCGTAAAGAAGGAGAATACCTGCCGGATCGCTTAGCTGATGAGGTCTGTCAGTTTATCGACGAGGCGGACGGTACTCCATTCTTCACTTGCCTCTGGAACTATTCCGTTCACTGGCCGATGGAAGCCCCCGAACATCTATTGAAAAAATACGAAACAAGAACCGGACCCGGACTCAATGACACTCGTTACGGTGCGATGATCGAGGCGTTGGATGCCTCTTTCGGAAAGATCATGGCCCATCTGGACGAAAAGGGGCTCAGCGAAAATACGCTCGTGATCTTTACCTCAGACAACGGCGGATTCGCTGGTGTGTCGGACAACCGTCCTCTACGCGAATCTAAGGGACATATCTACGAAGGCGGTATTCGCGTGCCCTTAATGATCCGCTGGCCCAGCGTGATTAAGCCTAACCAACTCAATGACACTCCGGTTATCAGTATGGACTTTTTCCCGACTATTCTAGACGTCTGTAATTTAAAAGCACAGCCACTCTGTGACGGCGTATCGCTTACTCCGTTGTTCCACAACAAGCGGATAGCGAGGTCGAATATTTATTTTCACTTCCCCAACTACGCGTGGCATCAAAGTAACTCACTCGCTGGGGCCGTCCGCGGCGGAGACTACAAATTGGTGCGGCACTACACAACCGGTGCGCTGGAACTTTACAATATCACTGAGGATAAAAGTGAAACAAATGATTTGGCGGAAGTCCGACCCAAGCTTACGCAACGACTTAACAATGACCTCAGCAATTGGTTATTGGAAACCAATGCTGCTATGCCACGCAAATTACCTCTCGAGTAAATTATGACCACAATAAAGACAGTCGGAAATAATGACTTTCGATTCGAAGCCAACGCGGAATGGGCTCAACGCCCCGCAGGAGTAAACTGGCTCGATGTTGTCGCAGTGCATTTCACTTCTGACAACAACGTCTATGTGTACAACCGTGGGGATCGAGAAATGATCTACTTTGACTCGCAAGGCAATTATGCTGGAGACTGGGGCCCGACGGGTTTTGCTCGTCCACATGGACTTACAATCTCCTCGGCAAATGAAGTATTTTGTACGGATGATTTTGCGCATACTGTTAACAAATACGATTTGGATGGTAATTTGTTGCTTGCTTTAGGTACGAGAGGCGTCAATTCGGACACCGGCGCGATTAGTGTCGACTATAGAGAAATTAAGTACTCGGCAGGCCCATTTAACTATCCCACGAACCTAGCCTTGGCTGGTGACGGGAGCTTTTACGTCTCGGACGGCTATGGAAATGCTCGCATACACCATTTCACATCGGCTGGAGAGCACCTTCACAGTTGGGGAGATCCCGGTACAAAACCTGCTCAGTTCGCCGTACCGCACGACCTACGTATACATGAGAATGGCGACCTCTGGGTGGCAGACCGCGAAAACGACCGAATACAAATTTTCTCCCCTGACGGCGAATTCATTCGACTACTTGATGGCTTCGCTAGGCCCGCGTCACTCGACTTCGGTCCAGATGGTGAAATCTACGTTTTCGAACTCGGATATCTAGCAGGAATGTTCCCCGGCAATAAATCTCCCAACGGTGCAACCACTGGTGGACGATTGACTGTAATCAACAATCAAGGTGACATCTTGTGTCAAATCGGAGGTAACGAAGCAACATCGGCGGCCGGAGATTTCTACGCGCCTCACAATGTGCGAGTCGATACCCGTGGCGACCTCTATGTAACGGAAGTTGTCTGGGCTGCCGGCGGCGGGCAAGGACTAGCTCCTGACGGTTGTCCAGCACTCCAGAAACTCACGCGAATCTAACACATTGAAAACTATTTCCCCTAAAGGCAATTCGTAATGATTTTCCAAGCTGATATCCTTATTGACCTGACCCGCCGAATCTTCAAAGCCATCGGCTCAAACGAAGCTGAAGCAGAAGTGGTTGCCCAACGCCTAGTCAATTCCAACCTTTCTGGCCACGACTCACATGGTGTGATACGTATTCCCACATACATCAAGTGGATCCAAGAAGAAAAAACGCTTCTCAATCAAACTATCGGTATTGAGACCGACAATGGATCCCTGGTCGTTGTCGACGGGAAATTTGGCCTTGGGCAATCCATTGGCCAACAGGCAATGCAACTCGGAATCGAACGCGCAGCTTTGCATGGTGTCGCTGTAATTGCGCTCAAAGACAGCGCACATCTCGGTCGAATTGGCGACTGGCCAGAAATGTGTACTGACGCTGGAATGATTTCTGTGCATTTCGTAAATACAAGCGGGATGGGAAATCTCGTGGCACCATATGGTGCTGTCGAACGCCGACTTTCCGCTAACCCTTTTGCCGTTGGAGTACCCACTCATGGCGATTTCCCACTAATCCTCGACATGTCGGCATGTACGATCGCAGAAGGAAAAATTCGTGTTGCTCTACACGCGGGGGAACAGGTACCCGATGGGTGCCTTATCGATCATGAAGGAAATCCAACAACCGATCCCAAAACCTTCTATGGTCCCCCTGCGGGATCCATTCTGCCGATCGCAGCGCACAAGGGATCCGCGCTTAGCATGATAATTGAAATGATGGCAGGCGCACTTACGGGAGGTTCCTGTACAAACCCGGAACGCGCCGATCGACTCACTAATGGCATGTTGTCGATCATTATGGATCGAAGCAAATTGCAATCAGAAGACTATTTCTTTAACGAAGTCCAACGCTATAGCGATTACGTACGGAGTGCCAAGCTAATCGACGAAAATAGCCAAATCCTTTTGCCTGGTGAGATCGAACACAACACCCGCGCCAAACGTCGTGTTGAAGGAATTCAGCTGTCGCAAACGACCATTGATATGATTCACGAGACTTGTACTGCACTTGGTCTTTCATCAGGACTCATTGACTAGCAATCAACTATGCGTTTCCGACAAATGCTCCCTTTCTTACGTTTTGCGCCGAACGAACAATCATTTGGCAGACAAGGTGCGAGTCCGCTGCAGGTAAAACCGAGGATTATTTTTTCCAGATATATCCAATGGCCTGCAGCTGTTTTTTATAGCCCGCTGGGGCAGTCGTTCCCTGCGGTAGATAGAGGGGAGTCTGGCCTCCGCGAGTCCATTTCCATAGAGGCAGGAGATGAGGGCCGGACGTTTTCGCAATCCAAAAAGAGTGCTCGTTGAGTTCGATTTGTCGAGTTTCCGCGCCCGCTCGAGTTAGAGCATAGAATATAGGTGTTTGAGTCTTACCTGCAGGCGAAAGTTCAAAGGATTGACTCACCATCAGGCCAGATGACAACAACTCTGAATAAACGGGAACAGGAAGATTGAGCCTCGCGTCAGTTAAGTCCAGCTGGTACATGATCTGGTTGTAATCGTAACCAGGCGTTGGATGGGGATTGCCGGAAAACGTAGTGGTATAGGTTCCTTCAAAGAAAATGGTACGACCACCTTCGACGTCAAGCATTGGATGCTGCTTGGGATTGTAAAAACTATAGTTGTCGTGTGTGATGATTCGTCTCGCATATTTCCAGGGACCTGAGGGTGTTGCTGCTTCCGAAAACCACACTTCACCAAGCATGCTGTGACCCATCGATTGACTGATGATCATGATGTACTTGCGGCGATAGGCGTTGTAATAGACGCTGCCGTGGTGGGGGGAGATGAGCTTCCCCGTTTCAATGTCGATTAACCCAGGTATTTCTTTCGCGCTGAGTTTGCCTGCTTGGACAAGTTTCTGAGCAAGACTGACACTTAATACGGGACCGCGCGTCGTCCATCTAAACGCGAGTTCGTTGTTGTTGTCACGACGGACGTTCGGGAGTGAATTGGTGGTTTGAGTCAGACAAGTATAGGCTTGGTAACGAGTGGGATCCAAAATGTCTTTGACCGTCGCCGGCACTCGTGTGTTTGGCATGCCACCCGCAAAGTAAAAAAACCATCCGTCTGCGTCGCGATGTTTGAACGGGTGACCGTGAGGAACGATTATTTGGGAATCTGGGAATGTTATCCGATGTTCCCAGTTTTGTGTGGCAAGATTGAATTCCACAATACCACGTTCGTAAATGTGTAACGGAGCTTCTACTTTCATATACATCGCAAAAAGTCGGGCCGATTTGCCCTGTCCCTCGATTTTCATCAGACAGTCCAACCAAGTTGGCCCCCGACCGGGCATCTTGCAAGTTTGTTTCGCGATACCCTTCTCATTAAGGAAATACGCCAGATCAACGCCAATGTGAGCAGCTAACCCACCTTTGTCGGGGAGCTTAGAACTTGCGCCCGGAACATGAAAATTGCCTAAGGGATATCCAGCCCGATTGGTGTCCCCCCAAAACCAGTAGATTGTGTCGCCTATTGTTTCGGTAAGAACGCTGTCGCTGCCAAGAACACCACCGGGTAACTTTTCACGCGCCGGGATGTCGAGCCCCAATCGTCGACTATCACGATACTTCCCCTCTCCAGTTACCCGATAAAGCCGTTCCGCTACGTTGATCCGTTGAAGTTTCAATGTGACGGTGCCACCGGCTTTAACTGGAATCGCCCTGCCGCGATAACCAAATCCGTCCTTAGGGAACTGATAGCCGTGACTGAACACATGGAAGAATACCCGACGATTCATCAGTCCAGGCTCATCAAAAGCAACCACGCCATGGTTGTCTGTAATAAAACTTCGATGATTGACTGTCATTAATTGGACTAACGGAACACCCCGCTGCGTATCCGCGTCAATGACGCGAATCGTCATGTATTGGTCAGCACCGTTGACACAATTTAAGCCGCAAGTAAATAAAATGCTCAACGTAATAATATGAAACCGAAACATCATACGATCCTTGATGTAAACATGGGAATATTAGGTGTTGATTGTAGCCTACCACGACTGACCGAGTGAATCGTTGCTAAAGTCAGGCTCTACCTTCCAATCCTTATTCGGTGATCCACAGCACTCGTTGAAAAAGTATATCGATTTCTAATCAACGAGTGTCCCGCGATTAGTTTACGAATTGCATAACCCGCAATATAATAGTAAATGGGTGGTCCTTGATGTGAACATCTAAATCAAGATTGCGATTTCGTCTTTTACAGGACAAGAATATGACGCTCCCTCCCAACACAAATGGACTCCCTTCGCTTTCTAACCGCTTTCTCCTGAAGATCGTTCTGTTTGTTCTAATTTCGTTACTCGGGGCAAGAACCGTATATGATCTGTCGAGACCCAATACCACTGTCGACTTATCCGAAATAGATGCACTAGTAGCTGAAGCGCGCAAACAAACCCTAACGGAACGTGGCTTGGAGCTCGTTAAAGGAACGGTACATGAACCAAGCGACCCGACCCGCAAGTCCCAAGGAGAGTCACTGGCACCTCTTGCCTTTCATGGAACTGCAACACTTAATTTAAAGGACGATACACAAGTTGTATTGACCCTTAGCGACTGCCATCCCTGCAACTCGGTCAAGCCAGGCGAAGACATTTCAGCCTACGCACAACTGGATGTGAAATCCAGTGACGACCATTCCTTTTCGATTGTGTCTTATATTGGGGGACCTGAAGAGCATTCACCTGGCTCATTTCGCCTCCTGCTGCCAGTAAACGTTGAAAAACGTTCTCGGATTCTACAGATAATTCAACAAATATCCGAACACGGCGCGTCCCCTAAGCGAGAGGAATTCAACCTCGTGTTGAAAGAAGTATTGTCCTCTCTCCATGCCTCGATTTCCGACGTGCACGCATTACGCTTAGGGGCATTGCTGTGTAAATCTGTGGATATATCAGTAAACTCCGATATATCACCGTAGCGAAAACCCTTACCACACAGCGACGGCGGAACCAATAATAGTTCCAAATGTCTCTTATTTAGGATCATCTACTAACGCAGTTTTTGTACCGGCTTTATCGTGTTGTCAGCTTTGATTGAATTCATCAGTATTTTTAGCATTTCCACTTTTTCGGGATGCCGCGATGCCAGATTATTCGTCTCTCCAACGTCACGATCAAGGTTATAGAGTTCTTCAACGACCGGGCGTTCTAAATCTCGGGCATATCCGTAAACACTTTGTTCCGCGATTAGATATTTCCATTTACCCTGTCGCACACCATTGCCTTGATAGTAGTAATTATCTCTATTCCCCTGTTTATTTGTTCCAAGCAATAGAGAAGTTTGGTCAACTCCATCAATCTTGCGATCCGCAGGCACCTCAAAGCCGGCTAGATTTGCAAATGTAGGCAAAAAGTCTACGGTAGCAAAAATTGCATCGGACGTCTTTCCCGCCGATACCCTGCCTGGCCAACGGACAATACAAGGTGCACGAGAACCGCCCTCGTAGCAAGATCCTTTTCCGTTTCGCAAAGGACCCGACTCACCCCAAAAGATGGAGCCCTCAGGATGTCCCTTTTTTTTGTTAGTGTAAGCGTCCTGATTCCAGGGACCATTATCCGTTGTGTAAATCACGATGGTGTTATCCCGCAATTTTAGCTCATCGATCGTATCGAGCAGCCGCCCCGTCTCGAAATCGAATTCCTCGACAACATCGCCGTATAGTCCGCCTTCGCTGGTCCCACGAAAATCATCTGATGCGTCAATTATAGTGTGCATCATTGTGTGAGCGACGTAGAGCACGAAGGGTTTGTTAGGGTCACGAACATTTTCAAGATATTCAATCGCCTTATCTGTATATAGCGATGTAAGGCTTCCCATATCAGTGGTGGAACCCGCCGCTGTATTGTTCTCATGGAATGTTACTTTGCCACCGTCATTTGCTCCCAACGCTCCGAAATAATACTGAAAACCCTGTGCGTTGGGCATGCGTTCGACGATCGCTTTGCGATTGGAAACATCCCACTTACCGATACATGCCGTTTGGTAGCCTGCTTTGGTTATCAATTCAGCCCATGTGATTTCAGAGGCTGGCATGCCCCAACCCAAACTTCTCAGTGGATAACGACCAGTCAACAGAGCAGAACGTGAAGGGCCACAAACGGGTTGCGCGTAGAACTGAGTGAAACGAGTCCCCTCGCGGGCCAGTTGATCCATACGGGGCGTTTTATTCTTTTCGTTTCCATAGCAGGCCAAATCGCCCCAACCCTGATCGTCAGTAAAAATGACAAGAATATTGGGTTGTGACTGGTCCTGCGGTGCGGCAGCAAGCGTGTGCTGAATTAGCAGGACGCCAAGTAGTAAACCAAGTATAGATCGCATTTAGACGTGTCCCTTTTTGGAATTTAAAAGTAACCTAGCTCAGCTATTAGACCAAAATGCGGATGTGATTGCCATCTGAGCGAACACTCACTGCCAATCCAATTCGTCAACTACGCTGTTAAGAAGGGGGTGACTTTACCTTCATTTGACATGATTTCACCCAGTGAACCCGGCTTATGAGATTTGGAACACGTGAGAGCCAGTCCCGCCCCTTTCTCAGATCTACCTCCAACCGTACATTTCAAGACGAAGGGGTTCCACTCGTTCCATCGGCGCGTCTGTGGCTAGGGTCAGTGCCACGCCGATCGGGACCGCGGACGGCGAACTCCGCTCGCCGCCCCCCTGTTGGCTGCCAAGAGCCACGAGGTCAAATTTTGTGAACCTCTGTTTTACCAAGTTGAAGGTGGCGTAGCCTAACAGGTCCGCTGCTCGTCTCGGAAGCCCGCATATTGTATGCGTGGATAATTTTAATATCTTTTGTGGAGCCAAGATTAATCGGTGTCGCGCAGGATAGACCATAAAACCGGAGTCTAGTATTACCGCGTCTCGTAAGCGGTAGACCAAATCAGAATAATCACCGAATATGTACTCAACGCAAAAAACATCTTTATTGGTGACTTTGGCAACTGTCTTTCCGTGAAATACGGGTAGTAGTTTTTAAATTCGGTAAGGGCCGGATACCATGTACAATAAATATCCAAACTACGCCGCCCCAATAACCCAATAGTGGTTTTAACAGGACCACGAGAACCAGATGAACAACCTTGCCCGCAATCGCACCTTCTTGATTTTGTGTTTGATGTGTATTGGATCCCAAGCGGACGCCCAGACGACGGAAACCGAACGTTTTGTCAGTGACATCCAATCCCGCGTGGCCCACTTGCGTCAACGCAGTGAAACGCTGCCCAAAGAATTTGTTACTGCCGTTGCCATCATGAATGGTGTCCAGACCAGATTGAGCTCACTCAACTACGCCATTTTGAACCAACAGGGTAAACCCACTCCCACTACAACGGAAGAATGTCTGGCTCTGCGCGCGGGAATCTGCGGTAACCACATTGCCGCATTTTTAACAGTGGCCGAGCAACTCGATCTACGTGCCCGTCCCGTTGAGTTTTATATCGCTGGGACATCGCCAGCCAAGAATTCTTCGCATATCTGCGTCGAAGTTTACTACAACCAACGCTGGCACCTGTTTGACGTAACATGGGGCACCTACTACGTGCTGCAGAAGAACGTTGCCTCGATAGATCAAATCCGGAAATCCGGCACTAAATCTCGTGATTGGGCCGTGACCAATGAATCGGACCTCTGGTATCTCCAGTGGAAGGATGCTGGGCATGACCCACTGGTTTATGTCGACCATATGCATGTAGATATTCTACGAGGGCGAAAAGGAACGATTCGTCTTCGACCTAACAAGCAAACATATACGCCTATTCATCAACCAAACTTTGTCGGACTAAACACAAAGAACCAAGATTACGGAGCCATCGAAGTCGAATTACAGGGTACGCTAGCGGAGTCGACCATGGTCGAATTGGAAGTCCTGGGCAAAGCGGGAAACGGCACGGTCGTTATCTCCGATGGAAAACAGCAAACACGCCTACCCATGTCGACACTCAACGTCGGCACCAATGTTATCAAACTACAACAGCCAACAAGCGATACCAGAATCATAATTTCCATTGATGTGGATGCGGCGATCGGCGTAGGTTATATAGTTTATTCAAGCATCACCGCGAAATAGAATTCCCATCTTCTAGACGGTACACCGTGGCTGGTATGAAGACGCTATGGACTGAAAACGTTGACACACTTTTGTGATTTAACCAATTAGAAAACGGCCAAACACTGCTAATGAAAAACAAAAACAGTGCTGGCCGATTAATGTATCAGCAGGTTAGCGTTCTAGTGATTAAACAGGAATTCTTTCGTGTTAATCAAAGCCCAAACGATATCCTCATACGCGATCTTGGCGTCGCCAACTTTTTCGATGTGAGCCGTTGCGATTGCATGTTCCTCTGCCGTCGGCGCACGTGCAAACGATAGTAAATACAATTCGCGAATCTTGTCTGCGTGCTCACGCTCAGCGTCTTTACTCAACATTGCTGCCCGACCACTACCGTTGGTCAATTTACCCTGAATCTCTCCTGAGTTTAATAAATGCAAGCTTTGAGCCAAGTTTGCTTCGCCGCTACGCTCACATTCGCACGCCGAACTAGATTCGGGTCGACCGAATACGGTGAGAAAATAGGAGCTAAAGCCGCTGTCAGGCAATTGCGAAGCTCGAGTACCCACGGGAACACCGGGGAAGTTGGTTGTTGTACCGGTTACCTGGTCTATCGAATCGAGCAAGACTTCAGCGTTTAATCGCTTAGGATAATAACGAGAGAAGTTCTGTTTGTCATCCTTGTTCCAATCGTTTGGCTCACTACTGAGTTGATACACCGAGCTACTTGTGATCGTCCGTACCAAGTGCTTTAAGTCAAAATCACTCTTTATGAAATCGGCGGCTAGTGCGTTAAGCAACTCTGGATTTGTCGCTGGATTTGTAATACGCATGTCATCTTCTGGATCGACCAATCCACGGCCAAAGAAGTGTTTCCAGTAACGGTTTACCAAGGCCTTGGCGAAGAATTCATTAGTTGGGTCGCTCATCCAGCTTGCAAGATGCAGGCGTGGATCATCTTCGACCGTTAACTCCAATGGTTCGCTGCCCAATCCTGTTGGCGGGACGTCGTTGCCCGACTTGGGATTCTTTGCACTTGGTTTTCCCTGATTGTGAAAAATTCGGTCATAACCCGGCGTCGCACTCTTCTTACGACCAACCCGACTAAAGAAAGCTGCGAAACCGTAGTAATCTTCTTGGCTCCATTTTTCAAAGGGGTGATGATGACAACGAGCACACTGAATTCGTAAACCCAAAAACAGTTGTGCAGTATCTTCCACTTGTGCCGCTTGATCTTTTACTTCACGATACCAAGCAACCGCAGGATTCGAACCTGCCGTGCCCGTTGCGGTAATGATCTCTGATACAAATTCATCGTAGGGTTTGTTGGCGTGTAAACTGTTACGAATCCAATCATAGAATCCAAACGTTGCCGCTTTATCGCCCTCTACTCGCCGCTTATTACGTAAAACAGCATTCCACTTATTAGCGAAATAGTCTGCGTAATCGGTACTTGCCAGTAACTGATCAATCCGTTTACCACGTTTGTCTGGGTCCGCGTCCGCTAGAAACGCTTCGGCTTCACCCAAGGTAGGAAGACGACCGGCAATATCGACCGTAACTCGTCTCAAAAAGACTGCGTCATCACTGACGATCGAAGATGGTAAGCCCAGTTGGATGAGTTTCTTAAACACCAACTCGTCTACGAAGTTATTTTTCTTAGGTAACGCGTCAACTTTGATCCCTAAGGGTATCGTCGCACGGTAAACACCAACGTGTCCTTGATAGCGAGCCATGACAGCTACACTACCGGTCAATTGACTGGTCGTTACCAATCCTGTTTCGCTAACCTCAGCCATTTCTGTGCTATTGGAATCGAAGGCAGTCGTTCTCGTCACATCTCTAGAGCTACCGTCCGAATAATGCGCGAAGACCGATATCTGTTGCTCGCCATTACGCTGCATCAAACGTTCTTCTGGTAAAACAATGATACTTGTAACGGTTGGATCTTCGGGTTGTCCGTATGGCATGCCTTGTTCGATCCAACGGCTAAGCAATCGATAGGAAGGTGAGTCATCGGAAAGTCGTGCTCCGCCACCGTGTGGCACAACGCCGATCGCTTTTTGTAGAAGTAGGCTTCGCTCTGGAGCTGCTGGGAAGACACGTCGACCTCGCCCTTCCTTAACTAGGAACTCGTAATCCTCATCCGGTTCAAATCCCAATAACGACAATCGGAATCCGTTTTGGCCGCTACTTTTTCCATGGCAACCGCCGCCATTACACCCAAATTTAGTGAAAACTGGGGTGATTTCATTTGGGAAATTAACAGCAAGATCCTTGACGATATTGGTGACTTGAATTGAAACGGTTGTTTTGAACTTAGAACTAAATTTTGCCGTTATAACGACAGCACCTTCAGCGATTGGCGACACGAACCCAATTGAACTGACTTCAACTAAACCTGCTGGAGCACTACTGTAAACAACGTCACGAGTCAGATCTCGTTGCTGACCACTGTCATAGGAACCCGTCACAATCAGTTGCAACCCAGCATCCCGCCCAGATATTATTGTGGTTTGGTCATCGGCGATATTATCAATGTCGATCGACTGCAACACACCCGGTTCTCCTAAACCAGGAGGAGTGGCTTTCTCCTCTTGAGCGAATAGCAAAGTGCTAAATGATAAAATCAGAATGGATGTTAGCGGCAAGAATTTATTCATTGCGTTTTCCTTTTGCATCGCACCTGACTGGACAAGGAATCCAAGTTCGGAAGGTGCTTAGAAAAATGGTTGGCTTGTTGTGGTTTTATTATAGCAAGACTTATGTATTGTTGCGAACTTTTGTACCTGCCTGCAAGCTCAGTTGCAATAAAACAGGGTCTTTTCCTACGCGCAAACTCCAGTATATCCCTACGTCGGGGGGCAAACGCACGATTTAGTTCTCATAGAGTCGGTTATTTAAGGTCCCGTGCTGTACTTTAGCAATACCTAGGACTGCTCAGCGACCGTAACTAAGTTCATTACATCGTCCTGCTCGATCGCGTTGACCACTTCCATGCCGCCGATTACCTTACCGAAAACGCTATGCTTGCCGTCCAAGTGCGGCGTTGCACCATGTGTAATGAAAAACTGCGAGCCATTTGTATTGGGGCCAGCGTTGGCCATCGACAAGATGCCTGCAGAGTCGTGACGCAAATCAGGATGAAATTCATCATCAAACTTATAGCCAGCGTCACCTGTACCAATGCCATCCGGGCATCCGGTCTGGATCATGAAATCAGCAATCACTCGGTGGAATTTTAATCCGTTGTAAAAACCTTCTCCGGCCAATTTCTCAAAATTAGCGACTGTTTTTGGCACCTCTTCGCCGTAGAGTTCAATTTGAATATCGCCCTTATTCGTTTTTATAATCGCTACTTTCATTAGGTTGTTACTCTCAGAAATATTGTTGTCAAAATATGGAAACACCGAACTGGGTTAGTTTAGTCGCTTATTAAGCGTTGTCTAGACCACCTACCACGCCAAAGGTTGCCGGCGCATCCAAACCAGTTTCAAGTATTTGAAAATACCTTGTCCGAGGAATATCAATCGCGCCGAGGGCAGTGCAATGCGGTGTTGCCTGCTGAACATCCAACAATGCAAAGCCCCATAATTGTAAATATTGAACCAGAACACATAACGCCACGCGTGACGCATCACTCACATGATGAAACATCGACTCGCCACAAAAGATCGATCCCACTGCGATACCATAAAGACCACCGACCAGCTCCTCATCTTGCCAAACCTCAATGCTGTGCGCGATTCCCATCTCGTAAAGTTCCGCATAAACCGACTTCATCTCACTCGTAATCCAAGTTCCAGTCTCGAGTTCTCCGTCGATTTTGCGTGGACCGCTACACTCTGAAATGACTGTCGCGAAGGATTGGTCGCTGGTAACGCGAAACCGTCCAGACCGAATTTTCCTTCCCAGCCGCCGCGGAATATGAATTTCCGCTGGGATCAATACGGTGCGGGGGTTGGGACAAAACCAACCAAGAACTTTTTCTTGCGTACCGTCGTCCAAATCCAACGGCCAAGGAAATATGCCGTGCACATATGCATTTAATACCCACTGCCGCGTTAACTTTCCGCCGGCCGCGACCACTCCAAACTCATTTGCCGTGCGGCCATCTGGAAAGATTGTCTCCCGGCGCGCCTGCTGGCAAATTTTGTGGATGTCAGCATCTGTGAGTTTCGCCATATAATTCCGCTA
Source organism: uncultured Planctomycetaceae bacterium (assembly GCA_963934735.1). Taxonomy (GTDB): domain Bacteria; phylum Planctomycetota; class Planctomycetia; order Pirellulales; family Pirellulaceae; genus UBA721. The sequence continues at coordinate 37,706 of CAWVZW010000020.1, forward strand.
CCTAATCCGACTCCGGATCTCACTGCAATTCCAAAACCTCGCTCCCTTTACACACTCAGCATGCACCGTTTTTATCAAATTGACAATTTCTTGCAATCGCCAAGACGCGTAACGCGGTATAATAGGTTGTAACTCTGTGAGGCGCAATCAAATTGATTCTCTTCATAACGTTACCAAATAAACCATTAATTGTCGCGGCAGCAGGCAACACAAAAAGGTATTAGTGGCCATGATTGACCTAGAACCAACCCCACCCAACGATACAACTCCACCCGACGACGCAACCGACACGTCGTCGACAGCCCCCGCACAATTGACACTCGTCACGTCCTCTCATACATCGGGCGACATGGCCACAGCAGCTATCAAATATCGTTTTGCGAGACTCTTAACCACCACGGTGGCCTTACTAGCGATAATTTTTGGTACGCCCTACCTCGTGCAGCAAATTCAATATTCGCTGGAATACGGACGTGTAATTGCAAAATATGACGCCGCCGCTATTCATATCGACAATCAATCGATCAAGTCGATTTCGCTTGCTTCAGAGCTTGTGTCCTATAAAGTAACTCCGTCCGTTGTCCATATTCACACATCCTCGACCGAACCAGCTTCACGCCGTAATTTTCAACATCCGTTTGCACAATCGAATCTATTTCCCTCACGCGGTCAAGGTTCCGGCGTCATCGTGGACGCCGACGGATACATCATCACCAATCGTCACGTCATCCAAGGCGCGGAAATCATCTTTGTTCAACTTCACGATAAGACAGAACAAATAGCCAGCGTCGTTGGTGTCGATCAATTAACGGATCTGGCATTACTCAAAATAGAGCCAACCTTAATGCCCGCCATTGAATGGTCCACGTCGCCAACAACTAACGTCGGGACTATGGTGTGGGCAATCGGCAGTCCCTTTGGACTTGAACGAACTCTGACCTTTGGAATCGTCAGCGCCACCCGACGGACTGCCAAAGTAGGGACCGTGTATCAAGAATTCCTGCAAACCGACGTCGCCATCAATCCAGGAAATAGTGGCGGGCCTCTAGTTAACGAACATGGTGAATTGGTTGGTATCAATACAGCGATCGTGGGCGACGCATACCAGGGAATAAGTTTTGCCGTGCCTGCACACGTCGTCGAATCCGTCTACGAACGACTGAGGAAGTCTGGAATCGTCTCCCGTGGATGGCTCGGACTTGCGTTGGAAGATGTAACCGCAGAACATCTGACGCAACGTGGCATGTCAAAAGCCAGCATGGATCCCATTCAGGGAACGGTTATCACTAGTTTCCCACAAGGACCATCACCAGCTAAAGCCGCTGGCTTAGTGGCAGGTGACATCCTTATCACATTCAACACGACGGATATTTTGGATACACCGCACTTAATCCAACTCGTCGGCGCCCACCAAAACGGTGAGCAAGTTGTGATCACGTACATACGCGACGGTGACCCCCAAACTGTTTCGTGCACATTAGGTCTGCGGACGCAGCAGTAACCAATCCCGCACTATGTTATGTCGGAATGTCATCCGCTGGTCGATTGCCCGCGTCACCGCGGCCACTACCTTCGAGTCGTTTCAACACGCGGACTTGTAAATCGTTTTCACAAAGCACTTGGCAACTCAGACGCACGCCTGAAAGTTCACGTGCTGTTAACGTTTCCTCTTCTAAGGAATTCATTTCTCCCGCGTCACCGCCGAGAATTTCCACTTGGCAAGTAGTGCATTTACCGTTACCACCACACGCATGTAATTGGTCCACATTCGCCTCATCAACTAAGGCTAGCACCAATCGTTTGCCTGTTTCAACTTCGAATGCACCGACACCTTCTACGTCTATCGTTGGCATTACTTCTACTCCTTTATTAAAAACAATATAAATAACAATTCATCATTTGTACGATTCCGCTAATGATTCTGCAGCCAAGTCATCTTGTTTACCGTTGCCAAGGCTTTGTCAACTTCAGTTCCCTCATAAAACGACAACCACCCGCGTAAAACGACACTCTTTCCCACTGGAATATCTGGGAAGTGGGGGTCGCTGTGCAAACACGGACACAGGTCACTTCCCCAACCACGTTTACATGCCTGCCACGCATAAAGAATCCACTTTGTCCCTGTGGGATTACCACAAGCGACTGCCATTGGAGTGAACACCTTGTTGTCGGTCGTCTGTTGGTTGAAGCCATCCATATACGCGAGCATCGCGCAATTTTGAGTATATAACCCCGTGAGTGGATTCTTCGAGTTATTTGTCAATTGCATTTCCATTTTCACACCAGTGGTGGTCGGCCAGACTTTGGTCCGTAGTTCCACGTTGTTTGGAAACACTCGCACCGACTCATAACCACCCTTGATCGTTTGCCATTCGCCTTGGGTGAGCACAATATCACGTTTGTCCCACATCGTTGGAATGTGTTTATGCGCCAAATACAGCAACTCACGACCATCAGGCGTGTTGTTCCAAATAGCCTCAGGAATATCGAGCACGATATAGTCGTTTGTACTCCAAGGAGAAAAGACCGATAACTTTGTTTCTCGCTGAGGTCGGATTTCACCATCGCGAAAACCAATTCGAGGATGACGACCTCCAGGATACGGCAATACTTCGAGCAGACCTCCTTTGACTCGACCTATCCGTGCCCTTTCTAATGCCGCATTTGCTCGACTCGCATCAAGCCCGCTAGCCATCCTAGTTTCCGCTACGGTATAGCCATGACGCTTCATGATATTGAACCAGTAAGATGTTTCACGGCGAGAGTGCGATATTCGCGCCTCACTACGCAAGAGACCTTTCGCCATCATATCCTGTCTGTCTTCGATTACACCTTGAGGATCTTTGGGTACCATCCCCTTGTCCATGTACTGGTCTAGTTCTCGCAACGAGATGACCTTAAAACCGTTTACCTTCAAGTACAGCATATAAGCACGGAAATTGTCGGCAGAGGTGCTAACCCAGTTATGGGCGCCATCTGGGACACCATGAAACTGTAAAACGGCTATGCGTCCCAATTCCGCTTGCATTACAGCCCGTAGAAAATCATCAAATACCCAGTCAGGGCGAGCATCCCCAGCTGTGGGAATTAACAGCGGATGGTCCAAACCGGGTTCGAGTGCGACACCTTTACCCGTTTTGTATCCAAATTCAGGCGTTCCGCCTCGGCGTGCGAAGCGTATCCCGTGCTCGGCGAGCCACGGCAACATCTCCAATGTAAATGTATTACCCGGATAGGCATAACTAACTGGGGCGGGAATACCATGCTCAAGGCATCGCGCTGCGATACTACTGAGTTGCAATTTATAGTTTTCAGCGGACAAGGCTACATGGTCGCGGGTATGGTTCCCTATCTCAAACCCGTCTATATGTAACTCACGAATCTGGTCCCACGTCATGTAATTTTGCTTGTCTTTTTGAAACTCAAACCCTTCCGTTATAAAAAATGTAGCCCCAAACCCGTATTGTTTTAGCAACGGTCGCACCACATCAAATTGGCTTCGTACCGAGTCATCGAATGTCAATACAACGATTTTATCTGGCACCGTATCGGCCGCGTCGCCTACGCACGGGCCAACAACAGCCATAATCGCAGCGAGGAACTTCCACCACGGAATTCGATTCTGATTTGACAAACTATTTAGCCTCAACATTTAATTACTATTTTTGTACCTTGCCGCGGAGTCGAATCGATCATTAAGTCGATTCCATGGTTGTTAGCGCGTTGCATCATTGTACACAATCCGAATTTATCCACATCCACGAGTTCAACCACAAAGCCGCACCCTCGATCTTCGATGGATATTTCTACTGCAGGCGGATCGCCGCACAACGTCACAAGCACGTCTGCCGCACCACTGTGTTTTCTTGAATTCCAGACGGCCTCGCGTATAAGTAACAGGATTGGGGTCTGCAGTTCCAGAGGTATTTTTTCCCACACATCGTCCGCTACGAGACGAACCGTAAAACAGTCCGACGTCAAACTTAGGCATAACTTCTCTAGGTCATCGATACCGTCTAGAGCTACTTCCGCAGAAGATCCGCCACCGATAATTTCTCGAGTTTGCTCGATGGCTTTTTTCAGCATTTGATCGATCGACTCTAGATCCTGCAGTCGCTCGTTTGTCAATTCAGGACCGGCAAGCATCGCCTGCAATTGCATGTGAGCGGCGATCACGCGTTGCATCGGTCCGTCGTGTAACGCCGCCTCGATATCTTGTAGCGACGATTGCTGGTGTCTAACCTCAACTCGCAACGCCTGGATCAAGCGATCTTTATCGTTCCCTTCGCTCCCCATCGACTATCGTTCTCCTAAATGCGCGAACAACGTCTGCCGCATTTCTAGGTTGCTTGACTTCCAGATTTCACCGTCCACAAAATAATGGTGGATATTGACCGCGATTACCATCAAGTTAAACGCAAACAATAGATGCAGCGACCAATCGTTCTCCATGATTACGACACTCGGAACGATGAACACCAAGTAGCCGGACAAGATCAGAACCAACATCAGAATCACGGACTTCACCACTTTTACCTTGGGGTTTTTGGAGAGCTGTAAATTGTATTCGACTCGATTTGAAAAACTCAAATATTGTAAAGCGTGTGCGAGTTGTATCACGACCGCAATTCCAAAAACAAAATGATATCGTGTGACAAGGTAGTACCAAAAGAAACTGACAGCCCACGGAGTGATCGCGTTGATCGGAATCCGCTTGCCTGTCCGCTGGTAAGCGCTATAAAACCCGAGACCACCGAAGACAAAAGCGATTACGCCAATCACCGGCAATGCGAGTGTCAACAATGGTAACCAATCTTTGAAGAATGGCATCTGAATCAGCGGCGACCACGACAAAAACAATACGGCGTGGGTGAAAATCATGGCCACAAAACCACTCTTAATCATTCGTTGTTCACGAGTAGAAAATTGAATCCCGTGCATGTCGCCGAAGGTCGCGGTCATTCTCCAACCTTGTAGATTATAGTGCCACCCAAGATATACGACATTGATCACCGACAATCCAGCAAAAACGTAACTGGCCAATCCACTATTGGAATTCACCACGGCTTCGAACTGTTTTGCTACCGGTTCAGACGTATCTGCAGGCGCAACCAATGCATACAAGGTAGCGGTACACAAAATAAGTAAAATGCAGGGGACATAGATTGCCGACCAGCGAAATTTCTTGATCTGAGCTTTAGAACGGTACAGGATTCGATACGAAGCCATTATGTGAGGATAACTGATAACCGCTGTGAGCATCCAAAACAACCAAAACTGGCTCAGATCAATGAATTGGCGTTCCTCGTCGTATCGATTAAACTGGGCGAGCCATTCTTCGTTGTTAGTGAACCAAACGATCATGACGATCCCACCGATGATTGACGCCCCGCCTACTAGCAGGAAGTCAATCACAGGGTGCCAGATGGCAGGTTTAGCGTGGTGAAGCCTCGCAGAATCAGTTTTTATCTCATTATTCATCGTCGCAGTTCTCAGACTTGCGCGTTTTTGCTGTTTTTCGCTTTACGTCAATTCCTAACTATACCATTTCTATTGAGCTGAGTTCCTATGCACTTGTTCGTTTTGCCTTTTTCCTAGAATTGCATGGTTGAAGACTTAGTGATGTCAGCGGTTAGGGGAATAATTCACCAACGATAACCGTAACTCACAAAAAATATGAGGAATAACCATTATGGCACTAAAAGAACAATTTGAAATGTGGCGTGACGTATTTAAAATCCAAGTAGATTTTCTGCGAGAATTGGGGGAATATCGATTAAATGTTGCTAAAAGCTCACTTGTCGCAGCGGTCGCGTCCAATCAGCTTGCCGTAGCCCGCATGAAAGCCCAAGTGGCGCAAGAACTCGAGGGCGCTTTGCGTCGCATGCACAGAATTGAGGGACGTTTGAAAACGAAAACACAGCGTGTATTGGCGATGGCCAAAGACGTATCGTTTATACACAACGGCGCAGACATGACTAAAGCCCGCATGGAGTCGATGTGGGCCGCATTTAGAGTTTTCGAAAGAATGGTACCGCTTGAGCAAATCCAAACCAGCATGGAGATCGAGATTCAACCAACTGCCCGTTTGTCTCACCAATTCGTCGATAAGTACGACCAGGGCCAAGAATGCGAAAGCGTACCCATCAGCGTAGACAACGCCTATATGCTCGTTGGATGGTTAAAGAAGAAACACTACCTACCGGTACGGGGATCGAAGGCATATCTGTTGGTGATGAAGGTATTTGAAACGCTAGCGGTAGTCGCCCAACAACAAATCGACGTTCTCAATCAGGCCCGACGCCAAATACGTGAAAGCACTTTCAAAGTCTGGAACCCTTTGATCATTGCAGGTCTACCGGACACGCTTGACGTAAAAAAGATATTATCCGCTGGGATCAAGTCACTGTAATAACTAAGTCCACAACTGCAACACGTTCTCTGGGGGCCGTCCAATAATCGCAGTGCCGTTGCCAACGACAATTGGCCGCTGCATCAGAATCGGATTAGCAACGATTAATTCGATAACTGCATCGTCGCTAAGAGTAGACAGATCCACATCCAGGTCACGGAACACAACTTCGCCCTCACGGACTAGTTCCCGAGCGGTAATGCCCAGCAGCGATACTACGCCCCGCAACTCCTCTACCGTGGGAGGATTCTGCAAATACTCAATGACTTCGACCTCTTGCGCCGCCTCTGCAATCAATTGCAGTGTCTGTCGACTCTTGCTGCAACGGGGATTATGAAATATTTGCATTTCCCAATTCTCACGTGAAGTTTCGGTTTTATTTGTGGTTGCTCGGGATATTAGTAATTGAAAATCAACTAATATTGCGACAAGCCCCATTATCCAAATCGATTTCCATCGTGCAATCAGTGTGGTGTTTTATTTAGTCGAATTGGCGTTAGTATTTTTCAATTGAACGTTCGCATCTTCGCCCGGAATCAAGTAAAGTGTATGGACTAAGTTTCAATCCCAAAGGAATACAAGATAATGGCCGACACCCCTGAGAGTTACGAAGTAGACGCTGAGCTGACCCAAAACAGTGAGGGATTTGAAGCGCCATGGCCTGGTGACAAAACGATGCCGCAATGGGATGCGGCCGGACTACCAGATGCGCCCAGATTTACTATAAAGAAATGGGCCGGTATGCTCGGACCAGGGTTAATTTTGGGCGGAGCGGCAATCGGTGGCGGCGAGTGGCTCGTCGGCCCAGAGGTAACGGCCAAATACGGCGGAGCTCTGTTATGGCTAGCAACGCTAAGCATCATCGGACAAGTAATATACAACCTCGAAATCAGTCGATACACGCTGTATTGTGGAGAACCAATTTTTACGGGTAAATTCCGTAGCAAACCTGGGAGCCGATTTTGGATGCCGGTTTACATGACCCTTGACCTCGGGTCCGTCTTTCCCTACCTCGCCCTGACAGCGGCAATGCCATTGTTTGCAGCCCTTGCAGGAATAGTTCCCGATCCCGAAGATCCTACAAAAATGCAAACGTTTCTTGGGATTGAACTTTCTCATTACTTCTGGATACGTGCGATGGGAGTAGGGATTTTCATTACAGCACTGGTGCCCCTCATCTTTGGCGGGAAAATTCTTGTTGCGCTTAAATGGGTTATGGGTTTAAAAATCATACTCGTGCTCGGTTTTCTATTGGTTCTTGCGATTGGCTGGAGTTCATGGGGCACGTGGGTTGAAATTGGTACGGGATTTTTCAAGGTTGGGACGGTCCCCACGGTATTGGCGGAAGATTTCAACATGAATGGAAGACTCGACCTCGACGCAGGTGAAACCGATTGGGACGGCGATGGAGTGGCAGACGTCGTTGAACCAATTTTTACAACCATTTTCATTCCACAAGCCAAGGTCACCATTGACGTCAATCCTAATGATGACATACCCGCTAAAACAATTATCTGCGACATGAATTCGGCCGGTGGCGAAACCCGGACATCATTTACAATCCCGCCCGATTTTGGCATCGCCGGTGGCGACTATCCTATCGCCCTCAACAGCGACGACAGTGGCTATGTTGATATCGATGAGGACGGAGTCGCAGGCGTCGTCGAGCCTACTTTCACGACCTTCCTCTCCCCACGTGCCAATGTCAAGATTGACCTGAATCCTCATGATGACATACTGGCTGAAACAATTACCTACCACATGGATTCGGCGAGTGGTGAAAGTCGTACGACATTATCAATCCCAGCCGACCTTGGTATCGAAGCAGGCGAATATCCCGTTGTACTTAGGAGCGACCACAGTGGCTTTATTGATATTGATGGCGACGGTGAACGCGACGGCGATCAAGTAACTAACGTCTTTACGTCGTTAGCGTCCGGTAACGGCATGCCGGATATTGACTGGACTCTAATCGCGGCCCTTTCCGCACTGGTCGCCATTTCCGGTTCCGGCGGGCTGACAAATACAACTATTAGTAATTACACTCGCGATGAAGGCTGGGGAATGGGGCACCACGTCGGTGCCATACCCTCATTGGTCGGTGGGCTGGAATTACAACTATCCCACCAAGGTGCTGTCTTTGATCCCACTGCTCCTAACGCGATGCCCCGCTGGAAACGATGGTATAAGCACATCATGCGAGACCAATGGGTCATTTGGGCTCCTGCTTGTTTCATTGGTTTAGCGTTACCAAGTATGCTTAGCGTAGAATTTCTGGATCGTGGCTCGTCTGTGCCTGATAAATGGGGGGCTGCAACCATGACCGCTGAAGGAGTTCGAGACCGAGTCAACGGTGTTGTAACCGAAGACAATCCAGCAAATATGACAGACGAAATGTTGGCTGCACAGGAAGCGAATGAAGGACGACTCGGAAATGCCTTTTGGTTTATGACCGTATTTTGTGGATTCCTAGTACTAGCACCAAGTATGTCCACATCTGCCGATGGCGTGATCCGGCGGTGGGTGGACGTGTTTTGGACAACTAGTGCCCGCTTGCGCGCAATGCCTCCAGGCGCCATTAAACAGGTCTATTTTAAGGTTCTAATGTGTTATGCAGGCATGGGACTGGTCGCACTATCATTGGTCAAGCCTGCGACTCTGCTGTTGATTGCCGCAGCAATCTACAACTACGCGCTTGGAATTAGCTGCCTGCACACACTCTACGTCAACCGGACCCTACTGCCTCGTCAACTCCAGCCAAGAACCAGCATGCAAATTGCCCTGCTCCTTGCCGGAATCTTTTTCTTTTTCATCGGATGCGTTTCTTCCTTGAAGCAACTCGACTTAATCTAGGTGATAAACCTCGCATTACGTTATTCGCATTGGTCCAAGACCTAGCGGACATTGCCAACATCGGGGACAACTATAACAAGCTAACTTGCTGAGACTACAGATTTTTTCCAGAACAACACACAACTTCTTTCCCCTTTCGTAACCATATGCGGCGCCCCATAAGTTTCTTGTTTGAAAATTCTCTTTTTCTCATTTTCGG